>DAORRV010000033.1:0-33549 GCA_035443185.1 Ignavibacteria bacterium | reverse complement strand
TAAATAGTGGAGTCAAATTAAACTCAATTCTACAAACCCCTCCCAACCTCCCCTTTGTAAAAAAGTGAATGAGCAGTAACAGTTTAAAAATGATTTTTGGTTTTGGCAATGCCGGTATATGAATTAGGAATTAAGAATGGGTAATTATATTTTTTTGTATCGCAGAGTCTCTCATAATTTTTTGGGGACAGTGAAATGTAGGTGGAGTTTTTAAAAAAAATTCTTCCGGATCTTATCAAAGTTATATCCGGAAGAATTAATATTAAAATTTATTTCAAATCTTTATTATGGAACTATCGCAGTTATAAAATTAAATGAATTATTATCTGTCAGAGTGACGTCATCAAGATCTGTAATATTGTCTCCGTTTACATCCGTTGGAAAATAGCCTGTAGTAAAATTTGAAGCATCATTATCGATCAAACCAAGATCTGCAAGATCTATAGCATTATCCCTGTTAGCATCACCACTATAAACTCCATACTTTACTGGGGAAAAATCAACCTGACTCATGTTGTTACCATAAGCTTTTGAAGAAGCATCTGTAAAATTATAACTATTCATTTTCATAGGATTGTAATCAATAGGAGTCGCACTGCTCCAGGTATCTACAGTATTTCTGTGTTTCATAACAAGATAATAACTTCCGGCAGGTGCATTAAAGAAATCAAACTTTCCTGTTAAATTTGCAGAACTAACTAGAGCTTTTGAAGAATCCACAATACTGTATGGTGAATTACTATTTCTCAGGTATGCTCTTACAGTATCAGAAATGTTCATCTGATTTGTGGCACTGTTATAAAAACCTTCCACTGCCATAGTTATATTGAATGGAGTCTTTAATACATAAAGTCCTGTCTGCATATCAGATGCTATTATTTTTCCTGATGGAAACATATAGACTCCCCAGCAGCCACTGTAACTGCCAGAATTACTCGCTGGATAAGTATCAAACCATGCAACTTCTGTTGGAGCAGATTTATTTGTAATATCCACTAATCTTACACCTGCTCTGTAATGAGCAACTAATGCATAATTTCCATATACTTCTACATTGTGAACGATTGCAGTTGTAATGCCGGTAGGCTGCCAACCGGACACATAAGTAATATCTCCAAGATCTTCACGGTTCCATATTTTTAATTGTCTGGGGCTGTTTCCAATTTCGTCAGTAACAAGAATATATTTACTGTCAGATGTCACAGCAGTATTATGCGGTCCTGAATTTGGCTGATTGATAAAAGAAGAAATCAATGACAAAGAATTTTTATTAACAGCACTGATAATACTTACTTTACTTATATAAATGTTAGCTGCATAAATTGTATCATTTTTTACTCTGCAGTCATGCACATAATCTATATTATAGCTTCCTCTTATTACAGGAGTTTCAGGATTTGATGTCAGATCCAATACTGTGATACCGTTTCCGATACCGGAATTTGATCCGTTCAAATATAAATAAGGTCCTTCCTGAGAAATAGAATGAGAATCTGAATAACCTGTAAATAAAAATTTCTTAACATATCTTACAGAGTCAGGCAGATACTGAAGATCTATGATCTGCACTCCGCTGTTTGGTACTTCAGATACAATATATGCATAATGTGAATATGTTTTCATTTCACGCCAGGAATTATTTGAATTGCCCGGACTGGTAGAAGGCACAAAACCTACTTCATGTATATTGTAAGGATCGGTAATATCAACAAAAGAAGTTCCGTCAAATGTACCAATGATGGCATATTCTCTTCCGTCTTTTGGATCTTCATATCCCCAGACAGCAGCATAAGGAGTCGTTCGGTTATTAATATTTGCAAGTAAGGTCATATTATTATTCCCCAATTGCGAAAATGAATTTACACAGAACAATGCAATTATTGCAAAAGCAAGAAAAAAAGTTTTCATACTTAATAAATTTTTTTGTTTAATAAATAAATATTTTACTCAAAAATATAAAATGAATAAAATACTTTTCAAATCATTTTTCTTTGGGGTAATAATTTGGGGGTTTAGAGTGTGAACAATATATAGAAATTTATTTTAACTTTCTTTGTAGAAATAAATTTCCATGAATTTTTAATTATTAAATAGGGGAATGAATTTCTCAGATTTAAATATTTCCAAAACTAAATTTACAACTTCCTCCTCAGAATGTTCTTCCATATTTATCCAATGAATTCTTTTATCTTTTCTAAACCAGGTCATCTGGCGCTTTGCATATCGTCTACTGTTTTGTTTGATCATTTCCTTCATATATTCCAAATCATATTCTCCTTCTAAAAATTTTATAACTTCTTTTATCCCAACGGTATCTACAGAATAATTATTTTTAAAATGATATCCTGATTCAAGTAATTTTTTTACTTCATCAGTTAATCCATTCGATAACATTGCATCAACTCTGTTATTTATTCTTTCATATAAAATTTTTCTGTCATGATTTAATCCAATCTGAACAGTTTTGAAATCAATTTCGGGCAATTCATTCTGCAGTTCAGATATTTTTTTTCCTGTTGTATAATAAACTTCCAATGCTCTGATCACTCTTCTGTGTTTGCCTTTTGGAATTTTTTCAAATGTTACAGGGTCAACATTATATAATTCATTATATAAATATTCTTCTCCGTGTTTTTCATATTCAGAATATAATTTTTCTCTGATCTCATCAGACTTTGAATCATTTTCAAACAAGCCGTCAATTATTGATCTTATATAAAGTCCGCTCCCTCCTGTAATTACCGGTAATTTTCCTCTGCTAAAAATATCAGATATTATTTCTCTGCCTTTTATCCCAAACTGACCTGCACTAAATTCATCTGAAAGTTCAAGTTCATTTATAAAATAATGTTTTACTATTTTAAGATCATCCTCAGACGGTTGTGCAGTTGCAATCGGAATATTTTTATATACCTGTCTCGAATCAGCAGAAATAATTTCACCATTAATTTTTCCGGCTACTTTTATAGATAGAGAAGTTTTACCGGATGCAGTGGGTCCTACGACAGCAAGTACTTTTTTCATGTTAAGTAACAAAATTTAAAAACTAAATTATAGAAAATTTTATTAATTAAAACTTACAAAATTGAAAGCATTAATTTTTATTTAAATCAATTTATTAAAAATAAACTGCACTTTAGTAATGTAAAATAAGTAGAAATAAATATGTTTATTTTTTTGAATATAGGGCAGTAGAATTTATGAGACAATATTATATCTATAAAGATATTCCTTATAAATGTATTAAAATATGAGATTGAAAAATTATGCCATTATTCATGTTACTGAAAACTTCATAAATCAAATGACATTTTAATCTAATTTTAAAAGGATAATTTGATTTTGGAAATTAGATCTGAATGTTTTTTTTTGATCAATTAAAAAAATTATTTTCATCATCCCTGAAGAAGATTTTTCAATTATTCATTTTTTATTTTTAATTGTCAGGGATGATGGAAAGTTGATAAACAAAGCTTCTGCAAGCGAAGCTTTGTTCAACCTTAAATTTATAAATTAATCATAAAAATGAAAAACTTAATTAAATCCTCACAAACAAAAACTTCATTTCAATTCTCCTGACCTTTATATATTTTTGAAAAATAAATCACCTCATTGGACCTGACATTAATTCTAACATTTATTGGAATTGCACTTTCCATACTAATTCCTGTAGTCGGATACTTTTATAAAAACCATAAAGATATGAGTAATTATTATTCTCTTATCTGGAAAAATTCAAAGAAAATTTTACCAAAAGATCTGTTAAATGAGAGACCCTTTGAAGATTTTTATTTCGAAAGGGAAGTGGACTTATTTCTTAAAAAAGTCCTGTCGGAAAAGAAAAATGCGATGTTAACAGGTCCGCCATTAAGTGGAAAGACCAGAGCATTTTATAATGCAGTAAAAAAATATAACGGAAAATTTTACATACTTGCAACACGAAGTATTTTAATGAGTCATTTTTTACTTCCTGCATATTATAGATATAGCAAGAACAGATTAATTTTCATTGATGACTTTCAGAATTTTGTAGAGAAGCAGGAAAGTTTTCCTCAATTGTTTAAGACTGCAAAGGCAAAGGACATTCCTGTAATAGTTACATGTCATTCAGGAAAAGAATTTACAAAAGCAAGAAACAAGCTGATAGAGAATAATCTCGATGCAGATATATTATTCGGTGAAAATATTTTTGAAATTGGAAAGGTCTCACATGAGGAAGGGAAAATAATTGCAGACAGGATGGGACGGCAATGGGAACACATTAGTTTTAATGGAACTATCGGATCTATATTCATGAAACTTAATGAAATGCAGAGAAGATTCGAGCAGTCAGGCACAATTGAAAAAACAATTTTAAGATCAATGAGAAGTCTGTATGTATGCGGGGTGTATGAAGATAACACTTATTTTAAAATGGATCGGATAAAGAAAGTAGCAGGGCAGTCTGAACTGGAAGGAAAGGATTTTGAATGGACGGGCTGGATAAAGTCACTTGAAGAAAAAGAATTTGTTCATCTCTCAAAGAAAAATTTAGTCTGGGCTGAAGATGCTTACCTTGAATATATTGTAAAACCTGAGACTGAAATTTCGAATGTCGAATTGTTTGAAGAAATAATAGAGATTTTTAAAGATGATGCAGAAGCACTGCAGATGGCTGGAGAAAGAGCTTATGATAACGGAAGTGTAAGTATAGAAATTTTAAAGTATTTAAGACTTTCTATAAAAGCATTTGAAAGAGTTTATGAGCTGGCTGATAATATTAATGACAGACAAAAAATATTCAGTGCGCTCAGATATCTTGGAATGTCATACTGGTCTTTATCCAAACTGGAAAATGCTAAGGAAAACAGTCTGAAGTCTATAAATTATTTTAATAAAATATTTAGCAGATCGGATCTTGATCTGCAGCCTTCAGAATCTGCACTTATAAAAAATAGAATTGGAAATTCTCACTCAGTACTTGCGGAATCTGAAAATAAAAGAGAAAATTGTCTCAAGGCAATTGATCTTTTTAAAGAAGCTCTGAATATATATTCTAAAGATGAATATCCGTTAGAATATGCACAGGTAAAAAATAGTCTAGGTGCTGCTTATCTTATGCTTAGTGATGATGAGGATGCAAAATTAAATTTATCAAAAGCTGCAGAATGCTTTGAAGATTCACTCAAGTTAAGGACTGCCGAAATTGATCCGAGAGGATTCGCATATTCAAAGGTCAACTTAGCGAATACTTACGCAAGGCTTTCACAAATTGAAAACGGAGCACTTAATCTTGGAACTGCATTAAATCTTTACAGCGATACATTGAAAATTTATTTAAAGGAAAAATATCCAAATCAATACGGAATGGCTCACAATAATATAGGCAATGTTTATTTTCTACTGGCAGGCATCTCGGATAAAAAATTAAACTACCGGAAATCTATGGAGTCTTACATGAAAGCTCTGGAAGTTAGATCATCTGAAAATACACCTGTTCTTTATTCAAATACTTTATATAATTTAAGTGATACATATCTGATGCTTGGAGTAACAGAAAGTGATCCTGAATATTTTAAAAAGGCATTAAGCTGTCTGAATGAACTGCTGAATATTCCTGCTTCAAATCTTACACCATTTAGAACAGGCGAAATTTATTATACAACAGGTAAAAGTTTTTCACTACTTGCAGAACTAGAATCCGGACAGGCAAATTATGAAAAGTGTATTGAATTTTATGAGAAGTCAAAGGAAATATTTAAGGACAATGATTTTAATGATATGTATAATAAAACAAATGAGGAGCTTCAAAAGTCAAAGAAAGCTCTGGATAAGATCACTGAAAATTTATGATATAACTCCATTACTCAGATTGATAACCTGTTACGAATCTGCTCTCATTATTTCCGAATCAGCTTGACACAGATTAATAATCTGTGCCACGAATTTTTGTTCCGTAATTTCCTTAAAATAGTATTTAGTTATTATGGACAGATTTTTTTATTTTTGGTAAACTTTTTTATTCTAAAAAAATAATAAATTAATTCGATAAATTATTTTATAATAATATGAAAATCTATATTAATTTTTTCAAAACTCTACTCTTTTGTTTTACATTTATTTCAGTTACAGGTAATGTTTGTATTGCCGGACCGGATGATGAACTTAATCAGATATTTGCTGACCGGGTCGAGTATAATCTCCGCACATATCCCGAAGGTGCTACATACGACGGCGATCACAGATATGATGATATGCTTTCGGATAATTCTGAAGCTGCAAACATTGAATATTATGATTCCGCAAGGGCTTATATAGCAAGGTTGAAATCGATTGATTATAATAGTCTTTCCGAAAGCAATAAACTTAATTATGATCTTTTCCTGTCATCACTTGAAGAAGATTTGGAAGGTGAAAAATTTAACTGGTATCTGATGCCGCTTGGTCAGCAAAGTGGTATTCATATTGGTGCACCTCAAATAGTAAATGTGCAGCCGGTTACTACTTATGAAGAATATCAGAAATATTTTTCCAGACTAAGACAGCTTGAAAGTAAATTCAATAATACGATTGATAATATGAGAAAGGGTATGTCTCAGGGATATGTAATGCCTGTATTTCTGATGGATCAGACACTGCCTCAAATGGAAAATATTATGAATAAGGAAATTGAAAAATCTATATTTTACTCCGTTGTAGAAAAGGATAATAAAATGTCCGATGAGGAAATGGAGCTTGCAAAAAAAGAGCTTAAAGAAATAATTGCAACGGTAATTAATCCTTCATATCAAAAATTATATGATTTTGTAAAAAATGAATATTTACCTGTATGCCGAATTGATGCAGGGATCTGGGCTGTTCCCAACGGTAAGGAAAGATATGAATATTCCATAAAAAGTTATACCACACTTGATCTTACAGCAGATGAGATCCATAACATTGGTCTTTCTGAAGTTAGCAGAATTTCAGCAGAAATGGAAAGAGTAAAAGACGAGACCGGGTTTAAAGGTACACTGTCAGAATTTAATGATTTTCTGAAAACGGATACTCAGTTTTATTTTACTGATAAGGAAGATCTATTAAAGGGATACAGAGATATACTTACAAATATGGATGCAAAACTTCCTGAATTATTCGGTACACTTCCCGAAGCAGATTATGATCTTTTTGAAATGGAAGAATACAGAGCAGCGTCAGCACCGCAGGCATATTATTACAGCGCTCCTGAAGACAGATCGAGGCCCGGATTATTTTATGTGAATACATTTAATCTTCCTTCGAGACCAAAATATACCATGACAGCGCTTGCACTTCATGAAGCTGTCCCCGGACATCATCTGCAGATCTCAATTGCTCAGGAGCTTAAAGGACTCCCAAAATTCAGAAGAGATTATAGCGTTACTGCATTTGTCGAGGGCTGGGGACTTTATGCTGAGAGTCTTGGATACGAAACAGAAATGTATGAAGATCTATACCAGCTTTATGGTGCGTTGACTTTTGAAATATGGAGAGCTTGCAGATTAGTAGTTGATACAGGAATTCATGATAAAAAATGGACACGGGAAGAAGCGTTTGAGTTTATGAAAAAATATACTCCAAATTCCGATCATGACATTCAGACAGAGATCGACAGATATATTTCATGGAATGGTCAAGCACTGGCTTATAAGATCGGTGAGCTAAAAATAAAAGAACTAAGAAAAACTGCTGAAACTAGATTAGGCGAAAATTTTAATGTAAAAGATTTTCATGATCAGGTATTAAAGAATGGTGCTATTCCTCTTCCTTTACTGGAAAAAATTATAGATGAATGGATAGAATCTCAACTGATCAAAAATGAACTGAATTAAAATTTTTTGTTAATCAAATTAAACACTGATGAAAAAAATATTTTTATGTATTTTGATTTTTATAAGCTGCAATGCTTTTGCACAGTTCAGCAACAATGGTCTGGATTTTCTTACACCTGCGAATTTTAATTATCCGGTAAGACAACAGTTATGGATACTGACAGGTGATGATCCTTTTGTGAATGAAAAGGATATTTTTAAGATTGAGCTTTCTTATAATTATTCTTCCGCAGAAAAATATTTTGATCCTGCGGGAGAGACTCATGAGATAAAAAAATCATATTTCCAGTATAATAAGGGAAGCGATCAGGGAGGATATTTCAGAAAGACGGGAGCAATTCTTACAGGACAATATCACTGGAAAGGATTAAATAAAGTTATCATCAGATTTCCGTTCACATTCACTGAAATGAAATCTTATTCTTCCACTACAGATGTAAAGCCTCAGGAGGAATTCATAAAGCCACGCGGTCCGTTTCAGGATCTGGAATTATCTTATGAAAGAAAAGTATCTCTGTCAGACAAGTTCAGTTTTTATGCCGGCGGGGGACTGACAATTCCGTCTTCACGTCCAAAGAGATATCTTGATAATCCGCAGGGCGGTTACGGAAATACCTGGACAAATAATTTGAACATGTTTTTGTCTTACGCAATCAGTGATTGGAGATTTACGGGCGGGGCTAAATATATCATAACTTATCCGCATACTGAACAGTTATTTACTCCCAGACCCTATGGAATCGGATATCCTTTTCAGTATGATACTACGTCAATTACTTATAATGCTTTGAATGCTTACATTGAACAAAATCCTTATGAAGCAACTATCAAAGCAGGTTCACTTGTATTTGCAGATTTTGTAGCTGATTACTTTTTTAAATTCGGATTAGATGCATCATTACAGTTTCAGTATTTTTACAGCTCGGGAGATAAATTTGATCAGAGCATACCTGTTAAAATGGCAAGAGTAAACGGCTCGATAGAACCGGTAGGTTATTTATCAGAGCTTGAAGGCGGATATTCCGGAACGATCAGATTGTATCTTACTCAGGATTTTGCTAAGATTTCTAAAAGCAATTTCAGCTTTACACTTGGATTTGGTTCATCCGTATTTGGAAGTAATGCACAGGGTGAAGCAAACATAATACTCGGTCTTATCGGAATTTTCTGATTATCTATGTTTCATTATATTAAGTATTATATGATTCAAAATTTAAAAAATTATTCAAAAATAAAATAAATCAAATTGATCAAAAATTTATTCACACTATTTATTTTTTCCACGGCAATATTTTTTCACAGCACCGATCTTTTTTCACAGTACAGCAGTCCTGAAAGTGTAACTTATGACAGCATTGGAAAAAGATATCTCGTTTCAAATACACAGGGTCAGAAAATTTCACAAAGAAGTCAGACAGGAGTTGTCACAGATTTTGTAACTGTCGGCGGATCGATACATGGAGTTACTGTTTATGGAAATAATGTCTATGTCTGCAACGGTACAAGAATCAAGGGATATGACCTTTCAACTGCTGCTGAAATATTTAATGTAACTTTAACAGGTTCGACTTTTCTGAATGATCTTGCTGCTGATGAAAATGGAATACTTTACGTAACTGATTTTTCTACAAGAAGGATCTACAAAGTAAATACAGCAAACAGTGAATGGTGGATCTATGTAGCGAACACAACTAACACTCCGAATGGTGTTTATGTCGATGAGTTCAGAAACAGATTGCTGGTTTGCTGCTGGGGATCAAGCGCACCGGTGAAGCAGGTAAATCTTGCAGACTCTTCAATTTCAAATATCATTTCTACTCCTTATAGTAACTGTGACGGAATTTCTTTAGATAAATTTGATAATGTATACATTTCAACATGGGGAATTCAGTCTGTAGTCAGATATGATATAAATTTTTCACTTCCGGCGGTTGTAGTTGCAAACGGACTCAGTAATCCCGCTGATATTTATGTAAATAAAAACACTGATACACTTGCAATTCCAAATGCTGGAAATAATACGGTAGTGTTTCAGTTGCTGGAATATCCTTTAGGAATAAATTCGAATGAAACTACTAATCCTGAAAGCATTGCCCTTTATCAGAATTACCCAAATCCATTTAATCCTAAAACAGTTATTAATTACGAGTTAGGAGTTACGGGTAATGCGATGCTAAAAGTATTTGATGTTTTGGGAAATGAAGTCGCTGAGTTGGTCAATGAGAAGCAGAATGCCGGTAGATATTCAGTTGAGTTTGATGGAAATGGTTTTGCGAGCGGATTATATTTTTATAGATTGGAAACAGACGGATATTCTGAAATAAAGCAAATGATACTGCTTAAATAATTTTAGAAATTAGTAGTTTTTATTTAAAATAAATTTAAAGCTCCCGGAATTTCAGAATTTCGGGAGCTTTTCATTTCTAAAAGTTTTGTATACAAAATTTCATAAAAATCAGTTTATAATTGAAATTCAAATTCATTTGTAGTATTTTAAACCACTCAAAATTTTTATAAATCAAAAATCAATTAAAACATGAGCAAGAAAATTATTGCTTTCTCTGTTCTGTGCCTTTTTGGAATTTTTATGTTCACAGAATCGGCGAACTCTCAGGGATTCAACAGTGTCTCTACTCCTGACGGAATCAATGTAATAGCTGTCGGTAACTCAGGTCAGTTATACAGATCAGCATCAGGAGGTAGTGTCTGGGTTTCAAATCCAAACGGAGCTTTAAACATGAACGATGTTACATCTTTAGGAAATGACGTATGGATAGCAGCGAATAACAGTACAGTTTATAAAACTCAAAAAACAAATTCTGCAGTTGTACCTTATTTAGTAGGTGTTTCAGTTAATCTTTATTCAATAGATTTTGTAGATGCAAATACTGGTTTTGTGTGCGGTCAGTCAGGCGTTGTAAGAAAAACTATTAATGGCGGAGTGAACTGGACTTCAAGTAATTCAGGTATTAGTTCAGAAGATCTTAACGGAATAGATTTCAGTGATGCAAATAACGGAAGAGTAGTAGGAAATAACGGTGTAAATTATGTTACCTCTGACGGAGGTGCAAGCTGGACTTCACAAAGTTCAGGAACAACATATAATTTAACTGATGTAAAATTATTCGGATCATTTGCAGTTGCAACCGGTGAAAACGGTACTTTATTAGAGAACAGCAGCGGAACATGGAATGCAGTTTTAACTAGTACAATTTCAGATTTTACAGGTGTCAGCGGAACGGCCAGCAATGATGTTCATGTATCCGGCGGTGGCGGATTTATCAGAAATAATAAATCAGGCAGCAGTAATTATTTCAACTTTGAAATAAATCCAATGATGGCAAATCTTGTGGATATATTTTATTATGATGCAAATAACGGATGGGCAGTCAGCAGTTTAAATAATGTAATCATTTATACTTCTAATGCGGGAGCGACCTGGTCAATGCCTACAGGAGCATCATTATCCAGAAGCTGGACCCAGAAACTAACAGCAAGCGGAGGTATTGGTAATAATCTTTGTATGCATCCTTATAATAATAAAACTATCTTTCTGGTACAGGGAAGTACAGTATATGTATCCAGAAACAGTGGAGAGAACTGGTCAAACATCGCTTCAGTTTCAGGTGGCGGTTCGGCACATTCATTTTATGTAAGTCCTCTGGATACTAATGTCTGGGTATGTGCAATTACTTCGAGTCCTGACAGAATAACAAAGACAACAAATTACGGAGCTACCTGGACTACCAGTATTAGTGCAAATTTCAGTAATTATGGACAGCCGCTTGAGATGGATCAGAATAATCCGAATGTATATTATTTTGCACCGGATAATGACGGATTTTACAAATCAACTGACGGAGGGTCTTCTTTTACTGAGATAAGTACAACTATAACCGGAGGTCAGCCGGGACCTTCTTTCAGAAGTCCATGTGATATTATTGTTAAATGGGGAAATTCTAACATAATAATGATAGGTGACGGAGTTACAGGTAGTGGTCAGGCACAGTTCTTTCAGTCAACTGACGGTGGAAAAGTATGGGATGCAAAACTTTCAGCTGCAGCTAGTGAAATTCCATCAATGTGTAATTCTGCCTTTGATGATGAACTTTTTTTCGGAACTGAATGGGGAGGTTCTTTAATTTATAAATCCACAAATTCAGGTGCTAACTGGGCTTCTTATTTCAATACCGGATTCAGTGGCTGGGCATCAGGATTTTGTTCAGAAGATCCGACAGTAGTATATACTGGAAATTACGGATCAAATTCATCTCTATCTACAAATGGCGGATCAAACTGGCTTATCGGAGCTTCAGGAATGTCAGGTGCTGGTGCAGGTGTGATCGTTCCTGAAAGAGGAGTTATAATTTCTCAACAGACAAGTAATGTTTATAAAATGAATTTTAATTATTCATATACACCAACCGTCGAACAGATTGACGTTGAAGTTTTATCAATAGGCGATCAAGGAACAGTTTATTATCCAACTTTAACTATTACTCCAAGCGGAACAGTTGCAAATAATAACGGCGGAGGTCCGGCATCTTTTACTGTAACAAGAAAGATCACACCCGGAAGTTATACCAGTACAAAAAATATTAATATTGGTGCAGCAAGTTCTACTTCTGTTAATTTTGATCCATGGACATTCAATACCGGAACAGTTTATACTATAAAGGATTCGGTTCATATATCAGGTGATGGTAACACTTCCAATGATGTAATGACAGGAACTCTGACTCCTATTGTGGGTACATTTTCAATTTCTATGCAGCAGGATTTTTCATCGGGTACATTCCCTCCGTCAGGATGGACAAGAACTGGAAGCGGTACACAGTTCTGGAAAAGAGATGCAAATGTAACCGGATACGGAACAGGCGGCGGATCATCTTTTTATGATTTCTTTAGTGCCAATGCTGGTACAGCTTATCAGTATATTAACGGACCGACATTTACTCCTATAGTCGGTACAGGAAATATTCAATATGATTATGCTTATGCACCTTACAGCTCTAATGACAGAGATTCAATAACTGTTCAATATTCAACAAATGCAGGTTCTACTTGGCTTACATTAGTTCAGTTGTTTGGTTACGACGGAGCAACAGGAGATTATGCAATGAATACCACGGGAGTAGACAATAATGAATTTATTCCTGAATCAAATGAATGGGCAACTAAGCAGTGGACTCTTCCTGCTGGAACAGACAGAGTGAGATTTAGAGCTAAGAGTGGTTTTGGAAATAATTTTTATCTGGACAACATAAAAATTCTGACAGGTCAGGCATATACGCAGATGAATATTATTTTAGCACCTGAAGCAATGTATAATGGAGCGACATTAAATATTTCCGATACACTGATTGCATATTTGAGAAATAATTCAAGTCCGTACAATCTCGTAGATTCATCTACAGCAGTTTTAAACGGAAAAAGTCTTACAGCTTCATGTGTATTTCAGAATGTAACCACAGGAACATACTATATTCAGATCGAACATAGAAATACATTAAATTCCTGGAGTCAGACCGGCGGACATGCTGTCACTATGGGAATGACATCTACTTATGATTTTACAACTTCACAGAGTAAAACATACGGAAGTAATTCAGTACTTGTCGCGTCAAAATACTGTATATACAGTGGTGATGTAAATAAAGATGGAATTATTGATTTAGCCGATCAATCTGACATTGATAATGATGGAAATAATTTTGTTACCGGCTATGTAGTTACAGATCTTAACGGAGACGGATTAGTAGATCTGGCTGATGCAGTTACTGCTGACAATAATGCAGCCAACTTTATTTCTGCAGTTACTCCATAAACAAATTATTAAAAATATTCGGAACTTTTTTTATAGTTAAGAATTAAATAGTTCAGAAATAAAAAAGACAGTTTATTTTATAAGCTGTCTTTTTTTATCTGTATTTTTAAAAAGCTATTTTAATACTATTTTGATAATTAATTATTGTAATAAATGCTGATAAATTGTTTTAATATAAAAATTACTTTCCTCTCAATTTTATTATTCACTGTTTTTATTCAGATATCTGCTGCTCAATCAAATGAAGAAAAAATATTAAGGGGAATAGACCATGTATATCATCTCAGGTTTGATTCGGCTGAAGTTGAATTTAATCAGGTAATTTTAAATGATCCGTCAAATCCTTCAGGTTATTTTTTTCTTACAATGGTGGACTGGTGGAAAATAAATATAGACAGGGAAAATGAATTTCTTGATGATGAGTTTGAAAAAAGAGTAGATAAAGTAATAGAAGTATGTGATGTAAAGCTTGATAAAAATGAGAATGATGATATGGCAATGTTTTATAAAGGAGGAGCTCTTGGTTACAGAGGTCTGGTAAACAGTATCAGGGAAAGCTGGCTCAAAGCGGCGGAAGATGGTAAGGAAGCACTTAATCTTCTTCAGCAGGCACATGAACTTAATAAAAATAACAAAGAAGTTATATTCGGAGTCGGTCTGTATAATTATTTCGCTGATTACATTCCCGAAAGATATCCTGTTGTAAAACCACTTATGATAATTTTCCCTAAAGGTGATAAGTTAAAAGGTCTGGCACAGATCAAAGAGACTTCAGTAAATTCAGTCTATGCAAAGACTGAAGCAAAATTTGTTCTTGCATATCTGAATCTCATTTATGAAAAAAATTATCTGGAGACTGAGTTATACTCTTTACCGCTTCATGAGGAATATCCCGAGAATCCGACTTTTGAGAAATATTTATTTAACAGCTATGCCGGTCTGGGGAAATGGAATGAAGCACTGTCGGGATGGAAAAGTGTTACCGAAAAATGTGATAGCGGAGTCAAAGGATATACAGGTAAATTCCTGAAAAGAGAATCAAATTATTATACTGCTTTAAGTTATGCCAAGCTGAACAGGTTACTCGAGTCGGAACAATATATAAATACTGCTGAAGAAATTACAAAAGAAATTGACAAGGATAATGAACATGCATTTACTGCTTTTATTTATCTTCTTCAGGGAATGCTGAATGATGTAAAAGGAAACAGGTCAACTGCTATTTTATATTATGACAAAGTACTTGTAATGAAGGATTTTCAGGATTCGCATATTCAAGCGGAAAAGTTGAAGCAGGAGAGTTTTAAACAGTTCTAAGAAATTTTGTTTTATATAAAAAACATTTTTAAAAACTTATTGAAACTTTCATTGTAATAAAAATCGAAATTAATTATATTTATAAAATTTTTAAAAGAAAAGAGGTAAATAATTTGTTAAAAGTACTGGTACAGGACGGTGAGTCTATAGATAAAGCTCTGAAAAGATTCAAAAAAAAGTATGAAAAGTCAGGCTTGTTAAAAGAATTCAGAAGAAGGATGTTCTTTACAAAACCATCAGTAGAAAAAAAGATGGATAAAGAAAGAGCGATCAGAAAGAATAAAAGAATACTTGCCGAAGAGAATATTTAATTGACAATTTTTTTTTTAATAAAACCCATTGTATAAATATTCAGTGGGTTTTTTTAATTTTAAAGATTTTTCCTAAATAAAAAATTACAGAAATTTGCCCCGAAAAGATCAGAGTGAATTAAAAAGTTTTATTTCAAAAGATAAAATTCAAAAAAGAGTTAAACAGATTGCAAAACAAATCAACAAAGATTATAAAGGAAAAAAACCCATATTTATTGGTATATTAAACGGTTCCTTTATATTTCTCTCCGATATTATCCGTGAGTTAAAAATTGATTGTGAAATAGATTTTTTGAAACTTTCAAGCTATGGAGACGAAAAGATCACTTCAGGTCAAGTAAGAATGCTGAAAGAACTTAATTGTGATATAAAGGACAAAGATATAATCGTAGTGGAAGATATTGTAGATTCAGGTCTTTCTGTGATCTTTATAAAAAAATTGATCGAAAAGCATAAACCCGCTTCTCTTAAATTCGCAAGTCTGCTTTTTAAAAAAAATGTTTCCAATCTGAATTTCAAAATTGATTATATTGGATTTGAGATTGACAACAAATTTGTAGTAGGTTACGGACTTGATTATGCCCAGAAATACAGGAATTTAAATGCTATATATGTGTTAAAAAGTTAAATCCAAAAAAAAATGACTAACAATAAAACTCCTAAAAAAAATAATAACAGCGAAGAGTTCAACTGGAACAGAGTATTTAAGATCGTATTAGGCTGGAGTGCAATTCTCATCGGCTTTTTTCTGATCATGGTTTATACCAAAGGCAGTGACGGAAAATTTTCCGAATTGAAATACGATCAGTACTTAACATTCCTTAATGATAAAAAAATTGAAAGTGCAGTAATCAAAAAATCTGACAATAATTATGAATTTCTTGGAAAATTAAAATCTCCAGAAACCATAACAGTCGGAGGAAGATCTGTTACTATAGATAAATTTAACGTATTCCTTCCTTATACAAACATCGATGATAATGTCGTAAAGACCTGGACGGAAAGCGGAGTTCAGTTTAATATTGAAAAAGATGACGGCGGATGGATGGCACCATTGCTTGGAGCATTGCCATGGATACTGATTATAGCATTCTGGATAATCATAATGAGAAGAATGCAGTCAGGTGGAGCCGGAGGTGGAAAGAATATTTTTTCTTTCGGAAAATCCAAAGCAAAACTTCTGAGCGAGACTGGTACAAAAGTTACATTCAATGATGTAGCTGGCGCAGATGAAGCCAAAGAAGAGTTATCAGAGATAATAGAATTTTTAAAAACTCCCGCTAAATTTCAAAAGCTCGGTGGAAAAATTCCAAGAGGTGTTCTTTTATTAGGTCCTCCCGGAACCGGTAAAACTTTGCTGGCAAGAGCTGTAGCAGGTGAAGCAGGTGTTCCATTCTTTTCTATATCAGGTGCAGATTTTGTGGAAATGTTTGTAGGCGTTGGAGCTTCCAGAGTAAGAGATCTTTTTGAACAGGGAAAGAAAAATGCCCCTTGTATAATTTTTATAGATGAAATAGATGCAGTGGGTAGACACAGAGGTGCAGGACTTGGAGGCGGACATGATGAAAGAGAACAAACTCTGAATCAGCTTCTTATTGAGATGGATGGATTCGAACAGAATAACGGCGTAATTATAATTGCAGCAACTAACAGACCTGACATACTTGATCCTGCATTATTAAGACCGGGTAGATTTGACAGACAAGTTGTTGTTGACAGACCTGATGTAAAAGGAAGAGAAGGAATTCTGAAAGTTCACACAAGAAAAACTCCTTTAGCAAATGATATAAGTATAGACATTATTGCAAAAGGAACTCCCGGATTTTCTGGAGCTGATATTGCTAACTTAGTTAATGAAGCTGCTTTATTAGCAGCCAGAAGGAATTCTGATAATGTAACAATGAATGACTTTGAAGAAGCCAAAGACAAAGTGATGATGGGAACTGCAAGAAGAAGTTTAATAATTTCAGATAAAGAAAAAAAGACAACCGCATATCATGAAAGCGGTCACGTAATCGTAGCAAAGATGATCCCTGAGTCTGATCCCGTTCATAAAGTAACTATTATCCCAAGAGGAAGAGCTTTAGGTGTGACCACATATCTACCGATAGATGAAAAGCATACTTACTCTAAAGAATATCTTGAAGCTATGCTTGCATATGCAATGGGAGGTAGAGCTGCAGAGAAATTAATATTCAATGAATATACTACAGGTGCCAGTAACGATATTGACAGAGCAACGAGCATGGCAAGAAGAATGGTCTGTGAATTTGGAATGAGTGAAAAGCTCGGACCAATTTCTTACGGTCAGAAACAGGAAGAAATCTTTCTGGGAAGGGAGATAAACCAGCACAGAGATTACAGTGAATCAACCCAGATACTGATAGATGATGAAATTAAAAGAATAATTCAGTCAGGTATGGATAAAGCAGAAAGACTTCTAAATGAGAATATTGACAAACTCCATATAATGTCAGATGCACTTTTAGAAAGAGAAACTCTTGATTCATTTGAAATAGATATGATAATGAGAGGTGAAGAATTACCACCTTATGAAAAACCTGAAAAAAATGAAGAGTTAAAAAATGACGGTGAACTTTCAAAAGGCAAAAAGAAAAAAGTCGAGGATGACAAATTCGCTCCTGGTGACATTGCACTTGCAAATTAAACTTCAAAATAATTTATATAATAAAAAGCGAGAATTTAACTCGCTTTTTTTTTGACATTTGGAAAGTATTAAAAAGACCGATCTTAAAAATGAATTATTTAGAAAGGGCATTCACCTTTTCTCATCGATAATTCCTATTGCTTACATATTTTTTGGGAGCAGAGAATTTTTCATTTTGTTTCTGTCAGTACAGACAATCCTCATGATAACTATTGATTATTACAGATTCAAACATCCGGGATTTCAGGGATTCTTTATGAAGATCTTTGGTAATATTCTTAGGTCTCATGAGGTCGGTGGAAAAAAAACAATTTTTACCGGAGGTACATATCTTGTTTTAGCTTTTTTAATGTGTGTAATAGTATTTCCAAAACCTGTTGCTGTTATGTCAATGCTGGTGCTAGTTTTCAGCGATACTTTTGCTGCATTCAGCGGAAAGATATTTGGTAAAACGAAAATCGGAAATAAGACGCTTGAAGGAAGTATCGGATTTTTCATCTCCGGAATCATCATTGTTTTACTGACTCCTAAAATTACTGATACTAATTCAGAGTTGATAATTGCAACGATTACATTATTTTTAACAACAGCTTTCGAATTGATCCCCTTAAAGATCGATGATAACTTTACCATCCCAATGTTCTTTGGTATCACATATTTAATTCTATTTAATTTATTCTTATAATATAAACTTATAAAATGTCATTCAGATGCGGAATTGTTGGTCTGCCAAATGTAGGTAAATCAACTTTGTTTAATGCTATTACTTCTTCACAAAATGCTGAAGCTGCTAATTATCCTTTTTGTACCATTGATCCAAATGTTGGAACAGTCGTAGTTCCTGACCAAAGAGTCACGGATCTTGTCGAACTTTTTAATCCCAAGAAAATTGTACCAGCTACTATTGAATTTGTTGATATAGCCGGACTTGTGAAAGGTGCGTCTAAAGGTGAAGGTCTCGGAAATCAATTCCTTTCTCATATCAGAGAAGTAGAAGCTATTGTTCATATTGTCCGATGTTTTGATGATGATAATATTGTTCATGTCGAAGGCAAGATAGATCCGAAAGGGGACATCGAAATTATTGAGACTGAACTCATTCTTAAAGATATTGATACTATTGATAAAAGATTAGACAAAGCCGGTAAAGGTTTAAAGAGCGGCGATAAAAAAGCAAAGATGGAAGTAGATCTGCTGAACAGATTGAAAGATCATTTATCAGGATCACGGCTTGCAAAATATTTTACAAAAGATCTTAATGAAGAAGAGTCAGAGATCATCAGAGAGCTTCATTTACTTTCAGATAAACCTGTTCTTTACGTTGCCAATGTAGATGATAAAAATCTTAATGGAAATCAGTATTCGGAATTAGTAAAAAGTATTTCTGAAAAAGAAAATGCTGAGTTCCTTATTTTATCTGTTCAGATCGAATCTGAAATTTCCCAGCTTGAATCGAAAGAAGAGAAGACAGAGTTTCTGAAAGAAATGGGACTGGATATGTCCGGGTTAGACAAGCTTATTAAAAAAGGATACGAACTTTTAAATCTCATCACATTTTTTACTGCCGGTGAAAAGGAAGTTCATGCATGGACCATTCCAACTAATCTTAAAGCTCCTCAGGCAGCAGGTGAGATACATACTGATTTTGAAAAAGGATTTATCAGAGCTGAAATTATTAAATGCAATGATCTGATAGAGCTGAAATCTGAAAGCGCTGTAAAGGAAAAAGGGCTGATGAGAGTCGAGGGAAAAGAATATATTGTAGCTGACGGCGATGTAGTGTTTTTCAGATTTAATGTCTGATCAGTTTATCCCAAAGAACCGTAAACCGTTTACAGTTATAAAAGCAAATATATATGCTATTGCTGTAAAAGAAATTATCTGCAAAACAGGTATCCTCCATCCGCCTGTTTCTTTTTTGGCAATTGCTACTGTGGAAAGACATTGAAGTGCAAATACAAAAAATACAATAAGACCGGCTGTAGTTGCAGTTGTAAAAATTTTTATATCCGAATTTTCAAAAGTAGCATTACGCATAGCACTAAGCAAAGTACTCTGTATATCTTCCCCTGTATCAGTAACTTTGAAGATCAGCATAAGTGAACTTACAAAAACTTCTCTCGCAGCAAATGTAGCAATCAGAGAAACTCCCACGCGCCAGTCCATTCCGAGAGGTTTCATCACAGGCTCGATAAAATATCCAATTTCAGAGGCATATGAGGTTGCTATCCTTTCTGAATTTTTCATTAGGACAATTTCATCCTCTCCCTTCCCTGATTCATTAACAACCGGATCATAATTAGGAAAATAGGTAAGTATCCAAAGCAACATTGAAAGATACAGAATGATCGGACCGGCTTTAAAAATATACTGCTTTGCATTTGAAAACATATTCGATATTGCAACTGATACTTTCGGTTTTCTGTAAGCAGGGAGTTCTAAAATAAAAGACGAATCATCTTTGCTGCCAAGTAATTTACCGCTGAATTTATTTACTATGGAAGCAATAATTACAGAACTCATAATACTGAAAATGTAAATAAGTGTCAGTATCAGTCCTCCAGTAAATGCTTCCTCCTGCGGGATAAGAAAAGCAATCAGCAATGCATACACCGGCAGTCTCGCGCTGCAGCTCATTAAAGGAATTATAAAAATTGTCAGCATCCTTTCTTTCCGGTTTGTGATAGTCCTTGCTGCCATAATTGCAGGTATAGCACAGGCAAATCCCGAAAGCATTGGCACAAAAGATTTTCCGTTAAGACCAATTTTTGATAATGGTTTGTCAATGAGCATTGCACCTCTTGCAAGAAATCCCGAATCTTCTAGCAGTCCGAGTATTAAAAAAAGTATCAAGATCTGCGGCAGGAAAACTAGTACAGATCCTACACCGCTGATCACTCCCTGTGAAATTAAATTACCAAACCAGTTATTTCCAAGTATCTGAGAAGCATTATCAGATAGAAATGAAAATGAATCATTCACAATATCCATTAAAGGTGCTGCCAGATAAAATACAGAAGTGAACATAAACAACATCGTCAGAAAAAATATGATCAGTCCCCAGAATTTATGAAGGACTATCCTGTCTAATTTTATAGTGAATTCATCCGGTTTCTGAAATGTACCGCGGTTATTTAATACGATCAGACTTTCATTGATCTTATTTAAATCAGGTTTGTCATTTGACTCAGATTTATTGACAGGAAAAATTACGTCTTTTTCAATTTCCTCTATCTCTATATAAGATTTTAAAAGATTCTCTTTATTGTCAGGAGCATATTTGATTACAGAATTTATTTCTTTACTAGTTTGAAGATCAGTGATTAATTTATTTACAGTAGTAAGAAAAACATCTACACCTTTTCCTGAGTTCGAATCAACTCTGACTACAGGACTTTTCAAAATTTCTGAAAGCTTTTTATCTGAAATATCTAAACCTTTTTTATGAAGAAGATCCAGCATTGTAAGTACGATCACAACTTTAAATCCAGAATTAATAAGCTGTCTTACAAGATACAAATGTCTTGAAAGCTGGCTGGCATCTACTGTTACTGTAATTATGTCAGGAGTACCGTGACTTGGATGTTCGAATAAAGTATTAACGGAAATTTCCTCATCAGGAGAAGAGGGGATTAGACTTATTATACCGGGTGAATCAAGAATGTTTGCGTTGACAGAATATTTGGATAATATTTTCGAAATGGAATATTCAACTGTAGAGCCCGGATAATTTACTGTCTTAAATTTTTTACCGCTGAGTTGATTAAAAAGTGTAGTCTTTCCTGAATTCGGCTGACCTGTAATTGCTATTAAAGGGATTTTATTTTGAGTAACCTGTAGTGTCAAATTATAATAGATGAAGCTTCATTTTTTCTGATTGCTATAATTGTTCCTCGGATCGAAAACGAGATCGGATCATTAAATATAGATTTGTTCAGCAACTCAATCTCTTGACCCGGTGTAAATCCAATCTCCATTAGTCTGTGTGATGATGGATGTTCATTGTCAATATCTTCTATGATCGCTTTTTCACCAATCTTCATTTCCGCTGCTGTCTTCATCTGATCTTCTGAATTATTATAATTCAATTTATAAAATTTATTAGTTTGAGTTACTTCCTGAATTATTTTTACAACTTCCTACATCATTGCACTTTGCAAAAACCTGAAGAGTATGATCTACCATTTTAAAATTATTCTCTTTGCAAATTTTATCCTGAATTTTTTCTATCTGCGGGTATTCAAACTCGATGATCTTGTTGCAATTTACACAGATCAAATGATAGTGAGGTTTTCTGCCGATCTTGGTTTCGTATCTTGTGCGGTCACCTTTGAAATTGTGTTTGGTAAGTATATCACATTCGCTCATAAGTTCAAGAGTCTTATAAACAGTTGCTCTCGATACATTGAGATAATCATTCTTCATATTAAGATAAAGCTCATCAGCATCAAAATGCTCCTCCATATTCAGAGCAGCGTTTAGTATCAAAAATCTTTCATTTGTGATGCGATGAGCGTTATCTTTGAGATAAGCTATAAATGTTTTTTTTATATCTTCAAATGTCATTTCGATTTCCTTATTAAGAATTTGTCTTAATAAAGATAAGAAAATTACATTTTAAATACTATTTATAACTTTATCTAAAATTGCTATTCCTTTGTCAATGTCTTCAGTTCCGATATTCACCGGCGGTCTGAATCTGATAGACTTTTCTCCTGATCCTAAAATCAGAAGCTGGTTATCCATTGCTCCGGACTGAATTTGATTTCTCATCTTTCCGTCTGCTGCATCAAATGCGCAGAATAGTCCGAGACCTCTGGTGTTGCTGATTTTCTCTGTATGTTTGTTTGCAAGTTCACTTAATTTATTCTGCAGATATTCTCCCATTACTTCACAATTTTTTACAAGATCTTCCTCCTTTATGATCTGTAGAATTTTCGTAAATCTTTTCATGTCCACCATATTACCACCCCATGTCGAATTGATCCTGCTTGGAGTTCTGAATACGTTATCTTCAATTTCATCTATCCTTCCTGTTGAAAGCACTCCGCATACCTGCGTCTTCTTTCCAAATGCAATCAGGTCAGGTTGTACATAATGCATGTGTGCCCACATCTTTCCTGTAAGTGCAATTCCAGTCTGTACTTCATCAAGTATCAACATCATTTCATTTTCATCACAAAGCTCTCTCAGTTTTAAAAAAAATTCTTTTCTGAATTGATTATCTCCACCTTCTCCCTGTATCGGCTCAAGAATAATCGCTGCAATGTCATCTTTATTTGCGTTCAATGCAGCCTTGATCTGTTCAACAGTTTTATCTTCTGCAGCTATTACATCAGCAAGATTTTTTTCATTCAGAGGAAAAGTGATCTTTGGATTATCTACTCTTGGCCAGTTAAATTTTGGATAATACATCACCTTATTCGGATCGGTATTTGTAAGCGACATTGTATATCCGCTCCTGCCGTGAAATGCCTGTCGGAAATGAATTATCTGATGACCCTTCTCTTCAGTATATCCTTTTTTAAAATTCTTTCTCACTTTCCAGTCAATGGCTGCTTTAAGTGTATTCTCAACTGCAAGAGCTCCGCCTTCAATAAAGAATGAATGTTTGAAATAATCCGGAACAGCAATTTCAAAAAATGTGTCTACAAATTCTGCCTGAGTTTGTGTATAAATGTCAGACAGGGAAGGTTTATTCACAGCTACTTTTCCAATCTCTTTTATAAACTTTTCATTATTGAGTTTTGGATGATTCATACCAAGAGGATTCGATGCAACAAATGTAAAGAAGTCCAGATAATTTTTTCCGTGCTTTGAATCATAAAGATATGCGCCTTCAGATTTTTCAATATCAATTGTAATATCAAAGCCATCCACTAGCATGTGTTTCTTTAGTTCTGTTTGTACATTTTCAGGAGATATATTTACGGAATTAAATTTCCCATTCTGAGAATTTTCATTCTGTACATCCTTAGCTGTATTTTCCGCTGTTAAGTTTGTCATAGTAGTCTGTTATTTAGTATTAGTTTATAGAATTGTTTTATATGAAAATTTTGCAAAGTAAGTTATTCAGTATATCCTATTATTACAGGTTGTTCATTTTTTCTTTTGAGAAATTTCATAAAATCATCCGACACGTTTTTTGATACAATGTAGATCAATCCGATTCCCAGATTAAAAGTCTTTCGCATGTCAGATTCAGGTACATTACCTGCTTTTTGAATTATGTCAAAAATTACCGGACGCTCCCATGATTTCCAGTCGATCTTTAGTTTCAGATCTTTGGGAATTACTCGTTTCGTATTTCCATCAATACCACCGCCAGTAATATGTGAAATGGAATTTATCTTAAAATTCTTTATCGAACTCTGAATTATATCTAAATAAGATCTGTGAACTTTAAGCAATTCACTTCCGAGATCTCCTTCAAGACCAGGAGATTTTTTTGTTAAATGACTTTTAGAATCAAAAATTTTTCTGACAAGAGAATAGCCATTTGTGTGAAGACCATTTGACGGAAGACCGATCAGCAAATTTCCTTTTTTTACATTTGCGGAACTCAATATTTTATTTTTTGAAACTATACCTGTAATGGAACCTGCAAGATCAAAATCATTATCATGATAAACTCCCGGCATTTCTGCAGTCTCTCCGCCGATCAATGAACATTTGTTATTTATACAACCTCTGACCATTCCTTTTACAATATCAGTTGCTTCATTTTTCTTCAGCTTTCCTGTAGCGTAATAATCTAAAAAGAATAGGGGAACAGCACCGCACACTGCAATGTCATTTACACAATGATTCACAAGATCTTCACCAATTGTGTCAAACTTTTTTAATGCCGAGGCAATTTTAAGTTTCGTTCCCACACCGTCAACGCTCGATACAAAAACAGGATGATTATGCTTCTTAATATCTATTTCATAAAAAGCACCAAAGTTTCCGATTCCTTTTAAAACGTTTTTTGTAAAAGTTTCTTTGACTAGGGGTTTGATATTTTCGACGAATTTGTCGGCTTCAGATATATTAACACCTGAAGACTTATAGCTGACTTTCACCTGTCAAAATAGCCAATTCAAGCCTGTATTTCAATGAATTACTAAAACTGAAAAGACGGTTTAAACAGTTTAAAACTATTTTTGGAAAAATAATTTTTTATTTCCGCGATCTTTGACCCAAAGTTTCAAAGACTATAAGGATTTTTTTTTGATTTTTTTAAATATCTGTTATAGTTTTTTTGGTCAGATTTCCCGCTCGTTTCCAAACGCATATGATATAAATAAAAAATATTTTAAAGATGTTTAAGAATTGAATATTGAAATTTGTATCGATAATTTAGACTCAAATTTATAAATCATATCTTGAAACGAATCTGTCTCTGGTCAAGTCCGCGAAATATTTCTACAGCTCTGATGTATTCATTTGCACAGAGAAGTGATACAAAAGTTTTTGACGAACCATTGTACGGACACTATCTAAGGATCACAGATTCAGATCATCCGGGTAAAGATGAAATTATTAAAAGCATGGAAGCCGATGGTGAGAAAGTGATTTCAGATATTGTGGATGGTAAATATGACAAAGAGGTTTTATTCTTTAAACAAATGACACATCATCTTATAGAACTCAATGAAGATTTTTTAAAAGATGTAATTAATGTTTTTCTTATCCGAGATCCGAAAGAACTTATTATCTCATTTGCAAAAGTAATTCCTGAAGTCACGATGGAAAGAATTGGTGTGAAAAAGCAATATGATCTTTTTCAAAAATTATTTTCCGATGGTCAGGAATCTATAGTTATAGATTCAGGAGAAATTTTAAAAGATCCTGAAAAAGTTTTGAGAGAATTGTGTGAAAAGCTCGGAATTCCTTTTCAAAAAAATATGCTGAGATGGAATGCAGGTCCTATAGCTGAAGACGGAGTCTGGGCGAAGTACTGGTATGAGAATGTTCATAAGTCGACTGGATTTTCCAGACCATTCAGAAAAGATGAAGAGCTTCCGGAAAAATTCATACTGCTGTATATTGAATGTAAAAAGTATTATAATTATTTAAAAGATTTTTCAATTAAAGCTTAAAATTATGCTTCAGAAATTTGATGAAAGAAACAGTAACATAAAAGTATTTATAAAGGACAGACTTTATGACAGAGCAGACGCAAAAGTGTCAGTCTTCGATAGCTCGGTACAGGGAGGCGATGCAGTCTGGGAAGGACTTAGAATATATGACGGAAAGATTTTTTGTTTTGATAAACATGTAAACAGACTTCACGAGTCTGCAAAGACTTTAGATTTCAAAAATATTCCTGACAGAGATTTCATAAAAAAAGCTGTAATGGAAACTCTCAAAGCGAACGGAATGAAAGACGGAGCACATATTCGGCTTACACTTACAAGAGGTGAGAAAATTACTTCAGGAATGGATCCGAGACTCAATACACACGGACCTTGCTTAATAGTTTTAGCAGAATGGAAAAAACCTGTATACGATAATTCAGAAGGAATTAAACTTGTGACATCAAGTATAAGAAGAAATTCTCCTCAGAATCTTGATTCAAAAATTCATCACAACAATCTCATCAACAACATACTTGCAAAGATAGAAGCAAACATGTGTGGAGCAGATGATGCTCTGATGCTTGATGTGAACGGGTATGTATCAGAAACAAATGCTACTAATATTTTTATGGTGAAAAACGGAACGCTTTACACTCCGAATGCTGACTCGTGTCTGCCTGGTATCACACGCGGACTTGTAATGGAAATAGCTTCAAAGTTAAAGATTGATTGTTTTGAAAGAAATATTTCAGTTTCAGAATTTTATAATGCTGATGAAGTATTTACAACCGGTACGATGGGGGAGTTGACTCCTGTAACTGAAATTGACGGAAGAAAGACCGAGAACAGATCTGACTCAAATGTGCTGGCTGAAATTTTAAGTGCATACAAACTGAAGACTGAAACTGAAGGTGAGACGTTGGATTTTTGAAAAATTTTAGTTCAGATCCATTTTTTATATTTAAACCACATCAGCATAATTGCAGCTACAATAAACATAAATGTCAAACTGATATAAAAACCTGTTTCATTATGTAGAAATGGAATAGAATCAAAATTCATTCCGAAAATTCCCGTGATAAGTGTCAGAGGAAGCATTATGGTAGCAATGATTGTTAGAAATTTCATTACCTCATTCATCTTATTATTTACTATAGATAAATATGAATCAAGAATTCCCGAGACGTAATCCCTGTATGACTCTGTAGTATCGGAAACCCTAACCAAATGATCATATACATTCCTGTAATAAAAAGATTCTTCCATTGAGATCAGCTCTGAATCACCTTTGGATAGTTTGTATAATACTTCTTTCTGATATGAGGAAATTCTTCGCAGTTTTATTAACTCTTTTTTTAAATTTAGTATACTCATCAGGTTTCTGTTACTCGGCATTTCTTTGAATATTTTATTCTCAGTAAGTTCAATTTCAGATTCGATATGATCGAGCACGGGATAATATCTGTCCACAATATCATCAAGAATTAAATTTAAAATATAATCAGGACCTTTTTTGAAAGACTTTTCATTTATAAAATTTTTAAGATCCTTTGAAATTGAGTTTTCTCCTGACTCATTGTGAATAGTTACAATGAAATTTTTACCGAGAAAACAACTAAGTGAAAAAATGGAATACCTCTTATTGCTGCCGGTGCTTTGAATTCCGTTAAAAACTATGAATAAATACTTTTCAAAATCATCAGTCTTTGGATGATGTACTTTACTATCATTGTAATACTTAAATGAATCCTCTATTGCAAGCGGATGAAATTCGAAAACATCTGAAAGAATATTCTGTGAATGATCTTCAGTACTGGAATTATAAATATCCATCCAGAGAACGTCACTGCATTCAAAATCCCATTTCCTGATTTTATCCTGAGAGACCGATGTAACACCTTTCTCATTATTATAAACTAAACATTTAATCATTATACTTATCAATTATTATTACGAATTCACCTTTTAAATTTTCTTCTCCTATCTCATTCAATATCTCTGCTGCTGAACCTCTGAATTTTTTTTCACTTTCCTGAGTGACATTAAATGCTACAAAAACTTTTCGTTCTTCAAAGACATCACTGATATCAGATAATACTGCTTTCAGTCTGTAAGGTGCATCGAGTAAAACTGAAACTCTTTCAGAATGAATAAATTCTTTTAACTGCTGTTTGCGAATCTCTGCCTTTGGAGAAAGGAATCCATAATAAAAAAATCTGCTGATATCAAATCCTGATAAAACAACTGCTGACAAAAGAGAATTAGCACCACCTAGAAACTCTACTTTAATTCCTGCATCTATACATTTATTTAAAATTACTTTTCCCGGATCAGAAAAGAGGGGAGTTCCGCAGTCAGTAATTATTGAAATATTTTTACCCTGCAGCAGTTCCATAAAAAGTTCTTCACTTGATTCGGTTTCATTATGCTCATTCAGATTAGATAATTCTTTTTTAATATTAAAAAACCTGAGAAGTTTTGTTCCCTCTTTAAATTCTTCACAGTATATTTTATCAGACTCTTCTAAAGATCTGATAGCACGCAGAGTCATATCTGAGTAATCTCCAATCGGTGTTGAAACAAGATTTAAAATACCTGTCATAAATGGAAATTAAATTTCAGAATTATGTGAAGTTCCTGTGCTGCCATATCCGCCTTCTCCACGCACTGAATCTGATATTTCTTCAGATTGAATCAGCTCACATTTTATATATTTAGCAATAATGAGCTGTGCAATTCTGTCACCTGATTTAACTGCAAAATCTTTTTTTCCATGATTTATCAAGAGTACTTTTATTTCACCCCTATAATCACAATCGATAGTTCCGGGAGAATTCAATACTGTGATTCCATTATTTAATGCTAGTCCGCTTCTTGGTCTGATCTGTCCTTCGAAACCTTCAGGAATTTCTATAATTAAATTTGTTGGAACAAGAGCATATTCAGATGAGGTGATCAATATTGTTTCTTCGGATGAAGAACAAAGATCCATACCAGCTGATCCGGAGGTTTTATATTCGGGAATAAATACCGGACTTCCGGAATCAGCAATTTTAAAAAATATTTTCAATGAAATTTATTTTAATAAATTTTGATATTCTGTTTTCAGAATTATCAGATATCAAAATCACTTGAACTTAATATTCCAAGAGTAAATAAAAATACAACAGCAATAAGGGTTAATACAGTTAAAATAACATTTATTATACCGAGCCACATTCCAATGGTCGCAAAAGTCTTCCCGGCTTCGGGGGATCTTCCTGCATTGATCTCGTTGATCTCTTTTTTACCCATGATCCAAGCAGGTATAGCAGCAAAGAGACCGCACATTATATATGAAAGTATTCCAAGTACAAGAGCAAATATTGCATTAGAGCTTGCTCCTCCTCCAGATCCTGATCGAGGTGCTGAAGAAGATGACGGCGGAGGCGGTGGTGGAGGTGGTGGATTAAATGAAGGCGGTGGTGGAGGAGGTGGTGGTACATTCCCGCTTCCTGAATCCTGATAATACAAATTGTAATTGTTCATTTTATTCTATTAAATTAATTGAAAAATTTTAATAAGCACAAATATAAAGCATTACATAAATAATTTAAACTCTTAAAATCATTTTCTGAAAAATAAATTTAATACGTTTTCTGAAATGATTTTATACAGATCAGATAATTCCATCGATTTTAACTCAGAAATTTTTTTCAAAGTATTTATCATGTATGATGGTTCATTCTTTTTTCCCCTGAATGGAACAGGTGGTAAAAAAGGAGAATCCGTTTCAGAAAGTAATTTTTCTACAGGAGTGTTTTTTACGATATCTGATAAATTTGAATTTTTATAAGTTATGTTTCCGCAATACGAAATATAAAAATCTTTTAGATCTGAAATTCTTTTCCGTTCATTTTCATTACCTGAAAAACAATGAAACTGACCTTTGATATTTTTATGATCTTTTTTTAATAAAAAAGATTCTATTATTGAAATTGCATCGTCAGTTGATTCTCTTGTATGGATCACAACAGGCAGGTCATAAGCTGATGCAAGCTCGATCTGTTTTTCAAAAAATTCTTTTTGCTTATCAACATTAGAAGTATCCCAGTAATAATCCAGACCAGTTTCACCGACGGCTACAACTTTTTCATGTGAAAGCATTTTTTCAATTTCATCTAATACACTTAAATTATTTTTAGAAACATCACCCGGATGTACACCTAAAGCTGCATAGATCATATCATATTTTTCAGAAAGATCTATAATTTTTTTAGAACTTTCCAGATCGACAGCTGGAACAATGATCTTTTCTATACCTGCATCTTTTGCCCGGTTCAGGATTTCGTCAATGTTATCAAGTATTTCCGGATAGTATAAATGAGCGTGTGTATCAGTTAACATTGTTGTTTTTTTGAATTAAAGAATTGGAATTTTCGATAATAGAAATGATTATCTCCGTAAAATTTTTAAAAGCAGATCTACCGGCTTCTACTACTTCCGAATGATCAGTAATTTCAATACCGCTAGCAGACAATAAATTTGTTATGCAAGAAATTGCAATTGTTTTTATTCCTTTTTCAGAAGCATATAAAACTTCAGGAATAGTAGACATCCCAACAGCATCAATACCGAATTTTTTTAAATACGTGATCTCAGATCTTGTCTCATAATTCGGTCCTGAAAGACAACAGTAAGTACCTTTTCTCAAATTGATCTTTTTACTTAAAGCAATCTTCAATAATTTTTCTGATAATTCATTATCGTAACGGATCTGATTTGGTGATACAATAAAGTTCTTTTTCAAAAAATTTAAATGAGAAGTAATAAGCATAAGATCGGATACTTTAAAATTGCTATTCAGTCCACCTGCTGCATTAGAGATTATGAGTAATTTTACACCATGATCATTGGCAATATCTATAAATTCAAGTATCTTTTCCTTTGAATATCCTTCATACAAATGCCTTCTTCCTGCAAATATTACAACTTCCCTTCCTGAGATTTTTCCGGTCAGGATCTTCATTTTATGAAAACTTTCTTCATCTGAATATAAAACTTTGCTTTCTGTAAGCAGATCAGAGAATGAGCTTAGTCCTGAGCCCAAAATGATCCCGACTTTATCTTTCAAAATATAATGGATAATTTATGTTAATTTCTAAAAAAGGAAACAAAATTAAAAAATGATGCAAGTAAATGATTAATTCCAAATAATTTAATAAAACGTCTTGATAAAATTAATAGCATAAGTTATGTTTGTTAAAGAAACTTTTTGAAGATATTTACACGTTAGGTAAATAAAAAACAATATTATGACTAAAGAAAATACTAACCCATTAGATAAATCCAAATTATATTTAAAGAAAGCAAACGATCTTCAAATTAAAGGACAATTTGAAGAAGCAATTCTGAATTATAAAATTTCACTCGATATTTATCCAACTCCTGAAGCACATACTTTTCTCGGCTGGACTTATAGTTTTTTAGGTGATTATGATAATGCCATTGAGGAATGTAAAAAAGCAATTTCATTGGACAAGGAATTTGGTAATCCATATAATGATATTGGCTCATATCTTATTCAGCAAGGAAAACATGAAGAAGCTCTGACATGGCTTGAGCTGGCTTTAAAAGCTGACAGATATGTGAACAAACATTTTACACATCTAAATATAGGTAGAGTATTTGAATCAAAAGGTCTTTGGTTTGAAGCAGTAGATGAATATAAAAAAGCTATTGATATTTCTCCTGATTATCTTATAGCAAAACAGTATCTTAACAAATTACAAGGTTTATTAAATTAAAACATATTTATTATGAAAAAATTATTATTAATCACAACTATATTTCTAATTTCATCTCTTACTGCATCATCACAGATGGTGTTTGAAAGAATTGGCGGAGATACAACTTACGGTTCTACCGGTGCTAATTATGCATATGCAGTATATTCAAATTCCGGTACAACACCTATCCAGGTAAGATTCGACAGAACACAAGACATTCTTCCAAATGCACAATGGACAAGTTCTATATGTGTAGGATTATGTTATGCTCCTTTTATACATGTAGTTCCTGATACGAATCAAATATTCGGACCTGAGCCTCCTGTAACAATACAGCCCGGTGAGTTGGATACAATGGACATTACTTTCGATGCACCAACATTAGGAACTGCTCATATCAAACTCAGAATGTACATAGATTCAAACCCTTCACAATTCATTGAAAATGATTTTATACTGACTGTAAATACAGTAGGTATTAATAATATTTCAAGTATTGCCGAAAGTTATTCTCTTTCACAAAATTACCCGAATCCATTTAACCCAAGTACTTCAATAGAATTTTCAATTACAAGATCTGATATTGTAACCTTGAAAGTCTATGATATACTGGGTAATGAAGTATCTGTACTTGTAAACAATCAAAGATATGATGCAGGTAAATATAGAGCTGACTTTAATGGCAGCAATTTAGCTTCTGGCATTTATTATTACAAGCTTTCAACAGGTAATTTTACTGATACAAAAAAAATGATGCTGATTAAATAAAGTAAAATCATTTATTTAATTATTATAAAAATTTCTGAAAAGCATAATTAATTTTACTTTTTAATGTCTATAATAAAAAAGAAAGATCTTACACTTTTAGAACAAACTTATCTACCTCAGATCGTTAAAGGATTGGGACTGACTTTTAAACAGATGTTCAGACCAAAATTCACAAGACAATATCCTGAAGAGAAATGGATTCCGCCTGCTTCTTACAGAGGCAGACCTGTTTTGGTACAGGAAGATGACGGATCCGAAAGATGTGTTGCATGTGCATTATGTTCACGGGTGTGTCCTGCACTTGCAATTGAAGTTCAGGCAGCGGAGACAGAAAATGAAAAAGAAAGATATCCGGAAAAATTTGAGATCAATATGGTCAGATGTATCTTCTGCGGATTTTGTGAAGAGGTCTGCCCTGAAGAGGCAATTATTATGAGTGATGAATATGAATTAGTATTTTCAAATCAGGAAGAAGCAGTGTTTGGAAAGGATAAACTATTGGTACCAAAAGACAAATTAAAAAAACGATTAGATTTTTTACAGGAGCACAGATAAATTTTTGAGATCATTCAAATACATATTATTAATTTTATTCATTTCGGGATTAGCAATTGGAAAATCCGTAAGTGATGATCCAAAAAATAATGTTAAATTATTTAATGCCACGATCAATAAAAACGAAGTAGAAATTAATTTCATAATTTCTAATCCTCAAAATATCACTAAATACCGTATCGAATCAAAAAAGGTAGGTGAAGAAAATTTTAAGATTGTTAATGATCTCTTATTCAGTAATTTCAGGAAAAAAGAAGTTTCAGATTCTTTAAATTTATACTTTTATTCATATTTTGATAAGCCAACTGAAAACGGAGTTTATTTTTACAAATTAAGTATATATGATGTTGGAAATAAACTTATCAAATCAGATGAAATAAAAATTGGAATTTCAGAAGTACCTGAATTTGTAAATTTACAGAATAATCCTAATTTTAAATTGT
>DAORRV010000032.1:0-33949 GCA_035443185.1 Ignavibacteria bacterium | reverse complement strand
ATGAGTTTTTAACAAAATAAAAGCCGGGGATAATATCTCCGGCTTTTTAATTTGAAATTTAACTATAAAGAAATTTTATTTTACAAGCATAAGCTTTTTGGTAATGCTCTGATTTCCGCTTTCCAGCTTATAAAAATAAATTCCGCTTGAAATATCTGATGCATTTAATTTGTATGAATAATATCCCGCTGATTTAAATCCTCCAAATAAAGTTTTCACCAGTCTTCCTGTGTAATCATATAACTGAAGACTTACATTTCCATTTTCAGGAATTGTGAAATCAATTTTAGTTTCAGGATTAAAAGGATTTGGATAATTTTGAGAAAGATCAAAATCTGCAGGTACCCCAATATTCACTTCATTTGATAAATTAAAATATTCAAAATTTCCGTTCAGATCGATCTGTTTTAGTCTGTAATTATATACTCCTGTATTCAGATCATTGTCTGTGAAAATATAAGAATGGATTTCATTCGAATTTCCCTGACCGCTTACAAAACCAATCTTATCCCATACAAGGCCATTTGATTTTCTTTCAATATCAAATCCCGAGTTATTTATTTCAGCAGCAGTGGTCCAGTTAAGTATTACATCATTTCCGGAAATTACTGAAGTGAATGAAGACAGCTCGACCGGCAATACGATATCCGGAAATAGCTGAGACCTTATTTCGCCGCCGGGAAATACTGATGAATGAATATTTACATACCAGAGATTTGCAAGCAGATCTGATTCCTGTGAGGCAGTAAGAACAAAATTATTAATATAAACACCACCGGTAACTCCGGTAGGAAATCCTGTAAATCCAATTTGAACTCCTGCATTTACTCCAACTGCTGCAGGTCCGTGAAAATGTGCTGCTGTTGTATTTGCAGTTAGACCACTAAAAGATACACTGAAAGAAAGTACATTGGTACCATCGTTATAAGTCCCAGTTAATAAACCTGAACCGGGTGACGCATTTGGAGGTACTTCTTCCAGACCGGATAAAGTTTCAGAAATTGCATAAACATTAGCAGAAAGTATTACTGCAGGATTAAGCTGGGATCGTAACTCTCCACCCGGCAGTGCTGTTGTATGAACATTCACATACCAAAGGCCGGCAAGAAAATCTGTTTCCTGGGATGCTGTAAGAATAAAATTATTATTATAAACACCGCTTGTTACTGCTGTAGGAAAACCTGTAAATCCAATTTGAACTCCTGCATTTACTCCAACTGCCGCAGGTCCGTGAAAATGTGCTGCTGTTGTTCCGGCACTTAATCCACTGAAAGATACATTAAATGAAAGTGCATTTGTACCATCGTCATATGTACCTGTTAGTAAACCTGTACCTGTTGATGCATTTGGAGGTACTTCTTCAAGTCCTGACAATGATTCAGTAAAAGTATATACATCTGCATTTGAGTCTGACTTCATAAAAAATACAGACATAAATGCCAGTAAAGATACTGCAAAAAATTTGTTAAAAGTTTTCATTTTGTTAAAAAGTTTAATTAATAAATAATTTACTAAATTAAATTTCAAATCAATTTCAATTTATTCAGAGCAACCTCCTTTCTGAGCTGTTTAACTTTTACAATTATGGTTTATAAAATTCATAAAAAATTTTTTATAAAGCAAACTTCAATTTTTATTAAGTGTAGAATTCAAATTTATATTAATTTCAATATTAAATATCAGTTAATAGTCTGATGATACTTGTAATTATTTGATCAGAACCATACGGTTTGTCTGTGAAAAATTTCCCGACTCTAATTTATAAAAATAAACTCCGCTGGACAATCCGCCCGCATTCCATTCGGCTTCGTACGTTCCGGGATTTAATTTTCCCTCGACTAAAGTATCAACTGTCTTTCCGTTTATGTCAATTATCTGTAGTGTTACTTTTCCAAATGATGGCAGATCAAATTTTATCTTAGTTGATGGATTGAACGGGTTCGGATAATTCTGATGAAGCATGAAATTCTCCGGTGTATTTGTGCTGATATTATTTACACTTATTGCCGGATTATCTTTGTATAAAACAAGTTGTCCCTGAATTGTATAATGCGGTTCCGTATGACCGTTATTATTATAATTGCAATCAGAACACGTCTGCCCTGAAATGCAAATCGGATTTGTCGGTCGGCAGAAATTTTCATAAGGATACAGATCATAATCTATTATCACTTTCTGACCCGGAGTTATATTTGCAGTCACGTCACTATCCCACGGGATCACACTAGCTCCCGGACACCATCCCGCTCTTGCATACTGCCATGTCCCTCCCTGAGGACTGCATGGATTAACTGAACAGTCTGATCTCCAAAGCACCTGATCGTAATTCTGTGCACCTACTTTAAGTGTATGGATCTTTAAAGAAAATTCTGCTGCATTATCTGTGTTACCCTGACCGTGTCCTGTAGTAATTATTTTCACTTTTGCTTTAGATGTGCCCATATCTACTGCAACTTCTCTAGGTACAAGTATCGCTTCAGGATTCACAGCGGTATCACCGTAAACAATTCTGTTATCCTGCCAGAGATTTACAACTTTATATGGAATCTTTTCAGGTTCACCTTCAATGAATGCAAACTTTACTGTTACAAGCCAGCCACGCGTACCTCCTATCCAGCTTTCAATATAACTTCCAAGTCTCACTGAATCATGAAGTAGTGACATATAATCAGTCACGTCAATTTCAAATGCACATTGTCCCGGCATTCCTCCTCCTACAATATTATATGGCGTTACAATTCTCGCAATCTCAACATTCGCTACAGAATCTGTATAAAGTTTTATCCAGCCAATCCTGTCCCACGGATCACAACCCGCTGCAGGACAGCCGATAGTATAGTACATTGTGATTTTTTTATAATGTGTATTCGTATCGGGTAGCAAAAAATTTCCATAATGAGTATCAGCCCAGTTCTGAAAATTCTGATCAAAAGTCGTTACCCATGTTGTGTCTCCAGCCTTTACATTTGTATTTCCAAAGTATAAGACTGCAAATAATACCGGTATAAAAATTTTCAAACTAAGTCTATCTGAAGAAATAAAAGAAGGAGGTAATTTTTTAAGCATGATCATTGAATTATTTGAAAAATGATTTATGTAATTTATGGAAAATAAATTTAATTTGGAATAGGCTAAGAATAAAAAAAAAGACCGGCTGTATTCTGCCGGTCTTTTTTGAGGGTTACGAATCAGTTTTTTTGAACATTTTCGCTGGATAAATTATTTATTTGTTTTGATAAATAATTTCTCCCTTAAGTCATTTGACTTAATATTACTTTGTATGTTTTTAGTTCTTTCATATATTTCATGATCAGTTTTAAATTCAGTATCTGGACTTTGGTTAACCGGAACATAATCTTCCTGAATTTCGGGAGCAATAAGAGCTCCACCCGGAGTGGACTTTGAAACAAAGTTATATGCATTATTATCAGCTATCGCCTGATCACTGATATCCGCTATTTCATCTCCGTTCAGATCTGTACGGATATATCCTGATTCAAAATTAAACGCAGCATTTTCTATCAAAGAGTTATCATCTATGTCTATGACTCCGTCCTGATTCACATCACCGCTGTATATTGTCCACTTGCTTCCTTTTAATATCATATTATCACCGAATGCTTTGTTTGCATTTACAGTAAAATTATATGAAGCATAATTTGCACTAAACTGCTGAGGTGTTTTACTCCAGGTCTCAAGTCCGTTTCTGTGTTTCAGATGCAGATAATAATTTACACCATTAGAAGCATTATTGAAAATGAAAGATTCAGATCCCACCGAATTTAGAAATCCCTTTGACGAATCTAATTTCTGATATGGACTTGATGCGTTTCTCAGATATACAGTTACTGTATCACCTGCCATAGTATTTTGACCAATGCTGTAAAGACCTTCATACAAAGCTGTCAGGTCAAGTACTTTTGCGTTTGTGTTTACACTCTGCAGCCAGTCTATGATTTTTGTATAAACCAAAACAGGTCCAAGTGATAGCGGAGATCCGCCGGTTGCTCTCAGACTTGAAAATTGATTAGTCATGAAGAATGTATTATAATTTGCTCCTGCAAAGCAAACTGCATTACAAGAGTCTGATCCGTTTCCTGTAACTGACTTTGGCTTGAATGCTGCTATACTGCCGTTAACAGGTCTTATTAATTCAGGTGTGTAGGGATCGGATACAGAATCCTGTGAGATACCGTTGAAAAATCCGACTCCTCTGAATTTACTCTGACTTGATGGAATACTTCCGATCCAGTCGTCGCTTATTGTCTTTGCTTTAAGATATTGTCTGTAAAATATTGTATCTGCCGGGGTCATATATCCGGTCTCAGGATCATTTGGTAAAGAAGTATTATCACTAAAAACGATCAGTGATTTTTTATTTCCGGCAGTAGAGTTGTCAATGAATCTTTTTAAAGAATCCCTGACCCACGGTGAATAACTTCCTTCTTCTTTAAAGTTCACAATCATTACTTTCCAGGCTCTGTATGATCCTGTATAATACATTCCTACTGTATCAAAATTATTAGCATATCTACCGTCGCTGATGACTGCTCTGACCAGACTGTCTCTGTCTTTCTGCTGCTGCCAAAGTATGCACATTTCCTTAGCAATTTTAGGAGTAATATTGGATGTCATTACATTGTTAGAATTATTTCCGTCTGAAATAAGAATTGAATCTTTCACAGTATAAACTGTACCCGAAGTAAATGTCCACGGATCATAGTTTACAAATGCATTTGCTCCTGCAGCTAATCCTGTTACGGATTTAGTGCTTGTATATCCACCGGGTGAAATAGTTCTTCTGACGCTGAATGAGACCGAGCCTGTGCCTGCATTAAATACTTTTCCTACAGGCGTAAAAGTAGTTGAATTAAAATACTGATCATAAGTCAGACCAAGATCGGAGATTCCCGCATCTGTTGCCGCCTGATTTCCCATTACAGCTTCTATCGCGTAATTCTGTCCCCACTCTCTCGGAAATTCATAAGCACCGACATTTGTACCCGGAGGAGCAAGATTAGAATAATAATTTGCGTCAGGTCTTGCAGGTAATTCATACAGCATCTGCTGAGATCCATATGCAAAACCATCTCCTGCGTATTCAGTCTGAGCTATACCGACATAGTAATAATCGTTAGTTACAGTAAACGGTTTGGGATCTGTGATCTGGAAAGATTTATATGTATTCTGATCAGACGCTTTTATTTTATAGTGCGGTGATTTTCCCACTATTGTACCGCTGCTGTTTAAAACAATACCGTAAACTATCTGACCAAAATTCCAGTCCGGAAGTTTTATGTTTACTGTTCTTATCTGACCTGTGCCTGACATATAATACTTATTCAGAAAAGCATTCTGTCCGACCCAGCCGACACTGCTGTTACAGCAGTTTGAATCAACGTACCTTATTGTATTGGAATTTGCTTCTGTAATAAAAGTCTTCTCATTATTTCCATTATCATCATCATTTGGAATAGACACAGTAATATCGGAAAATCCGTTTAACACCGGAGTAAATCCAAGGAAGTCAACCTGAAAAGTATCTAAAGGTCCGATATAAGGAATTTCGATTGCATCAGATAAATTGTTTGTTCCGGAAATTTCCAGGCTTACCATTAGATTATTTATTGGATTACTCGTTAGATTTTTAATGAGCACCGGTATTTTATCAGGCACACCGTAAGAAAGAGGAACTTTTCCTTTTCCCCATAAAATTTCTACTGAAGCATCATAACCTCCGATAACAGCTCCAACTTTAATATTATCTATATAAAGATTGTTGGCGCAGTTTTCCCAGACTTTGAAATATATACTTGAAGCGTTTTCAGGGATGTCAACAATCATCGTTCCCCATTCATTGCTCTGAGGTTCAAAATACTGATCACCTACGCTTGCGGTTTGTAACTCCCATCCGTAATAATAAACAAGACTATAATAAATCTGTTCTACTGCATCGTAGTAATAAATTTCCAGATCATCATAATAAGCATTTCCGTCATCATACGGAGCATAAGCGTAATCAAAAATAAGCTTATCTCCGAATTGCGTATTTGAATTAAAATCATTTGTAAAAATTATATTATCCGAGTAATTACATTGCCAGCTTGAATAAAACATGCAGTAATTGCCATTTCCGTATCCACTGTAAAATTGCTGTTCCCACTCTGTTGCTCCATTTAAAATTGACCAGCCGGCAGGAGGAAAATTTCCGGACTCGAAATCTTCTTCGAGAAGCCAGCTGCCGCGTAAATTCTTTTTATAAGATTTTTGATTTTTGGAAATGATTTCATTTATTGTTTTTTGGTCAGTAACCTTCTTTCCTTTTTTATGGAATGAAGATGTTTTTACTTTTTTGGAATTACCTGTTGTATTTTGCTGAGATTCCGCTGTGCCTGCCGTAAGAATAACTGACAAAGCGCAGATAATGACAAGTGAAATTATTGATTTCATTTTTTTCCTTTCGTTATAATATTAATTGAATATTTTTTTAAAATCATAAGTATTAAAATAGACTTCCCGAAATTTTCTTTTATCAAGAAACGTATGGCGTACGAAGAAAAGATAAGAATAATCCCGGGAAGTGTTAAAAATGAAATTGTAATCATACGCCAAGTGATCCAAATTATAAAATTCTATTTTATTTTCAAAAGAATAATTTATTCGGTTTTAGAAATATAAATATCCTAATAGTGTATAATTATATTCATAATCGATAAATTTAAGCTGATTTAGCACTTTTTAAATAATTTTTTTAGAAAAAAGACTAATGCATAATTCTAAACTTATACAGGTTTTAAAGACTTTTTCAAAAAAAGAGATCAAACAATTCAGAGAATTTACTCAATCTCCTTTTTTTAATAAAAACAAATTTGTCATTTCTTTACTCGATGTGCTGATAAGATTTTACCCTGAATTTCAGGATAAAAAACTAGATGCCAAAAATGTTTTTAAAATTATATTTCCTGATGAGGAATATGATTATTTTAAAATAAGGAATCTGTCATCAGATCTGCTGGCTGTGAGTATGGAATTTTTGAAAATAATATTTTTTCAAAAAAATGAGCATCAGAATACTTTGTACCTTCTCGAACAGCTCAGAGACCGTGACCTTGATAAAATGTTTCAAAAACTATTTGATGTATATTATCAAAAGATCAAAAGCAATCATGTCCGGGATGAATTTTATTATTCTAATATGGCTGATCTCAAAAATGAGCTGAAATCATTTTATTCACCTAAAAGACCAAACTCAGATTTTAACCTGATACAGGAACAGCTTGATTACGAACTGACACATTTTCTGATTAAAGCTCTTGATCTTTATACAATTATGCTGCACGAGATCAAACAGAACAATTATGATTTTAAATTGGAAATGTTTGATGAAGTTTTGATCTACCTGGAAAAAAACAAAGATAATATTGCTCCGGTTCTGAAGATGTTTTATTTAATCATAATGTTACACAAAGAAAATGATGATAAAAGTTTTTATGAATTGAAGGATCACGGTAATAAAATTTTTGACAGTCTGGGATTTTATGAGAAATATATGTATTTCCTGCATATGACAGGATTTTGTGCTGAGAGATACAATACAGACTGCAGTACTGATTTTATGAAAGAGCATTTTTATCTTTCAAAGGATAATCTGGAAACTGATACTATAGTTATGGGAAAGATCATGTATCTGGATTTTGTAAACCATGTAAAAGTTGCAGCAAGGGTAAATGAATTTGACTGGGCAGAGAAATATATTACAAGATTCAAAGATCAGCTTAATGAAGAAAAGGAAAGCACTCTTAATTTTAGTTATGGATACATTGAATATATGAAAGGAAACAGATTAAAAGCACTTGAACTTTTGTCGCAGACTAATTTTCCAAATTTCATAATAAAGATTCAGGTAAAAATCCTGATACTTCAAATCAGTTATGAAGAAAGTTTTTATGATCAGGCAATTGCTATGATAGATTCTTTCAGACATTTTCTTGCAAGGGAAAATTCAGTCAGGGAAAATTACAAAGAATCTTTTTATGACTATATGAGGATCACCGGTGAGCTGATCAGATTAAAAACTTCGGTAAAAAAAAAGGATTTAAGATCCGATCTCAAAAGATTAAAGGATGCAGCAGAGAAGTCTACTCAAAATCAATTTGGAATAAAACTCTGGTTATTTAAAATGATTGATAATTTTGATCTGAAGAAAACCGGTATTTAAATTTTACCTAAAAAAAAAAGCTCCGTCTAAGGAGCTTTATAATATAAAATTAAAAATTTAAATTATGCATCTTTAAGTGCTTCTGCACCGCCGACGATCTCAAGTATTTCTTTTGTGATCGCTGCCTGTCTTGCCTGATTGTAAGTAAGTTCGAGTTCCATTATAAGATCAGTTGCATTCTTGGTAGCGGTTTCCATTGCAGTCATTCTGGCTGCATGCTCTGAAGTGTTTGATTCAAGCAGAACTTTCCACATCTGCACTTTCAATTGTTTAGGAATTAACTCTTTAATAATTTCTGATTCAGAAGGTTCATAAATATAATCACCTGCTGTCTTCTTTTCCTGAGCTTCAATATTTTCTTTTCCTTTTACTTTCTCACCATCTTTTTCATTTGGCTTATTCTTTTTCAAAGGAAGGAACTGATCTTTCACAGTATCCTGTTTTACCATCGTTACAAATTCATTGAAAATAATTTCCACCGAATCAAAAGTCTTCTTCTTATAATTATCCACAAGAAAATTCACAATCTCATTTGAAACTTCAATAGTCAGATCACTGAATATTCCTGTTTTATGGAATACAATATTTACATCTCTTTTCTTTAATGCATCATAAGCTTTTTTTCCGATTACAACAACCTTAGTATCGTCACCGAGACTTTTGATATAATTATATGCGTATCTGATTACAGCAGTATTGAATGAACCCGCAAGTCCTCTGTCAGATGAAACTACGACAACGCATCTGGATCTGATCTCGCGTGATTCAAGGAGTTCATCAGTACCTTCGCCTGCTACACTTACAAGATCAGTAAGAAGTTCATTGATCTTTTTTGCATAAGGTCTTGCTGCAATGGTTCTTTCCTGAGCTCTTCTGAGTTTTGCAGATGCCACCATCTTCATTGCTTTGGTGATCTTCTGCGTACTCTTGATACCGCTGATCCGAACTTTTAATTCTTTTAATGTTGCCAATTCCTGTCCGCTTTATTAATTAATAGTTGACTTAAATCTTTCTGTAAATGCTTTTAAAACTTCTTCCATCTTTTCAGTATTTTCTTTTGTCAGATCTTTTGTATCTCTGATACTGTCGAGAATTCCCTTATGCATATTTTCTACTTCCTGTAAAAGATCATTCTGATATCTTGTAATATGTGAAATAGGTATCTCATCCATAAAGCCTTTAGTTGCAGCATAAATAACCATCACCTGATTTTCAATAGGCATTGGAGAATATTGTTTCTGCTTAAGTATCTCTACAAGTCTTTCTCCTCTTCTAAGCTGTGCCTGTGTAGCTTTATCAAGATCTGAACCAAATTTAGCAAAAGCTTCCAGCTCTCTGAACTGTGCAAGCTCAAGTCTGAGTGTACCTGCAATTTTTTTCATTGCTTTGATCTGTGCATTACCACCAACTCTCGATACGGAAATACCTACGTTGATAGCAGGTCTGATACCGGCGTTAAAAAGATTTGGTTCGAGATATATCTGACCGTCAGTAATAGAAATTACGTTGGTCGGAATATATGCAGACACGTCACCTTCCTGAGTTTCAATAATAGGTAAAGCCGTTAGACTTCCCGCACCAAGATCATCAGAAAGTTTTGAAGCTCTCTCAAGTAATCTTGAGTGGAGATAGAAAACGTCTCCCGGATATGCTTCACGACCCGGAGGTCTTCTTAATAGAAGTGAAACTTCTCTGTAAGATGCCGCCTGTTTTGAAAGGTCATCATAAACTACTAATGCATGTCTTCCTGAATCTCTGAAATATTCACCAAGAGTTGCTCCCGCAAAAGCAGCAATATACTGCATAGGTGCAGGATCAGAAGCAGTAGCTACAATAACTGTTGTAAATTCCATAGCTCCTGAATCTTCAAGACTTTTTACTACCTGAGCAACTGTCGAACCTTTCTGTCCGATTGCCACATATATACAAAATACATCTTTGCCTTTCTGATTGATAATAGTATCAACAGCAACTGCAGTCTTACCGGTCTGTCTGTCACCGATGATAAGTTCACGCTGACCTCTGCCGATCGGAATCATAGCATCTACTGCTTTTACACCTGTCTGCAGCGGCTCTTTTACCGGCTGTCTTTGAATTACACCAAGAGCTTTTCTTTCCAGAGGAAGAAACTTATCAGTATGAATTTCACCTTTTCCGTCAACCGGCTGTCCGAGAGGATTGATTACTCTTCCGAGCATCGCTTCACCTACGGGCATCGATGCGATCCTTTTAGTTCTCTTTACCTGATCACCTTCTTTTACTAATGAAGATTCTCCAAACAGAATACAACCTACGTTGTCTTCTTCAAGGTTAAGAGCTATTCCGAATACACCGTTTGGAAATTCTATAAGTTCACCGGCTTCACATTTCATTAAGCCATAAACCCTTGCTACACCGTCTCCAACGTATAAAACAGTACCCACTTCATATACATCGACTTCCGTTTCAAATCCCGACAACTGCTTTCTGAGTATCGCGGAAATCTCGTCTGCTTTTACCTCTGCCATTGTTTATATCTCCTAATATTAAAAATGTTAATATTTATTAATTGTTAAAATTTTGTTTGAATTTCTAAAACCTTTATAACTGATAAAACTAATTAAGTGAATGATCACCGGTTCTGAATTTTTCTCTGAGATTCTCAAGCTGTCTTTTAATGCTTGCATCCAGTACAGTATCATTTATCGTAGCAACAAAGCCGCCAATAATGGAACTGTCTAATCCGAATTTAATATCACTCTTTAATTTCGTATAAGCTTCTATACTTTTTTTCATATTCTCTTTTTCCTGTTCATTCAGTTCTACAGTAGTTTTAACCATCACATCGACTATTCCCTGCTTTTCTTTTTTGAGATTCAGAAAATCAGTAAAGATATCTTTGACAAGTGCCTCTCTTCTTCTTTCAATAATAATTCTTAGAAAATTCATAACCAGCTCTGAAGAGTTGTTACCGAAAATATCCTTTACAGCAGTAAGCTTTTTGCTCTTGCTGATGACAGGACTAACAAAGAACAGTTCAAGTTCTCTGTTTGAATTAATTAAGTTAAGAATATTGTCTATATCCTTAGCAATAAGTTCAGTGTTACCGTTCTCTTCTGCTATCGAATATAAAGCTAATGAATATCTTCTTGCTGCTTTTGAGATCATGTCTGATTATTCTTTAGTAATACAGTATTAATTTTTTGGTATCTGAGAAATAAAATCATTGACTATCTTCTTTTGCCTGGTTTCATCAAGATTGTCATTTAATATTTTCTCAGCCGCTTTGATGGCAAGATCAGAAACTTCGTTTCTCAGGTCTGCCATTGCAGATTCTTTCTCTTTCTTTATTTCTTCTTTAGCCTGTTCAATGAGTTTTCTTGAATCCTCATTGGCTTTGGCTTTGATCTCATCCCCTATTTTATTCGACATTTCTTTCGCTTCATTAATGATCTTCATAGACTGAGTATTTGCTTCAGCCATGACTCTTTTATTTTCTGCGATCATATCTTCAGCGTCTTTCTTAAGATTTTCAGCCGACTCGACTGCATCCTTAATAGACTGCTCTCTTGAATTCAAAGCTGAAAGCAATGGCTTCCATGCGATCTTTTTCAAAAGAATCAGCAGCAACGCAAATATAATGAGCTGCCATATTATCAGTCCCGGATTGATGGATAAAAGCATCGGCTTTTCATCCCCGTTGAATAAAAATATAAAGGAATAATTGTAAAGTAATGAAAGATAATATATCATTATCTGATTTATTTAAATTTATATAACGGTTTAATATAATATCAACCGATTTTTGAATACTAGCTTTTACTGATTAGCTTTTTGTAGCAAGCAAAATACAGATAACAAGTCCGAATAGAGCAACTCCTTCTACAAGCGCTGCTGCAATGATCATTGATGTTCTGATCTCGCCTAAAGCTTCAGGCTGTCTTCCACTTGCTTCCATTGCTGATCCTGCAAGTCTTCCGATTCCGATACCTGCTCCAATTACTGTTAATCCGGCACCTATACCGGCTCCTAAAAATCCTAAATCCATTTTAGATTAGTCTCCTTTGTTGTGTTTAAGTTATTTTAATTTATTTTTATTTTGTTTCTCTTTTTTTTAAAATTTAAAACATGTTAATGCGAATGCATTGCCATGTTAATATATAAAACCGAAAGCATTGTGAAAATATATGCCTGCAGCAGTGCAATAAAAATTTCCATCATGTAAATAAATAAAGCGAATGGAACTGCGATTGCTGAGCCTGCATATTCCATTACAAAAATAAGTCCTATCAGTGAAAATATAATTATCGATCCCGCTGTGATATTTGCAAAAAGCCTCATCAGTAATGAAAATGGCTTTGTAAATAATCCAATGAATTCTACGACTACCATAATTGGAAGTACAAACACCGGAACTCCGGGTGGTACAAGTGCTTTGGCATATCCGCCTAATCCGTGTGCCTGAATTCCTTTGATCTGAGTAACTATAAATGTAATAATTGCAAGACCGGCTGTTACGTTAATATTCTTTGTCGGCTGAGCCATAAAAGGAAACAGTCCGATAAGATTTGCAAACATTATAAAGAAAAATAATGTGAGAAAAAACGGCATCAGTTTTAATCCTTCTTTTCCCATGTTTGGTACGACAATGTCATCTCTGACAAATACTACCATTGACTCAACAAGATTTCCGATCCCTTTCGGATATTTATTTTTCTTATTACTGGACACTGCATATAAAAGCACAAGGATAAGAATGAAAGTCGATACGAACATCATGAACAAAGTCTTTGTGATCGAGAAATCAAAAGTCATTCCAAGAAAATGTACCGGCTCAAACTTTGGCAGGTGCAGCTTTCCAAGGAAATAAAAATCTACATAGTCATGATCGACTACTTTTTCAATAATGTCAAATTTTTCATCACTTCCTGAATGATCATCAGCAAAAGTCTGCTGTGATAAAGACGTAATTAATATGAATAAAATTAAAAATAGTCCGGATGATCTTTTTAGGATTGAACTGAATTTAAACGAGGGTGTCAGATGCAAAATATTAAAAATTTTTATGATACTTGATTGATTGTATTTTTTTTGGAGGATGACATGTAATTTATTTCCAGTATCATGAATAAAAAATAAAAGAAAAATAAAATTACACTAAATCCAATCTTATCTAATTTCAAAAAGTAGATCAGGACGAAGACCAATGCTGCGATCGAAAACATCCTTACTACCATACTTAAAAGAACTGTGTTGAAAAACCCTTTTCCCTGGTCTCTGAAAGCTTTTGTAATTATATAGCTCCCAATTACAACATTTGCAAAACTAATTAACCATCCGATAATTAGAGGTAATGTATAAACCTCAAGATCTCTGACTGAAATTAAAACGAATGCAACTGTTAAAAGAACAACACTTATTATAACAATTTTGAGAATGAACTTTTTAAAATCTAATGTATTCAGAACTTATTGTAGTTTGGATTTTCTTTCTTGTCTGCATCAGTCAGCTTTTTAATGTTAAGATAAAAACTGTAAAACCCTGCTGCAAATCCTATGAAAGTTAAAGATAATGTGAACAAAAACCCAGTTTCAAATTTACCGTCAAGCCACATACCCACCCATAAAAAAATCAGGATCGTAACAACCAATGAAACACCTAATCCTGAATACTGAGCAATTTTTGAATCTGCTTTAAATAATGGTTTGGTAAGTACCTTCTTTAAAGTACCTTCTCTCTTTTCTTCACTCTTGTTCGGAGTGTCTTTTGAGTCATTCATAAAACATTATTAGCGATTATAAATTTAATCAAAATGTGTTGTAAAATCAATTCAGCTTTATCGGGATTTCGAAAAAAATTAATTTTTTTCTTAAATCGCTTAATACTTTATTTAGTATTAATTTTTAAAAAATTAAAATAACAGATATATATTTTCAAACGGGATTATTTCACAATAGTCAGACTATCTTTGAATTATTTTCAAACTTCCAATACTTCATTCAGACCGGTATAGAAAATTTTTGCTGTTATTTTTTTGTCAGGATATATTTCCCTGATCACTTCTCTGTAAATACTCAGCTGCTTTTTATATTTCTCAATATATTTTTTACTCTTATCTGTTTTATAATCTACGATCTGAATTCTGTCCTCATAGATCAGCAACAGATCAATCGTTCCTCTTATAATGTCATTTCCTTTCGGATAAAGAAACTCTACCTCAGGTAATATCTCAGCAGCTCCGCAGCTTTTCAGAAAATCTGAAATCCTTTTAAGCTCATCATTCTCAATTTTAATATCAGAATTTTCAGCAAGTTTCTGTGCTGCAAGATGGATCTTATTTCCATAAGTAAGTGCTTCATTTAAACTTAGTCCAATTGATGCTTTTGCATCTTCATCTATGCCCGAATGTTCCTCATACTTTTCTTTATTTTCTTTGTCAGTAAAAAATCCTGTACTTTCCATTTCACTTCCCGCTTCATTCATAATACTATGAACAGACACAAACTTTCTTTCATCAGTTTTTGTGATCTCAAGTTCAATTTCTTCGCTCGAAATATCTGACTCATATTTTACAGGTATTATTTCATATTTAAAATCAGTTACCGATTCCATTCCGGTATGCTTTTTGAGTTCAGTAAAAAATAATGACGGCTTTCTCGCAGTAAAATACAAATACTGTTTTGCCCGTGTCACAGCCACATAAAGAAGCCTTCTTTCTTCATCAGAATTATTTGCCTTCATCATCTTTATCAGGATCTCTGATCTGAAATTATCAAACACTCCAGAATATTCACCTATCGTTCCGAATTGTTTTCTTGATCTGAGTCCCGTTACAGGATTATAATAAATACTATTTATCGTATTTTTTGATGATGGGAATGTTCTTGAGTTCAGGTTAGCCAGTATCACAACAGGATATTCCAGTCCCTTAGCTCCGTGAATAGTCTGATAAATTACAGCATCATCAGTATTATTTATTTCAACTTTAAATCTGCTGCAGGATAATGAATCTATTAAATTTGTAAGTTCACCGGGTGAAAGAATTTCACTCTTAGTCCAGTTTGTGAACTCTGCAATAATGGAATTACAATATACATCAGCAAATCCATAACGGGTAAAGATCATTTCAATTATATTGATAAGACTTTTATTTTCTGACAATAATTTTTCCCTGAAAGAAAACAGATCTTTAAAATAATCAGCTTCCTCATTGGTCTTTCCTTTTTCTATAAGTTTTTTCAGATAAAGTAAATCATTAAATTTATTTCCGTCCTTTTCAAGTATAGGTATCCAGCCTGCAATATCTCTTTCATTAAGCATTACTCTCAGCCAGGCAAGCAAAAGAATTCCCTGCTCAGATGCAAACAGTTCAAGGCCACCGTCAAAGTTAACTGGAACGTTTTTATCAATACCCGCTTTCTGAAGTTTCAGTCCGAATTCATTTGTCCTTGCCAAAACACAAATGTCAGAATATTTTAATCTCCTTTCACTTTTTGTATTTCCTTCATTATCAAAATCCCTGATAATATATTTCTCATCATTTGTCAGCTCTGAGATTTTCATAAGTACAAGCTCTGCCTCACTATCCGAATCTTCCTCAGCAGACTCATAAAATATTATCTCTGAAGCATCATCAAATTCTCTTCTTGCCTTCAGTGCTTCATTGAAATTTTCTTTAAGTAAGTTTATATCAACTTCATCATCTTCAAAACCTTTACAGCGGAGAGTACTCAGACTAAAGTCCAATATCTTCTGAGAACTCCTGTAATTATATTCAAAAGTAATTTTATTTATTTTTTCAGGATCCGTGTTATAGGAAATTCTTTCTTCACCTGAGTTTAAAACTTTTTTATAATCAGATAGTCTTTCTGTAAATTCAGTGATGTTTTCTATAGTTGTATTTCTGAATCCATAGATCCCCTGTTTCCAGTCGCCGACTACACCTATATTTGCATGCCCGTCAATATTTTTACATAAAAGCATAAGCAACAGGAACTGTAATTCGTCTGTGTCCTGAAATTCATCCACCATTATATATTCAAACTGTGCAGTCTCTCTGACATTTTTATTATTATATAGAATTAGAAAAGCAAACATTATTATAAAATCAAAATTCAGAATATTTTTCTTCAGCATAAATTCTATATATGAAAAATAAACGTCACGGGTAAATTCGATCAGCAACTCCTGCTCATCATCCTTAAATACAATATCCTTTAATTCTTCTTTAACTCTCTTATCATCCAGCCAATCTTCATAATTAAAATCAATAAATACATTTGATTTCAATGCTTTTAGAATATTCTGCATATCATTCTGCTTCTCCTTTTTCTCACCTATTTTAACATCATTAAGAATGTCAAATTTTTCATTATATCTATTTTCATTCCCGTTTAACAATTCTTTTCCATTTCCAAACCAACCTTCAGATGTCGGAAATATCCCGATACTACAGAGCTTTTTTATTATAGAATGTACTGAACCGAAATCATCTCCGAGACTTTTATATATACCTGCATATTTTTTGAAATTATCTTTTCTAAATCTGAGATAAAATTTTCTGAAGACCTCATTTTCATAAACTTCATTTTCAGTTACATTAAAATTACCTGTCAGCATTTCATTTATTCCCAGCAGCTTTGGTGAATTGAGTCCGTGCTTCTTAAGAAATCTCAGACAAAATGCATGGAAATTCAAAACAGGTGCTTCCAATAGGTCTGTGATGTTTACATCTTTCCCGAATTTTTTCGTGACTACATCATTTCTCATTTTCTCTGCTGCATTTTTGGTGAATGTGATCAGCAGAATGTCTTTCGGCAGCACACCTTTATTGATAAGATTTTCATAACGTCGGATAATAGTATGTGTCTTTCCTGTTCCGGCTCCTGCATCAACCAGATAAATTCCATCCAGTGAATCAGCAAAAGTATCCTGTGGATTTATATTTGTAATTTTAGTTTTCATCAGCAGTAAGTAATTTATTTCCAATACAGATATTAAGATAATCACATTTCATACATACACTTCGCAGATCATTTACAGGTCTGTTTGGAAAATCAGTTTTGTAACATTCATTGATCTCTTTAATTTTCTCTTTGGCAAATATGAGGAATTCATCAACTTCATCTTTATAAATATGCGGATATTCTTTAGAGCCTGTGCGGGCTTTGAATATTTCTTTAAATACAGGATATATAATTTTACTTCTGAATGTCTCCTCTTTTCTGTTACCAAAAAATGTATAATCAATTCCTTTGTCTTCATTCAAATACGAGTAGATCCTGTCTTCAAGATTTCCTGAAATTGAATCAATATTATAAAAATCTATGTCATCGAAATTTTCTTTTATCAGTTTACTAAACATTCCATGATCAAGCACGGTGAACACTTCATGCTTGGTACTTATCAACTCATAAAACTCATCAGAGATTATATATCTTTTGAAAGTCTTAGGGATATATTTGACAGAAGTAATTGATTTTTCAGGATCCTGAATACCCTTAATGTAATCTCCTGAATTAAGAAGTAAATAAAGATATATAAAATTAATTTCTTCATCAGGGTTGTCTTCCCGCTTACCTGCAATATAAGCTATAGTCTGAAAGTTAGCATTGTCAGCTTTATCTTTCGCAAGCCGTTCTACTTTATATTCATTTATCAAAGCACTTTCGGATTTACCGGATCTGCTTGATTTGTAATCTACTATAGTTTGACCGGATGTAAGATCTATCTTTCCCCTCATACATGATTCAAATCTTTCCATCCATTTCTCTGTATTCGTATATTTTTTTTCCATTCCCAGCTCTTTAAAAAAATCAATGCCTGATCTGTCTGTCTTACTGCCGGATTTTTTCCAGGTACCTGATGCCGGTATTTCAATTTCATAATCAAAATTCTGACTCTCAATGAAATCCATAATTACTTTCATACCAATCTTAAAAGATGTCCTTTCTTTATCTTTATTTATTTCCGATAAAAAACCCGAATATCTTTTCAAAATTTTATCTAACAAATTGTTAAAGTTTTTCCTGCAATATTCAGGATGATTAAAGTAAAATTCAGCAAAATCATGGAGAAGTGTTCCTTTCAGGAAATAACTTTTTTCCTCCTGCGGTAAAAGCTTGCTGTATGAAAAATTTTTCGGACAGGTATAAAAGGAATTCAGTATAGAAGGAGAAATTAATCCATCATATTTTGAATCCCCTGATTTCAAATTATGTCCCTGTGCAATTCTAATTTCCTTTTTAACCGGTCTTATCTCAGCAAATACAGGATTAAAAAATTCATCTTCAAATCCCTTTATATCTTTTCCTGAAAGCATATTAAAATAATAACACGGTATTACCGGCTGATTCTTTTTAATGTTTAATGCCAGATAAACTTTTTCCCCTCCCTGCGAAAGAAGTATCTGGAATTTTTCAAGATCTTTTTCTTCTTCAATTTTTTTTTCAATATAAGCTTTATCCATATTCAATCTTGTCCAACTGTCATCCATTCCTATAAAAAATGTGATCTGTCTGTCAACGAATGCAGCGTTTGATGCATTTACAAACAGTACGCCTTCTTCTGATTTACCTGTTTCAATATCAAAATTCAAAATAAAATATTTCAGTACATTAAAATTTTCAGAATTTATTTTCTTTTCTCCAAGTTCTGTTATTATCAAAACATTTTTCAATTCAGGAATTAATTTTTTACCTGATATAAATTCGATCCTGTCAAACAGTTCCGTAAAAGTATGATCTTCAACATTAGACATTAGGTCATATATATTTTGAAATGTTCTCAAACCGTCGCTCGTGGTTAAATAACCTGTTATATTAAAATTCGAAAACTTTCTGTCAATATTTATTCCGAAAAGAGATTCGGTAAAAAGAATATCTTTTACATAATGATCTGAAATATTGAAAGATGACTCAATAAAAGATAAAAATTTCCCAACTGAAATATCATCTTTTAAGAAAGTTTTCATTTCTGTCTTAATACCTTTTTGATTTAATCCTGATGTGAATATATTTTTTAATTCACTGTCAGTATTAAATATCAAAGCGACTTCATTTTGATTCTCTTTATTAATTAATGTAGAGATGGAACTTGTCAAATCAGTAATTGAATTGAACAGATAAGTTTTTTGGAATGTGAATTTTTCTTCAGACATTAGTTTAATAAACTCCGGAAAAAGTTTTCTCGGAAGTACCTGTTTATCTAATTCATTAAAAAGTTTAAAACCTGCAATTGCTATTTTCTTATTCTCATAATATTTCTCATCAAATTTCTCCATAGCAAATTCAACTGTTTTGAATTCAGTGAAATATTTAAGAAGTTCTTTTTCCTGTCCCAGATATAATTCACAGCTTTCGATGAGCCCGGTATGATTCCATATTTCAAAAATCTTTTCGACACTCTGATGGATATATCTGATTGATTTTTTTGAATGTTTGTAAATTTGAAGTATAAGTTCGGACTTAGAATACAGTCTGTCAAAATATATCTGACCATATTTAAGAGCAAGCTGTCTTGGAGTCATTGAAAGCATTCCGAGCCGTGGTGAAGTGACATTTCTATTGAGAGCAGAAGCAAGCAGAACATCATTGGTTATTACAAGATCAAAGTCCTTAATTTCATTGTAAATTTCTTTAATACTTTTGGATTTGTTCATCAGATCAATTATAGAATTGGATAAATTGAATATTAATTTTCAAAATAGTTAATTAACTTCATAAAAAAAATTCTATGTTACTTCAAACTTATAAATATTTATAATGGCAAAAAGTAAATCTAATGACACAGCTGATCCCGGTATAAAAAGTAAGAATAAAATTAAGATCTATTCCTGGAATGTGAACGGCATCAGAGCCGCTCAGAAAAAAGGATTTATGGAATGGATGAAAAAAAGTAAAGGTAATATCATTTGTCTTCAGGAAACGAAAGCACACTCCGAACAACTTGATGATACAATTAAAGTAGTTAAAGGATATTCTTCACATTGGTTTTCAGCAGAAAAAAAAGGTTACTCCAGTGTAGCCATTTATAGTGATACTGAGCCGGTAAATATTATTAAGGGTTTTGGAAATCCTGATTTTGACAAAGAAGGAAGAGTGATAATTGCTGAATACGAAACCTTTGTACTTGTAAATGTATATTTCCCAAACGGAGGCAGAGGTCCGGAAAGAATAAAATACAAGCTCGATTTTTATGATCAGCTTTTTTTCTTTCTTGAAAAAAAATACCGTGACAGAAAAGGAATTATAGTTGTCGGCGATTACAATACTGCCCACATGGAAATTGACCTGGCCCGTCCAAAAGAGAATACAACTACTTCAGGATTTATGCCCATCGAAAGAGAATGGATAGACCGTCTGATCAATCTCGGCTACATCGATATTTTCAGAAAATACAATGATAAGCCTCAGCAATATACATACTGGGATCAGATCACAAGAGCACGTGAAAGGAATGTAGGCTGGAGAATAGATTATTTTTTGGTTACACCGGATATTGTTGACAGAATTTCAAAAGCTGAAATTCATTCTGATGTCATGGGCAGCGATCATTGTCCGATATCAATCACACTGGAAATATAAATGAAAGCGATAGTTTTAAATAAAACAGACAGATCTGAAAATTATTCGGAACTTTTTGGAATTGAAGAAAGACATGTGCCCGAAATTTCAGGTGAGGAAGTTTTGATAAAAATTAAAAGCGCTGCTCTGAATCATCGTGATCTATTTATTGCAGAAGGTTCATATTCAAAGATCAAACTTCCTGTTATTCCTGGGTCAGATGGTGCAGGTATTATTTATAAGACAGCAAAGAATGTTACCCATTTTATTGAAGGTGATAAAGTTGTGATCTATCCCTGCAATAACTGGGGAGAATCAGAAGAATATCAAAATAAAAATATTGAAATTCTCGGAATGCCTGAAGATGGTACTTTTTCGGAATTTATTAAAGTTCATCAATCAAGAGTTTTTAAATTTCCTGATCATTTAAATTTTTCTGAAGCTGCTTCATTTCCATTGGCAGGACTAACTGCTTACAGGGCATTATTCGAAAAAGCTAAGTTAAAAAAGAATGATAATGTTTTAATTACCGGCGCAGGCGGGGGGGTTTCTTCAATGGCATTAATCTTTGCAGTTTCATCCGGAGCCGTAGTATTTGTTACTTCAGGCAGTAATGAAAAAATTGAGAAAGCAGTTTCACTCGGCGCAGCAGGCGGAGTGAATTACAGAAATGAGAACTGGCATACGGAACTGCAGTCACTTTCGGAAAATAAGATCGATGTGATCATTGATGGAACAGGCGGAGAAAACTATGTTAAACTTATTGATATCATCAGCTGCGGTGGAAGGATAATTTCATACGGAGCTACAGTAGGTCACGCCGAAAAGCTTGACCTTCATAAAGTTTACTGGAAACAGTTAAAAATAATGGGAACGACTATGGGTACCGTCAAAGACTTTTTAAATATGCTGGAATTTATAGACAGTCATAACATCAAACCTGTAATTGACAGCATTCATAGTTTCTCAGATTATCTGAATGCTTTTGAAAGGATGAAAAACTCTGAGCAGTTTGGGAAAATTGTAATTGAGACTGACAGCAGCAATAAATAATCTGATCTGATTAAAACAATTGAAATAAATTAAAGGAACTTAAACTATTCAACATTCATTAAAATAAAAGTATTTTCAAACCATTTTACAAATCAAAATATAAATCATGATCAGGAATTTTTTAGAATCAAAAAGAGATGTTGGTATTTTAATTCTCAGGCTTGGGACAGGAATTTCATTTTTATTTATACATGGATGGAATAAGTTTTTTGGCGGACCGGAGACATGGGCAAAGATCGGTAAAGCAATGCCAACATTCGGATTAGAATTTCTTTCTGTATTTTGGGGATTTATGGCAGCTATTAGTGAATTCGGCGGAGGTTTATTTCTGATCTTAGGTTTATTTACAAGGACTACTTCCTCCTTTATGGCATTTACTATGATCGTAGCTTTTTCAAAACATCTTGCAAATCTTGATCCATGGTCAAGGGTTTTCTATCCGGTTGAAATGCTTTCGATATTTCTTGCATTGATCTTTATCGGAGCCGGCAAATATAGCCTTGATGCTTTGCTTTTCAAAAAAAATAGTATTTAACAGCTAATCTAAAATTTTTTAAAAAAAATCAGACGATCCTTAAACCGGATCGTCTGTATTTTATATTCTAACCGTTACTCTGTTTTTCAGATCAAAAGATTTTTTATCAGAAAAATTAATCTTCCTTAATCATAATACTCATTGGAATTTCTTCTGCTGTTTTTCCATGAATCTAAGAAAGTCTTTATACCAACCGTAACTGCGCTGATAGTATTGACAGTTTCCATTACCGGCGGCTCTATAGCATTCTGAATTTTCTGTTCAAACTCAATCACACTTTCTGTAGTATCTTTTATCTTTTCTACTACATCTCCGAGCACATCGATATTTTCAGTAACCTTATCAGATATGCCACTTACTCTTTCTGTAAGATCTCCGATCTTTTCTAATGTCGCAATAATTTTTGGTTTGATCTCTTTACTGTCTTCTGCTAAGGATTTTATTTTCTTGTTTATAGAACTTAAAAATTTACTAACCTTTAACAATATCACAATGATAGTAATAAAGAGTATAATAATTATTACATTAACTATGATCTGCGTAATAAAAGCTGTCTCTTCCAATTATATGATTTAAATTTTTATAAAAATAAATTAAATAATAATTACGAACTTTTTTTCTTCTCTTCATTGTAAGCTTCGATGCCTGCTTTAAAAGCATCTTTGATCTTACCTGATTCAGAACTAACCCTGTCTTTTGTTGTTTCGAAAGAATCTGTTGCTTTTACTTTTGCATCATTAAGTACTTCATTTGCATCATCGATCAGTGAACTTGCTTTTTTTCTTGCATCAGAAATCAGCTCTTCGGATTTTCTTTTACCCTCATTTATAAGATTTGTAGCTTTGGATTTTGCCACCTGAAGATATTCAGTTGTATCATCCCAGAATTCATCTTTCTTTAATCTGATATCATTTCTAAATTCACGACCGCTTTTTGGAGCATAAAGTAAAGCGATTGCTGCACCGACTACACTACCTGTTATAAATCCTAGTAAGAGTCCCTTTGTTGTTTTATTGTCGTCCATTTTTAAATCTCCTTAGTTTTAATTTAAATTTAATTTTAGTATAAATATAGAATAAATTACTTTTATTATCAAATTATCTAATTTTCTAATTATCATAACCTATTATAATCAGATATTTATTGCTTCATTATAAGCTACTCCAACTGCTTCCATATTTGCTTCACTGAGTGTTGGATGAGCATGAACCGTTTTCAGAATCTGCTCGTGAGTAGCTTCAAGAGATTTTGCAAGTACAAATTCCATTATTAATTCAGTCGCTTCAATACCTACTATATGCGCTCCCAGCAGTTCATCATATTTTTTATCAAAAATAACTTTTATCATTCCGGTAGTTTCACCCATCGCTCTCGATTTTCCACTCGCTGAAAAAGGATATTTACCGACATTGATCTCATACCCTTCCTCCAAAGCTTTCATTTCAGTAAGCCCGACAGATGCTACCTGGGGCTGACAATAAGTACAGCCGGGAATTGTAGTATAATCTATATCAGGTGTATGCAGTCCCTTAATTTTTTCAATACAGTTTATACCCTCTGATGAAGCAACATGTGCAAGCCACGGTGGACCGTTCACATCACCGATCGCATAGAATCCATCGACATTTGTTTTATAATCTTTGTCAACTTTAATACTTCCTTTTTCGACTTCAATTCCAATTTCATTAAGACCAAAATTTTCTGTATTTCCAACTACACCAATTGCTATCAGTACTACATCAGACTCTATGTCCTCATTGGTCTTACCCGAAACTTTTGTAATTACTTTATTTCCTTTTACTTCCACGCTTTCAGTCTTAGTACCTGTCAGTAATTTAATTCCGCTTTTCTTAAATTCTCTGGCGACTACATCAGAAATATCCTTATCTTCTATCGGCATAATATTCGGCATCATTTCTATAATAGTGACTTCAGTTCCGAAAGCATTATAAAAATATGCAAACTCAACACCGATGGCACCGCTGCCGACTATCGTCATTTTTTCAGGCTTATCTTTCAATATCATTGCTCCTGTAGATGAAAGAACTCTTTGTTCATCAAATTTCAGATCGCCTAATCCTCTCGCTCTGGCACCGGTAGCTATAATCGTATAAGTTGCTTTTAATTTGTCAATTTCCTTTCCTTCTTTATCATTTACAGAAATTGTTTTATCCTTATTAATAAAAGCTGATCCTTCGAATACTTCGATCTTATTTTTTTTCATCAGATATCTTACACCTTTCTCAGAAATATCAGCGACACCTCTGGAACGCTCAATTATTTTTTCGAAATCAAATTTCACATTCTCCACAGATATGCCATAATCATCAAGGTGATTCATTGTATTCATAAGTTCAGCATTTTTTAGAAGTGCTTTGGTCGGAATGCATCCCCAGTTCAGGCAGATACCGCCGAGTCTGTCTCTTTCTATGACAGCAGTTTTAAAACCAAGTTGTGAAGCACGAATAGCAGTAGTATAACCTCCGGGACCTGTCCCGATCACTATGACATCAAATTCTTTCATGTAAATTATTAAGAGATTTAGATTTTAGAATGTTTTTTGTAAGTTTATGTAAATTACAAATATTGAAACCGTATCTCAATGTAATATTTTTTATAATTAAAATTTACCGGTATTTTATTATATATCTGAAATTTTAATATGACTATTTTGGAGGGCATAGCAGCACAGATCAAGGATCTGTGTTTTAATTTTTTATAAAATGAAAAACCCGGAATATTCATCACCGGCGGGACAGGCTGTTTCGGCAGCAGTGTTATCAACAGGCTTTTAGAGAATGATCTTGAAGCAACAGCATAGTTAAGAAGTACTTCAAAAAAAAATTACCTTAGCGTGACACATCCTGCACCGATCATGAAAGAGTATATAAATGTACAGGACAACAGAAAATTTTAATTAAATATAAATTGAATAATTTTTTTACAATAAAGCAGACAGCCGATTTTCTAAATAAAAATATAACAGGACTTGAGATCACAGAAATTTTTTCACAGGAAAAGGATAAACTATGTATTGTCATAAACAGTAACTCAGAAGAAAAGACTCTTGAATTTTCCGCTGATAAAAAATATCCTTACTTAATTTTAAGAAGTAATTTTTCCAAAGCCCGGAAGAATTCGGTAAATCTTTTTCAGGAAATTTACGGCTCAAAGATAACGGGAATTGATCTTAACAACTCTGACCGGGTAATTCTTTTTACTGTGTCAGATGGACATTATCTCTTATTCACTTTTTTTACAAACAAGTCGAACTGTTTTATATTTCGTGAGCAGAAAATCCTGAATGCATTCAAAGACAGAGAAGTCTGCACCGGCAAAGATATTTCCGATGCTGTGCCTGAATACAATTCAGGCAAACTCTCACCGCCCGAAACCATCGCAGACCTCATAAAAACCTCTTACCGAAACTTTGGCAAAACATACATAACTGAAGCACTTCACAGAACTTCTTTAAAAAAATCAACTCCGGCAGATAATGAATCGGTTAACAAAATTAAAGAAATTTTTCTAACCATCGGGAATGAATTGTCATCACCTGTATATTATCTTTATCAAAAAGATGAAGACTTTATTTTATCTTTAATTAAACTTAGTCACTTGCCTGATTTTAATTTCAAAGAATATCCTGACATAAATGAACTGCTAACCGCATTCATAAAACAATCTTCCTTTTCAAAAAAATTTTCCACTGCTAAGGATAACAGGCTTTCGGAGCTGGATAAAAAGATCAGTCATCATGTAAAAAAGCTTGACGGATTGAAAGTGAATCTTGATCACAGTAAAAAATCTGAAACGCTGATGCAGTACGGGAATCTGATATTGCAGAATATTTACCGGATAAACAGAGGTGACACGGTATTGTCAGCAGATCCGATTGAAGGAACTTCAGATAATATCGAAATAAAATTAAAAGCTGAACTTTCACCTTCGGAAAATGCTGAAGCATATTTTGACAGATACAAAAAATTAAAAAACTCACGCAGTCTCCTTCTGAATAAGATATCTGCTCTCGAAAAAGAAATAATCATTCTTCAAAGTGAATACAAAACAATTGAAGCATCAGAAGACATAAAAAAATTAATCAAAGAAAATAAAAAGTTGACAGAATCAAAAAACGACGAGACAAATAAATTCAGGAAGTTTGTCCTGAATGAAAAGTATCAGGTATGGGTGGGAAAGGACAGCATTTCCAATGACCTTCTGACCACGAAATATGCATCTCCGAATGATCTCTGGTTTCATGTGCGCGGTGCCAGCGGTTCACATACAGTTCTGAAGATCAGCACAAAGGAACCGGTTCCAAAAGAGATAATCACAGCCGCAGCTTCGATCTCCGCATACTACAGCAAAGCGCGTAATGCAGGCAATGTACCTGTCGCTTACTGTGAAAAGAAATTTGTAAAAAAGAAAAAAGGATTTAAATCCGGTACGGTGACGATGGAAAGGGAGAAAGTTATTTTTGTAAAGCCTATACTTCCTGATGGGAATAATTAAAAATTACGAATTACTAATAAGCAATATTGAGTCTCTGGAAACGTTTCAAAAAGTTTGCGATTTTAATAACTCTGTAAACATTTTGACCATGAGAAATTACAGAAGATAAGAACTGTGACTTTGTAGATGGAAAAATAAAGATCTACAAAAATTTAATGTAAACCATTACCCAGAAAAAAATTATCAATGCACCTGTAATGTTAAGCAATAAACCGGTCTTCAGCATTTTACTAACCGGTACCAAACCGCTTCCAAATACTATTGCATTAGGCGGGGTAGATATAGGCATCATAAAGGCAAAACTTGAAGCAATTACAATTCCAATTACCGGATAAAGTACATTTAACTGAAGCGTAGTAAGAATATCAATTACAATAGGAATGAAGGTAATTGCAATTGCAGTATTAGAACTTATTTCCGTCAAAAATAAAATTCCTGTGATCAGAAAAAATATTATAAAAGGTACATTCCCTTCGCTTACAGAATCTGCAATACTGCTGCCGATGAAAGCTGCCAGTCCTGTATTGATCACAAGTGTTCCCAATGCTAAACCGCCTCCGAATAGAAGAATAGTATTCCAGTCTATAAGCCGGAGATCTTCCGCACGCAGTGTACCCGTAAGCTTTTTATCGCATGGCAGTAAATAAAGTAATATTGCGGCAATCAATGCTACCAGGCTGTCAGGAAGGATTTTGATTACAAAAAAATATGCCGATTCCAGTCCAAGTAAATTCAGGAATCCCGGAAGTAACCAAAGAAATACTGCAAAAAAGAAAACGATTACCGTGTTGCGTTCACCGGTAGAGAAGGGTCTCAATTCACCTGCATGTTCTTTAAGATAATCAGAAATACTTTCCTCATTAAAACTACATCGTTTCAATTTCTTATAAATATAAAACAACAGGAACCCGTACATACTTAATGAAACAGGTAAAACCATAATCATCCATTTTAAAAAATCAACTTTTATTCCAAACTGACTTAAATACTGTACTCCAATAAGATTTGGAGGCGACCCGATGATAGTTGAGATGCCGCCGATTGATGCGCTGTAAGCTATACCAAGAAGCATATAAACCGGCAGATTTTTATCCGGATTGTCCGTTGTTTGCACCAATGTGATTACTCCGATCATTAGAGGCAGTAACATAGCCACTGCTACGGAATTGCTCACCCACATAGAAAGTAAAAACGATACTAATGAAAATCCGAGAAACAAACGGAATAAATTCTTTTGAAAAAACGGAAAAGATAAAACAATAAGTGCAATACGCTTATCTAATCCATGCCTTATCATTGCACGAGATAATAAAAAACTTCCGAAGAAAAGTAAAATTATGGGATGACCTAAACTCGTAAAAGCGGTTTGCATATCTGCAATACCGAGCATCACTGCAATCGTAACGCCAAGTAAAGCGGTAATTGAAAGAGGAATCACTTCTGTAATCCAGAATACCAGGCAAAAGATCATAATAGCCGCAACCTGATGGGCTGCAGTTTCCAAAGGGAGCGGTAACCAGTAAACGGTAAGTGCAGCTAAAGGTCCTGAAATCCACGCAATAGGTTTCTGTTGTAATAACTTCATAGTATGAATCAGAGCAAAAAGAGCTATTTATGTAAAGTTAAAATACAGAAATTACGGGAAATAGTATGCTCTTAAATTAAAAAGCATTCTGAAATATTTTGAGCAACAACTTGCTGAATATTTTTGATTCGTCTGTAAGGAAATTATGAAAAAAGAAATGTGATCTTTATATTACCTGTACTTCTTTAAGTAAAGTAAATTAAATACTGTCATACTTCACCATATTCCGCTCAAGGTCATTCAGCTTTTCCTCAATCCTTTTTGAATTAGGCGAACCCGCTCTCAGCAGAAAGCTGTATGCCTCGTATGCTTCCTTATAATTTTTTTGCTCGGCGTAAAGATCAGCAAGTGTCTCTGTGATAATCTTTATCTGCTTTCCAATGTCTGAATCAGAATCCTTATTATTCCTGTTAGGAATATCTTTTCCTTTACCGTCTGCCGGCAGCTTCAGATGAAATTCTAAAAACTTATCTCTGAAATATTTAAACTCAGGAATGTCAGATTCTTTCCTGATCTCTGTATCAGAATTCAAAAGATCGTCAATTGTAAATTCTGTAAAAAGATTTTCCTGCGGATCAAATTTTTTCTCAAAATAACTAAAGTCATATTTGAATTTTGTATCCTTTGGATAATGAATTTTCTCCTGACCCGAGATGGATCTCAGATTCTGGATTTTATTTCTCAGCTTTGTCACGACTTCCTTTACAGGGATCTTATATTTAAGTTCTTCAAATAATTCCTCTGCCTCGTTAAGATATTCACCTTTGAGCAGTGCTTTAACAAGTATTAATTTTATTGTAAGGTAATCAGGATATATGCTGAGTCCGGATCTGCATACCGATATGCATTCGTCATACTGTTCATTCAGATAATACAGATTTGCAAGTCGGATGAACAGCGGAGACAAATAATTCTTATCTAACTTCGCTTTTGACTCTTCAATATTTTTATCAAAATTATTCAGCATCCATCGCCAATTTTTGTGAGACCTTTCTGTTTGATACAATTACCTGTCTTATGGATAAAACTGATATGATCGTGAACCCGCTGAAAAACATCATCTGAAACGGGATCGCTGCAACCTGCGCCGTTGCTATTGCGATGACAACTCCCGTGAAACTGTAGACTGCCATTACCGCTTCTATGTAAGTTGTAAATGCCAGTTTTTTATTCACATATTTTTTACCTTCCCATGAATCTTTTTTGTTCATTATCTGATATTTCGGAGTCCTGACAAATTCACTTTTCTTATCCAGTAATCCTTCAAACACCGCTTTTGTATTATTCACCGAAAAGCCCATACTGCCTGCAAGAAATACAGGAAAATAAATGATCCGCTTCTGCCAGTCAGGATATACATCCTTTTGTGAATAAAGATAAAATATGAATGAACTTATAAACGCGAATATAAAAAGTGACATGAATTTAAATACTGTATCATATTCACCTGTGAGCTTTATCAGCATCACCGGCAGATTTAAAATTGCTGCCATTAAGATAAAGGGATATGCAAGATTGCTGTACAAATGTATGAACGACTGAACTTTAAGTTTGAAAGACATATCTGATCTCAGTACTTTTGGATAAACTTTCTTTGCAGTTTCGATAGCTCCTTTTGTCCATCTGAACTGCTGTGACTTCAGAGCTCCGATGTCAGAAGGAAGTTCTGCAGGTGACGTAAAATTCACAAGATATCTGAATTTCCATCCCTTCATCTGCGCTCTGTAAGAAAGATCAAGATCTTCCGTCAGCGTATCAGCTTCCCAGTTGCCCGCATCGAATATGCATTCCTTTCTCCACACTCCGCCTGTGCCGTTGAAGTTTATAAAAAATCCTGCCCTGTTCCTCACTGCCTGCTCTATCACAAAATGTCCGTCGAGCGCGATCGCCTGCGTCTTTGTCATGAGTGAATACTCCCTGTTAAGATGTTCCCATCTCGTCTGCACCAGTCCGAGCTTTTCCTCTTTATAAAAATATGGTATGGTCCTCTTCAGAAATTTTTTCCTCGGAATAAAATCTGCATCGAATATGGCAACAAATTCCCCGCGGGCAGTTTCAAGTCCGACCTTCAGCGCGCCGGCTTTGTATCCTTCCCTGTTTGTGCGGTGAATATGCTTTATGTCAAATCCCTGCTCCAGATATTTTCCGATGTGATCTGTTATGATCTGAGTGGTCTCGTCGGTAGAGTCATCAAGTATCTGCACTTCGAGTTTATCTTTCGGATAATCCATTCTCAAAACAGAATCTATCAGCCGTGTGATCACATACTGTTCATTATACAAAGGAATCTGGATCGTAACTTCCGGATAATCATCCATTTCAAATTCGCTCAGCTCCAAATCCACTGTCCTTTTCTTAAAGGTCTTGAAATAATAATAGACCATATTAAATCCATGCGATCCGAAAAAGAAAAGTATCGAGAGTGAAATTATGTATGCAGCAAGTATCAGACTTTCTATATTCATTATTAAATTTAGTTTACCAATTTATCATTTTACCAAAATTCCCGCATCATCTGAAAACTTTGGAATTACCTCAAAGACTCTAAAACTCTAAGGCTCGAAGGCTCGAAGGCTCAAAGACTCTAAGACTATAAGACTATAAGCTAAAAAACATTCCGCATATACCCAAACTCCTGTTTGGGTAAGCACTTGAAATTGAAAATCTTTTTCAAATGCACCTCAGATATATTAACGCCAGTTGTGCGGATTTTTTGTTACTTTTGACACTTCTCCATAAATACTTCTCCTTGTATGAAAACTTTGGAATTACCTCTAAGACTATAAGACTATAAGCTAAAAAACTTTTTTAAAAAACTCCTTCGAGCCTTCGAGTCTTCGAGTCTTAGAGTTTTAGAGCCTTAGAGTTTTAGAGACTTAGAGGTAAAATCAAAAATTTACCAGTTAGAAGTAAGATCGATCACAATATCCTCAGCAATTTTCTCAATTGCAATTGCAACTCCAGATTCCCTGTTGGAAAAATCATTTCCATTGGAAGCATACTCACCGTAATTCTGAAAATTCTTTTCCCATATCTGCTTTTGTTTTTTCAGATCATCAAAAGAAACCTTGATCGTGATAGTTAATTTTCTTTGTGTCACGTTGTCTCCCGTTGCAATTACAGATGCCTCGTCAGTCACGCTTGTAATAGTACAATTCAGCACACCGTCCGAAATATTCTTATCAGCAATTTTGAAAGTATTGTCAGTTGTGATCCTGATCTTCAGCCGTTCAGTAAATGTCTCCGGCAGTGTCGGTGCTGAGAATCCGCTGATGTCTTCAGCCGTCGGAACTGCAAGTGTGTTAATTCCTTTCGGAGGATTATTTCCTCTGAATCCGTAAACCCCGCATCCCGACATCAGTAAAAATGCATTCAGTACAAATATAATTTTAAAAAGCTTCAGCATCTTCATGAATAGTTTCCTCTGCTCTGTTCTTTGCTGATATTATATTTTTTAATTTTAGTATAGACATTCCTCGGTGTCTGATCCAGTATCTCCGCTGTTTTTTCCACGTTCCAGTAATTCTTATTCAGCAGATATACAAGGACTTCCCTTTCAATATCATTCATGTTCATATTGATCAGCTTATCTCCCGGAATTTTAAAATCATTTTCTCCGGTATCTTTTCCATTCTTGTTTTCTTTATTAATAGAAAGATCAGTGATCTGATCCTTCAGATCTAATATGTCAGATTTAATTTCTAATAATGCTCTGAATAAAAAATCTTTTTCCGGACTTTCATTATTCTTATTGTAATTATTTCCGGAATTACCGGACTTTCCAAAAAGTATTGGCAGCGAACTTGGCATTTCCTTCTGATCAGTCTGAAGATGTTTTTTAACATCTGTAATTGTCAGTATTTTATCGGGATTAATTACAATAATACTTTCACAAAAATTTTTCAGCTCACGTGCATTTCCGGGCCAGCTGAAATTTATCAGATAATCCAGAGCATCATCATCAATCCCTTTAAATTCAATATTATTTTCTCTGCAGTACAGCTCTGTGAAGTGATAAAATAAAAGTTTAATGTCGGATCTTCTTTCACGCAGCGGGGGTATGAAAATGTTTATCGATCTCAGACGGTAATAGAGATCATCACGGAATTGATTGTTCATCATTTCATATGCAAGATCTTTATTCGTAGCTGCGACAATTCTTACATCGACAGAGATGGTCTTATTACCACCGACTCTCATAAACTCGCCTGTCTCCAGAACTCTCAGAAATTTCACCTGTGTCGACAAAGGCATTTCACCGATTTCATCAAGAAAGATCGTCCCCTTGTCAGCCATTTCGAAGTAACCTTTTCGTTCATCAATGGCACCGGTGAACGCGCCTTTCTGATGACCGAACAATTCACTTTCGATAATGCCTTCGGGGATAGCACCGCAGTTAACGGTTATCAACGGATTGTCACTTCTTTTACTCTGCAGATGAATTGATTTTGCAACGACCTCTTTACCTGAACCGCTTTCACCGGTGATCAGTACACTCACATCTGTTGGCGCAACCTGTTTTATGGTTTCGTTGATCTCGACGATCTGAACGGAATTCCCTAAAAGTAATTTCTGCATTAAAAAAATTTTACAAATATAAGGTTATGGAGAGGTTTATTAAAGACAATTATAAATTTTCAATTTTTAATGTACAACCATTGATACTAAATCAAGCTTTACTGCTGTCTGTACAGATTTTTTAAATAATTTGCTTATGCTTGATTTATTGTGATTCCAAAATCTCCAAAGTGTATTATGATCAGGATATTTCATCCCGCTAAGCCGGATCAATGGCATATTACTTTTTGTTTCTCTTTTTATTTTTCTGAACTTCGTGTCCTGTGAAAATATCCATAAAGCCATATCTTCAAAAGCAGATCAGAATTATAAAATGGTCTGTCAATTTCATTTGTCATTTCTTTAAATCCCAATTCTTTCAGATCCAGACTTTGTACAAACTCTCGGATATATCTTGCAGGATGATCTTTACTTGCCCAGTCTTCAATTGATGGAGGAAGTAAAAATTCCTGATCGTAATTTGCTTTTATTGGTTTAGCCATCTTGAAATTTTGTTTCACAAAATTAACTATTTCCCTAATTAGTTTTGAGACACTTCCTTTTTAAGGAGGAGCCGGCAGAGGCTGCGGTACGACAATGCCTGCAGTAAAACCGGAAATGACAAAGTGTATTAGTTTATGAAGTATAAGTAATTAAAGTCGCCTGACTTTTGTAAAACTAAAATAAATTTTACATTGCATCTGAAAATAATTTTTTACACTTTTACATACTTTCGGTATGTATAATTTTATTTCAAATGAAAAGAACTAAAATAGAAGCAGAAGAGACATCAAAGAATATTCTGAAGTGTGCCGTTTCACTGTTCATAGAAAATGGATATGATGACACTTCAATAGATTCAATTGCTGAAAAAGCCGGTGTTACAAAAGGAGCAATTTACTGGCATTACAAAGACAAGAGTTCTATACTTGATGCGATCATCG
>DAORRV010000031.1:0-34141 GCA_035443185.1 Ignavibacteria bacterium | reverse complement strand
TGGCAGACGCACTAGACTTAGGATCTAGCGGGGCGACCCGTGGGGGTTCGACTCCCTCATCACGCACTTTATATCATATTACTTAAATCAATATCTTTAATCCTTTAATATGAGTACAAAATCCGGATCTAAAAATCAGATAGCAAGATGTTCTTTTTGCGGCAGGAATGCCGACAAAGTTACCAACATGATAAAAGGACCGTCTGATCACAACGGAAAAGAAGTTTTCATCTGTGAGATCTGCGTAGGAAATGCAATGCAGATCATCAAAAAAAATACTCTCAGCAGTGCTACAAAATCCATCAACAAAGTCAGATCAGATCTTACTCCACAGGCAATTAAAAAATTCTTGGATGAATATGTTATCGGTCAGGACAAAGCAAAGAAATCACTCGCCGTAGCAGTTTATAATCATTATAAAAGAATTGACTCAATTGATTTCAATTATATTGATGATGTTGAAATTGAAAAAAGTAATATACTTTTAATCGGACCGACAGGAACAGGAAAGACTTTCCTGGCACAGTCACTGGCAAGACTTCTTGACGTTCCTTTTGCCATTGCAGACGCTACGACTCTGACTGAAGCCGGATATGTAGGCGATGATGTTGAATCTATTTTAGTCCACTTACTTCAGAATGCAAACTTCGATCTCTCTAAAGCCGAACGCGGAATTATTTATCTTGATGAGATAGATAAGATCTCCCGAAAAAGTGACAGCACTTCAATTACCCGGGATGTCTCAGGCGAAGGTGTACAGCAGGCATTACTGAAATTATTAGAAGGTACAATAGCCGGTGTTCCTCCTAAAGGCGGAAGGAAACATCCTGAGCAAGCACTTATTAATATAAGCACAAAGAATATTCTGTTTATTTGCGGCGGTGCTTTTGACGGGATCGATAAAATTATTGAAAAAAGAATTTCTAAAAGTTCTATAGGTTTCGGATCAGATATTTTCTCAAAAGACAAAAGCGATCAGGATCTGCTGACTTCTCAGGTCGAACCGGATGATCTTATCCATTACGGACTTATACCTGAGCTTATCGGAAGGCTGCCTGTCATAACTACTTTGAATTCACTTGACAGGAAAACAATGCTTTCAATCCTTACCGAACCAAAAAATGCAATAACAAAACAATATCAGAAACTTTTCAGAATGGAAGGAGTGGATCTGGAATTTACTGAAGATGCCCTTGAAGGAGTAGTTGAGCTGGCATTGAAAAGGAAAACAGGTGCAAGAGCTTTAAGGTCTATACTTGAGAATATTATGCTCGATATAATGTATAAGATCCCGTCTAAAGAAAATGTTTCTAACTGCATTATTACAAAAGAAGTTATTTCAGAAAAAAAAGAACCTGTTTATCTGAGCGGTAACAGGAAGGTCATAGCTTAGTATTTAATTCAAAAAATTATCAAACAATATTTACTTAATACAATTTAGTATAATATCTGTTTATAAATTATCTGTTCAATTCAACCCACATAAATTTTTCCAATGCCTAAATTAAAATCCGGTTTAAAAAAAGATACTTTATTTGAAAAGAGAGAAGAATTTTATAAAGATCTTATAAAAAAAACAATTGCACTTAAAAAGGAAATTCATTTTGGTGGAGGAAAAAAAGCTATAGAAAAACTTCATTCCAAAAATAAACTTCACTGCAGGGAAAGGGTTGATCTTCTGATCGACAAAGATTCATACTTTATGGAGCTCTGCATTTTTGCAGGGTATGGAATGTACAAAGAATACGGCGGAGCGCCTGCGTCAGGTACAATATTTGGAATTGGGAAAATACATGGAAGGAATTGTGTGATAGTTGCAAACGATGCTACAGTAAAAGCGGGTGCCTGGTTTCCAATTACCTGCAAAAAGAATTTACGTGCTCAGGAAATTTCGATCGAAAATAAATTACCAATTATATATCTCGTTGATAGTGCAGGTGTTTTTCTTCCAATGCAGGATGAAATTTTTCCGGATAAGGAACATTTCGGAAGAGTATTCAGAAATAATGCAGTGATGAGCTCAATGGGAATTCCGCAGATAGCCGCTATAATGGGACCTTGTGTTGCAGGCGGAGCTTATCTTCCTATTATGAGCGATGAAGCATTAATAGTCGAAGGCACCGGCAGTATTTTTCTTGCCGGATCACATCTGGTGAAAGCAGCTATAGGTGAAAAAATCGATAACGAATCTCTCGGAGGAGCTGCAGTAACAACTGAAATATCAGGAATCACTGACGAAAAAATGGCGGATGATAAAGAGTGTATCGAAAAGATCCGTGAGCTTGTAAGTAAGTTCGGTGAAATGCCCAAAGCTGGATTTGACAGAATTAAAAATAAAAATCCAAATCATAACGAAAAGGAAATATATGGAGTACTTCCTGAAGATACTGCAAAACCATATGATACTTATGAACTTATCGGCAGAATTATTGATGACGGAGATTTTGATGAATATAAACCTGAATATGGAAAAACCATTATTACAGGCTATGCAAGGATCGAAGGATGGGCAGTAGGAATTGTTGCAAATCAGAGAAGCATTGTAAAAAGTAAATCAGGTGAGATGCAGTTTGGCGGTGTAATTTATTCTGACAGTGCAGATAAAGCTGCGAGGTTTATTATGAATTGTAACCAAAGAAAAATTCCTCTCTTATTTCTTCAGGATGTAACCGGTTTTATGGTAGGGTCCAGATCAGAGCATGGTGGAATAATTAAAGACGGTGCAAAAATGGTGAATGCAGTTGCAAATTCTGTTGTACCAAAAATTACAATTATAACAGGCAACAGTTACGGTGCTGGAAATTATGCAATGTGCGGAAAAGCTTATGATCCAAGATTTATTTTTGCTTATCCAAATGCGCAGATAGCTGTAATGGGTGGATCTCAGGCAAGTAATGTATTGCTGGACATTAAGATGGGTCAGCTTAAGAAACAGGGAAAAGAACTTACTGAAGAAGAAAAAAAATCTTTCCTCGAAGAGATCCATAGCAGATATGACGAACAGACAAATGTACTTTATGCAGCATCGAGATTATGGGTTGATGAAGTCATTGACCCAAAGGATACCCGGAAGATAGTTTCATATTGTATAGAACTTGCCAACAATAACTCCGAGATTAAAAAATTTAATGTCGGTGTAATTCAGACATGAGAATAATCTTTCAGAAAAACATAAGACTGGATTCCAGCTGGGAGCACGCTGGAATGACAAATGGGGACATGCTGGAATTATAAATTTTTTATTATCGTGATAAATAGTTTCCCGTTAAAAGCATGTGGGATAGACAGTAGATCTGAAGTTCGATTTACAAAAATGCACTTGCAGATAGAAATTCAAAATAATTATTCAAATCAATAATTTGCAGATAAAAATTTTCAGGCAACTTTTAAAGCAACTTCCATAATTTCTGCAGCGGGGACAGGTATTTTATAACCATTTAATTTAATTTCATTCCTTCAAGATGAAATTCGATTCCATCTTTAATTAATTCTTTTATTTCCGGTTTTGTTTTTGCAACAGATGCACATCCCGGCAGATCCCAAACATACGCACCGAAACCAGTTTTACTTCTTTCTATAACAATTGCATATTTCAGATTTTTGATTTTTGATTTTAAATTTATCTGAGATGAATATATATATAGAACAATCAATATCATTAACTCCTAACTCGTAATTTTTAACTAGTAACCCGTAATTCTTAATTCCTAATTCCTAATTCTTAATTCTCTCTACTCTTTCTCTTTCATCGACAACTGTATCCTCTTCCTCTCTTCATCTATACTTACAACTCTCACTATTACTTTCTGATCGAGCTTTAAAACTTCAGCCGGATCTTTTATGAATCGGTTACTGCTGATCTGTGAGATATGGAGCAGTCCGTTTTCCTTGATTCCGATATTTACGAACGCTCCGAATTTTGTAATATTGGTAATTATTCCGGGCAGACGCATTTCGATCTTAAGATCTTTTATGTCATTTATATCATCAGCAAAATTAAATACAGTGGTCTCCCCTCTCGGGTCAAGACCCGGTCTTTTTAATTCATTTATAATATCTTCGAGTGTCGGAATTCCAACTTTATCATTTACATATTTTTTGATGTCGATCTGTTTAATTATTTCATTTGCGACTATTAAATCTTTTACAGGAAGCGAAAGATCTTTTGCCATCATCTGAACTATAGTATAACTTTCCGGATGCACTGCGCTGTTATCAAGTGGATTCTTTGCGCCGGGAATTCTTAAAAATCCAGCCGCCTGCTCAAAAGATTTACTTCCGACTCCGCCTACTTTCATCAGCTCTTCTCTCGAACTGAACGGTCCCTTATCATTTCTGTATTTTGTGATTGCCTTTGCAAGCTTCGGACCTATACCTGAAACATACTGGAGAAGATGCTGACTCGAAGTATTTAAATTCACACCTACAAGATTAACTGCAGATATTACTGTCTGATCTAAACTTTCTTTTAATTTCTGCTGATCGACATCATGCTGATACTGCCCTACTCCTATTGACTTTGCATCGATCTTTACAAGCTCAGCAAGCGGATCCATTAATCTTCTGCCAATAGAAATTGCTCCACGCACAGTCAGATCAAGTTCCGGAAATTCTTCTCTCGCAGCTTCAGATGCTGAATAGATAGACGCACCTGCTTCATTAACAAGATATACTTCTGTATCTTTTATTTCTTTTACAATTCCTTTTATAAAATTTTCAGTTTCTCTGCCGGCAGTACCATTGCCAACTGCAATTGCTTTGATGTTATACTTCTTTATAAGTTTAATTAATACTTCAGCAGATTCTTTCATTTGATTTTGCGGAGGATGTGGGTAAATGGTAGTGCTGTGCAAAAGCGAACCCTGTTCATCCAGACATACAAGTTTACATCCGGTCCTGAAACCGGGATCTACAGCCATAGTAACTTTCTGACCGAGCGGTGCAGCAAGTAGCAGCTGTCTCAGATTTTCAGTGAAAACAAGTATTGCTTCCTTATCAGCTTTCTCTTTGTAAAGATTTCTGAATTCAGTTTCAAGCGAAGGAGCAAGCAGTCTTTTAAATGAATCTATTATAGCTTTTACTATCTGCTCTGCTGAAGAATTTTCAGAATTAATTTTATCAGGTTTTATAAATTGCTTCTCTAGAATTTTTACCGCAAGATCTGTATCAACACCTGCATTTACTCTGAGTATTCCTTCCTTCTCTCCGCGAAATATAGCGAGAAGTCTGTGTCCGGGACATTTCCTAAAGTCTTCACTGTATTCAAAATAATCAAGATATTTCTGACCTTCTTCTTTTTTCTTAGTTACTACTTTTGCTGTAATCACAGCCGAATGTTTAAATAAATTTCGCAAAGAATTTCTTGCATCCGCATCTTCGTTTATCCATTCTGCAATAATATCTCTTGCACCTTCCAGAGCATCTTCTATTGTTACTACATCATCATTTACAAATGCTTTTGCTTCATTGAAAATATCAGAATTTTCTTGTGACCAGATAAGCTTTGCCAGAGGTTCAAGACCTTTTTCACAGGCAGCAGCAGCTCTCGTTTTTCTTTTGGGTTTAAAAGGAAGATATAGATCTTCAAGATCGATCGGATCCCAGCATCCTATTATTTTTGCTTCCAGCCCGGGAGTCAGCTTTTCCTGATCGGAAATACTTTTCAGGATATACTCACGGCGTTTTATTAATTCAGTAAGCCGTTTTAATTCCGATGAAATATCCGACACCTGGACTTCATCCAGACTTCCCGTTGCTTCTTTTCTGTATCTTGATATAAACGGAATGGTTGCATTTTCATTAAGAAGATCGACAGTAGCAGTGACCTGTTTCAAACTGATGGAAAGAGAATTGCTTATATGCTGTAACAGTAAATTTGACATCAATTGAATTTTATTATAATTTGGAATTAAATTACTTTATTTCAAATCAATCTGAAATTTAAAAATTGAACTTTGTTTATAATTTAAAATTTATTTTCATTCTCATTAAATAAATTTATATTGAGATGCTCAATCATCAAAACACTTTTCATATTTCTTAATATAAACTTTTGAAATGGAATTACTATATCTTTTATTTGGAATTTATATAATCAGTTCAATTATAATAAGAGTAAGGAAAGGAGAATTTGATCATTCGCTTTCAGGAAGGATAGCAATGTCTGCAATGCTTTTGTTAACTGCTTCCGGACATTTTATTTTTCCGGAAGGTATGGCAAAGATGATACCGGATTTCATTCCATTCCGAATTTTTCTGGTATATCTTACTGGTATTCTTGAATTCCTGGCAGCTATCGGATTGATAATTGATCGTTACAGCAGGATCACTTCTTTACTGTTAATAATCTTCTTTATCGCAATTTTGCCTGCAAACATTAATGCTGCAATAAATAACATTGATCTTCGGACCGGAGACAATTCCGGACCCGGTATTGAATATTTATATTTCAGAATTCCGATGCAGTTACTTTTTATTGGATGGACTTATTTGTTTGGATTAAAATTAAATCGAAAAGATTTAAAAGAAAAGGCTGAAACTTAATTCTATTAATTATTTCTCATTGCCATGCTTATAATAACCGGTAAGTTTTGCAAGTTTTAATTGTATTTTATCTTCATCCCCGCCCTTGAGTAATACTTTGAAATCTTCAAATCCCTTTCCTTTGACTGTTTTGATCTGTTTGTTATTTCTTGAAATTATTAATTTGTTATTCTTTGTGATAAAATATGTAAATGGTACTTCCAAGATTTTTAATTTTATTTTATAATTTTTGCACTGGTATAGCCAGAACCAAAAGCATTATGAACTGTTTTTGCTCCTCCCCTTCGTCCAAAGGTGAGGCTGGGAAGGGTTTGTAAATTTGAGTTTAAATAGAACCCACTGATTACATGTTCAGTTTATAAGAATTTGTTGCATCCTATTCTTCCGGCAACAACCCCCTTTGCTCACCCTTTTTTGAGGGGAATTACTTGTAATTTATTCTGAATCGTGCTATAATAAATTTATACTTAATTTCTAAAAAATTGAGTAAAAATTTCTTTACCATTTTTCAATTATTTTAGGTCGTTAACGATTACTGGAAATTTAGTAATTATCGTTTCTCTCATCAACATCATTGATAAATTCTCTTACAATATATTGGAAATAAAATATTAATTTCTATTTTAATTCACTTTGAAGTACAGTGGCTTCTTTATTGTAGGGATCAATTTCCAATACTTTATCTATAGTTTTTTTTGCAGATTTATTATCACCTGTATGAATATAAAGATCAGCCAGCTTAAGCATGGCTTCTATATTATCCGGTTCATTCTGTAGAGTTCGTTTTAGCACTGTTATTTTTTCCTCATCTGTCCATTCTTCGGAAGCTTTATCATCAATGGAATGTATGTGATCCGGAATCACAGTATGTTCATTAATACCGTTGACAATATATGCAACGAAAAGGATGCTGACTGCGAATACAAGTATCTTTAATTTATTTTTTTTAAAAAATTCTTTCATGTTATATTTTATAGTTTTATCGACAGGAGGATAATTAATTTATTTCTAATAATGGAATTACCCCCCAAAAGATTTTAAATATAAATTCTACTTTTCATCTTGCAAAATTTTTACAAATATAAAGAATTGAATTTAAAATATCATCTTATTAGATAAATAAATACTGAAAGGTAATGATCCGATTTAGATTTTTTAAAATCGGAAAGGTTTAAAAAGTTGATCAGTTAAGATTTTTAAAAAGTGAATGAATTTTAAATTGATATTCAATTTATATAAAAAATAAATTACTGCATTTTCAAAATTAAATTCAGTGCATTTATTTATTTATAGTGTTAGATTGTGAGGTTTAAAATATAATTTTTCAGGAATATTTTCTTTACTTATTCAGAATAAATAAAGTAAACTATAATGGTGCTTTATAACTTGCAATGATTTGGTTAATTTAAGAAATAAAGTCTGGTTTCAGTTTGAGATTCCTGTATTAGCGGGAATGACCAGTGTTTATGGGTGTTGTATTGCTGTTTGAAACATTTCTTTGCTGATCATTTATTTTGAAAAGTTAATATTTTTTAACAGAACTTCCCCTACAAATAATTTAGAACCACTATAATTAATGTAACAATAATAAATGTTTTGCGAATTAATTTAAAAATTTCTAAAAATTCTAATTATAAAAAACCCGAAGTAATTTAATTTTCAATTTTAAATTACTTAAGGTTTTGCTGATTTAATAATGGACTAAAATTTTATCCCCCTAATCTAAACTTATTTACAAACTCATTGGTATGTATTGGGGAGTCATATTAAAAAGAGTATGTAAATTAAGTTTTAATAATTAATAAATAAAAATTAAAATGAAAAAGATTACACTTTTTTTTCTTCTGTTTGCATTTAGTTTCAATATAAATGCTCAGGGAAATTATCCAAAGTTGCAAGACGTAAAAAGTCTTTCCAGTCTTAAATTTGAAAAAACAGATTCACCTCTGGATAAGAATTTAGAGAAATTCAATTCTGAAATCCCTTTGAATTCATTATCTCTTAAAAAAGATCTAACAAATCAAAGTGCTTCAAAACCTAAGAAATTCAGTTTTAGTATAATTCCCTATGTATGGTTTACTTCTATAGGAGGAACAGTAGGATATGGTCCAAATGGAGAAAAATATGGTTTCAATAAAAGTTTCTCTGATGCTGTGAAATATCTGAAAATGGCAGCCGCTGTTACAGGAAAGATTAAATACGAAAGAGTAAGTTTTGTATATGATATTAGCTATTTAAATCTTAAAGGATTTGGTACAGAAATTCCTGTCAGTACACCACAAATATTAAGTTCTAACTGGACTGTAAAACAAGCAATTTATGATCTGTTTTTAGCATATTTATTTCCATCCACCAGCAGAACTGTAAGGGTGGATGTCTACGCAGGTGGACGTTTGTGGAATCTGGATGTTGAATCAACAATAATTGATAACACATCTACAGTTGCAAAAATGGGTCAATATACCAACTCCTGGTTTGATCCGGTCATTGGTATAAATGCTGAATATCTTTTAAGCAAAGATATGAAGTGGGCTGCATGGACTAAAGGAGATATCGGCGGATTTGGTGTAAACTCACAAATGACATGGCAAATGAATGCCGGATTTGCATATTTGTTATCACCTAATGTTCCATTATCTTTAGGATTTAAATATGTAGGTGTCAATTATGATAAAACTGCACGCAACTGGACAGTTAATGAATATGGTTTGACACTTGGAATTGGTTACAGATACTAAGATACTTTAATCAGAATCTATTAATTAATAACTTCTGATCAAAAAGAAAAATTTGATTCTGATATAATAAGTAAATAATTCGAATAGTATTTTTTAAACCGGGAGATTAATTTTCCCGGTTATTTATTTATTGTAATTTATTTTTATACAAATAAATGAAGTTTGAAATTGGTGAAATAAATATTTAAGTTCGGATATTGAAAAATCCGGGATTTTACAAGGATTTTCTGAGATTTGAAGTAATCGAACATGAATAAGGAGCTGTAAGAATGAAGTGTACTGATAAAATATCCCTGCTCATTCCATTTGGGAAAAAGAATGACAGAAAATTTTCACATAGTACAATTCCTGAATTTTCTTTTGATCTTTATGCAGATGATATTAAAGCAACAGTTGAATATTTTGAGACTTATAAAATAAAGATATTAAAACCTATTAATCATGAAGATAAATGGACAGTAATATCAGATCCCGACGGTCTTGCTAATGAAGTATTTCAAAAGTAAATTTCATTTTTAAAAAAGATATTAAATCATCAAATCCTTTTTATCAAATTTATTCTTTTGAATCCAGATCAATATGATGTCTGCTTAATACTCTGTGTAGAAGTGGAGTAATAAAAATAGCAATGCTGGTAAGAAATGTCACTCCGCTGAAAAGAGCATAACACCCTGCAAATATTTTTTCTGCATCAGTTTTTAATTCTGATATCTGTCCCATACCTCCCAGTATCATTGATGAGTTTAAAAACGAATCTACCCAGTTAAGTTTTACAATAAAATGAAATCCAAGCATACCCACTGTAATTGAAAAAATAAAAATCATAGTACCAATCATTGCCAATTTATAATATTTCATTTTAAATTCCCTGCGTGTGAGCGGACGCTTTTGTGTAATACTTTCCATTTTGTTAATTTATTTTTTGAAAAATTGTAATTTATATTTATACAGGATTATAATTTTTCACAAAATAAGTTAAACATTGAATCAATTCAACTCACAGTTTTTGATTTAAAGAACCCTGTTCTTACAAAAAAATCCCAAACCTTTCGATCCGGGATAATTTCAACAATCGGTCAGCATTTAAAATATATCTGATATTTGTATTTATAATAAAAATTATTTTATGAGAATCATTTTCTGAGTGGATACATAATCCCCTGCTGACAGTTTATAAAAATAAATACCACTGGATAGATTTCTAACAGAATTGTTGCTGTTAAATTCTATCTCATAAGATCCGGGTCTTTTAAATTCATTTACAAGTGTCTCAATCTTTCTACCATTTACATCATAAATACTTAATTCAGTAAATGAATTTTTCGCGATTTCAAATTTAATTTTAGTAGATGGATTAAAAGGATTCGGAAAATTCTGATACAGATTATACTGTACTGCTGTTATGTTCTCCTCATTTATTCCGATCACTCCAAAATCTTCATCAATAATAACAATCCTGTTTCCATTGACATATCCTGATCTTGTAACTGCACCAGACGGCCAGTTCACAATTATTGAATCTACTCCCTGATTATTACCAATTCCAAAATGCGGCCAGAGTGTGCTTCCAGAGTTATGACCATTACTTCCCAATAATAATTCTTTATACTGAGGTGTATTTCCGATTACAATTTTAATTTTTGCACCGACTCCATTTTTGTTACTTGCATGCCCTTTAAGCTGTATTGTTAGATAATTTCCTGTATTTCCAATATTGTTATATTGATAATTAAATGGGTTATCGAGTCTGTTGGCAACTAATAAATCAAGTTTACCGTCAAGATCTATATCTGTAAAAGCAGCAGTAGAGCTGTGTAGCCCTTCCTGTGATGGTATTTCATTTGAAACTCTTACAAACATTGATCCGCCCTGATTTTTGTATAAAGTGTTTGTGCCGTACCAGTCACAAAGAAACAGATCAGTTAAACCATCATTATCATAGTCGCCCCAGGTAAATCCCAGTCCATTTACTTTCTGACTGAGAAGTGAATTACTCAAAGTAAAATTACCATCTCCGTGATTGTAATATAATCTGTTTGCAGAATTATTATTTGTAACAAACAAATCAATCCATCCATTATTATCAAAGTCCACCCAGTGACAGGATGATCCCCATGCAGCGTAATTTACCATTGGCAGATTGAATATTCTCGTGAATGTCCCGTTCCCGTTATTGTGATAAAGAAAATCATTTTGTCCTCCAAAATTCACTACAAACAGATCCGGCCATCCGTCATTATCATAATCTCCCCATGTACTTCCCCTGCTCTCGCCGATATCATTTACAATACTGCCTGAAAGTATTTTTGTAAACGTACCGTCACCGTTATTTTTATATAGTCTGTTACTGTATATTCCGTAACGGTTTGTTACATAAAGATCTAGCCATCCATCTTTGTTATAGTCCACCCAGTTACAGCTCTGGCTTGAATTCATTTCGGTTACTATTACACCGGTCAGGATCTCAGTAAAATTTCCATTTCCGTCATTGTGAAATAATCTATTCCTTGCATTTAGTGTAGCGCAGATAAAAAGATCTAGCCATCCATCATTATCGTAATCTCCCCATGCCATTCCGCTTCCTGTTATAAAAGTCTGAGCAATAGGATTATCATAGATCCTGATAAAATTTCCGTTTCCTTCATTCCTTAAAAAAATTATCGGCATGTAACATGTAGAACACTGATCATTCAAGCCATTGATCATAACGTCCTGATCGTTGTCATTATCATAATCACCCCATGCCATTATATGATTAAAATTAAAATTTTGGACAATTGCGCCGGTAGTTTCTTTTTCAAAAAATGTTTGAGGGAATGATATTTCGGGTATGAATATTATTGTGAAAAGTAATATTAAAGTTTTCATATTTCCTTAGAATTTATTTTCTTAAACTTAGTTTATTTTAAAATTACAAACTACATATAAATTTATTACTCAAAATCGGTTAATATTTTTACTCTTTAATTATATTTAAATTTCACAAAAAAAAATCCCGGACTTTTCGATCCGGGATATAAACTTTGTAGTTAAAAATTATTTAAAATTTAATATTTAAAATTTAATATTATTTAAGTATTGTCATTTTCTTGGTTTCATTAAAATCCTGTGTCTTCAGATTATAAAAATAAGTTCCGCTTGCAAGACCATATTTTGCAGCATCAAATGAAACTTCATAATTACCTGCATCTCTTGTATCATTAAACAATTCAGCTACTTCTTTTCCGTTTACATTATAAATTTTCAAACTAGCCTGTGAATACTTTGGCAAAGAAAAATTTATTTTTGTAGATGGATTAAAAGGATTAGGATAATTCTGATTTAAACTAAAATTCTCAGGTACACTTGCTGATATATTACTTGAAATTCCTGTGAGCACTTCAGTTGATTTGATACAATAAAATCCGGTCTGTCTGTCAGAAGCTGCTATCTTTCCTGACGGGAACATGTACACTCCCCAGCATCCGTTATATGATTCATTATTGTTTGAAGGATAAGTATCATACCATGCAATTTCCTGCGGTGCATCGGGATTAGAAATATTCAGTATCCTGATTCCAGCTGAATAATGTGCCACTATAGCAATATCGTTATATGTTTCAATATTATGAACTATCGAATTAGTAATATTAGTAGGATTCCAACTTGTTATATAAGTAATATTATTCACATCATCGATATTCCATACTTTAAGTCTGTAGGGAGCTGTACCGATTTCATCTGTTACAAATAATCTTTTTCTGTCTTTTGAAAGCGCAGTATTATGAGGACCTGAACCCGGAAGATTTACAAATGTTCTAACAGTAGATGGTGCACTCTTATTAGTTGCATTAATAATTGAAACTCGTTCATCATTAATATTTGCAGCATAGATAGTATCGTTTACAACTCTGCAGTCATGAACATATAGATCAGTCCATTGACCAAGCTTAACAGGATTTACCGGATCGATTACATCCAGAATAGTAATTCCTCCTGATGATGCAGAATTTCCGCCGTTAAGATATAGATAATGATCGAACTGTGAAATGCTGTGAGTCTTTGTATAAGTAGGATAAGACCATGTGTTAACAAGACTTACAGAATCAGGAAGATATTGAAGATCTATAATCTGAAGTTTACTGTTCGTTGCTTCGGAAACTACATAAGCATAATGAGAGTAAGTTTTCATTTCTCTCCAGTTGTTGTTAGTAAGACTTGGAACAAAATCAACTTCGCGGATATTTGCAGAATCAGTAACATCTATAAATGCAGTTCCACCCGGACATCCGAGTATTCCATATTCTCTGCCATCAGGGGCTACATATCCCCAAACTGCTGAATATTGGAATTGAGTAACTGAATGCTGATTTAAGTTTTTTAATAAATATGTAGACTGATTTGGAAGTTGTGAATAAGCATTACTGCTTACAAAAAACATCACAACCAAAATAAAAAGTACTGTTAGTTTTCTCATTAATTTTTTTGGCAATAAATTATTTAATTAAAATCATTTTTTTGGTATCGGTGAAATTTCCATTAATATCATTTCCTTCTAAACTGTAAAAATAAGTTCCGCTGGAAAGATTATATCTTGCAGCATCAAAATTAAATTCATAAGATCCGGCATCTCTGTTATCATTAATCAGATCAGCAATTTTTATACCTGCTATGTCATACAGACTCAGCTTTATTTTAGAATTATCTTTTAAATTAAATTTAATAGTAGTAGATGGATTAAAAGGATTTGGGAAATTCTGATCTAAACTGAATTTTTCAGGAATAGAATTTACATAATTATTTGAAACTCCAGTCAATACATTCAAAGTCTTTATGACAATCAGTCCTCCGCTCATATCAGATCCGATGATCTTTCCTGATGGGAACATATAAACACCCCAGCATCCGCTATAGCTTGCACTGTTACTTTGTGGATATGTATCATACCAGGCTACCTCAGTCGGATTTGATCCGTTTGTAATATCAAGAATTCTGATACCTGCTCTGTAATGAGCAATGACAGCAAGGTTACCGTAAATTTCGACATTGTGAACTATTGAAGTAGAAATGCCTGTAGGCAGCCATTCTCTTATAAAAGTTATATTGTTGACATCTTCGATATTCCAGATATTTAATCTGCCGTTTGGTGATGATATTTCATTTGTAGTATAGCAATATTTTCTGTCAGTAGTAAATGCACTGTTGTGAGTTGAAACTTCAGAAGTAGGATAAGATCTCCATGTCCTGACAAAATCAAGAGAATTTTTATTTGTTGCATTTATAATTGAAGTCTCTCCAGTATAAATGTTTGACGCCCAGATTGTATCATTTAAAATTCTGCAGTCATGAACATATTCTGTTGTCCATTGTCCCATTTTCACTGGGTTTACAGGGTCACTTACATCCACAACAGTTACACCGCCGTTAGCTGCAGAGTTACCTCCGTTTAAATAAAGATAACTTCCGGACTGCTGAATAGAATGTGTTTTAGTATATCCTGCATAAGACCAGGTTTTCACCAAAACTACTGAATCAGGCAGATACTGAAGATCTATGATCTGAAGTCCGCTGTTTGTTGCTTCTGATACAACGTATGCATAATGGGAATATGTTTTCATTTCCCTCCAGTTGTTGGTTATTCCGGTTACAAAATCTACTTGACGTACATTTCCGGAATCAGTAATATCTATAAATGATGTTCCTGTATTACAGCCAAGAATAGCATATTCCCTGCTGTCCGGAGCTTTGTATCCCCATAAAGCTGAATAACTTTGATATTGATCTACCTGAGCGAAAAGATAAGTGTTTTGATTTGGTAACTGAGAGTAGGAAAGATTTGCAATAAATAATACTGCAAAAATACTAAGAAAGTATTTTTTCATTATATAAAGATCGTTAATTGAATAAAAAATTTTATAAAAATAAGCATTTGAATTTGCAAATACCAATGCATTTTTTAATTTTGTATACATTTTATTCCTTATTAAGAATTAAAGAATTTGCAGCTTAAATATTTCAGATTAATCTATCCGGCTTACTTTCAACTTATCCTATTATAAAAATTGAATTTGGTGCTTTAATTTACTGATAAATTTCACTTTAATATAAACTTAAAAATTACCAATTTTATCAGAATTTTTTTAAATAATTTTTTAATGGACAAAAGCGAAAACAGATCTGCAGAACTAAAGATAAGTTCGAATCCGGCTTTACGTATTTTACTGCTGATCTCGGGATTATTACTTACTGCAATTGGAATACTCGGAATTTTTTTACCTCTGTTACCGGCGACAATATTTTTTATACTTGCAGCATGGTGTTTTGCAAGAAGCTCAGAGAAGTTTCATGGCTGGCTTCACAATAACAGATTTTTCGGAAAATATCTTAGCAACTATACTTCAGGAAACGGGATGACACTTAACTCAAAAATAATGTCAATTGCAATGCTCTGGATCGGAATGATAATTTCAGCAATATGGCTGACTGAATTAATTTATGTCAGAATTCTTTTGGCTGTAATAGGAATTGGTGTAACCTGGCATCTGCTTGCAATCAAAACTGCTCCCAAATAATTCATCCAAATTTATAAAACTCAGCTTAATTGTCCAAAGTATTTTGAAAATGGAACAAATATTTTAAAAAATATTTTCAAATTCAGTTTATTATTTAAAATGAAAATATAACCCACAGTTTAATTTAATGAAATACTTAGATAGAATAACCGCCTGTGATAAATTACCGAAAAGAAATTCTGAGCGATGACGTTAAACAAAAATATAATGTATGACGAATCCGTTAGTGTTTTTCTAACGGTTGAGGAGTTTATATTTTTTTAGGCATGCGAAAGAATTTCCGGCTATATATCATCCCGGGTACCCGGGACGATTTTTTTGGTTCTTTTTTCATCGCTCAAAAAAGAACAGTAGAATCTGATAATATTTAATTTTATATTGAAACTACCTGTACATTCATGAAAACCCATTTAACAATTATCCTGTTCTGCTTCTTCTCAAAATTTTCTTAAAAAGTCAGGTTAATACCATTTAATATATCATTCATTAAACTTATTTTAAACACTTACAAATTTTTTTTTATACTTAATTGAAATCTAAAGAGGTAAGACAATCATTTCTCGATTTTTTCAAGGGAAAGGAGCATACTATTGTGCCGTCCTCCCCTGTCGTACCGCAGAATGATCCTACATTACTATTCACAAATGCAGGGATGAATCAATTCAAGGATGTATTCCTCGGCTCAGGCAAAAGAGATTACACCCGTGCTGCCGATACTCAAAAATGTATCCGGGCAGGCGGAAAACATAATGATCTTGAAGAAGTAGGAGCAGACGGCTATCATCATACTTTTTTTGAAATGCTTGGGAACTGGTCATTCGGAGACTATTATAAAAAAGAAGCAATCATCTGGGCTTGGGAATTACTGACTGATGTCTGGAAACTTGATAAGAAGCGTTTATGGATTTCAGTTTTTGAAACAGATGAAGAAGCTTTTGATATATGGAAAAATGAAACTGATGTCGATCCTTCGCATATTCTCAGATTTGGTGAGAAAGATAACTTCTGGGAAATGGGCGATACAGGTCCGTGCGGACCTTGCTCTGAGATACATTATGACAGTACTGATAATGGATGTAAGCCTGAAGATGTAAATGCAGGTCTTGAAGAAGTAGTAGAAATATGGAATCTTGTTTTTATTCAGTACAATAGAAAAAAAGACAGAGAGCTCGAACTCCTTCCCAAAAAACATGTCGATACGGGAATGGGTTTTGAAAGAATAGTCAGAGTTTTGCAAAATAAAAAATCCAATTATGAAACAGATGTTTTTCTTCCAATTATAAATAAGATCTGTGAGATCACAAAAAAGGAATATAGCGGCAGCAGCATTCCTTCCATTAACGCAATTGCAGATCACATAAGAGCTTTGACATTTGCTATCAGTGACGGTGCGATCCCTTCCAATGAAGGACGTGGCTATGTGCTGAGAAGGATTCTGAGGCGTGCTTCGAATCATGCAAGTAAACTTGATTATCATGAGCCGATACTATTTAATCTTGTAGATACTTTGATAGAAAATTTTGGAGAGGTATTCCCTGAGATAGTTTCCAAAAAGGATTTTGTAAAAGAAGTTATAAAAGCCGAAGAAGAAAGTTTCCATCTGACACTTGAAAGAGGGATAAAATTATTTCAGGAAATTGCTAACTCACTCAAAGAAAAAAATACAAAGATTTTTCCGGGTGATCAGGCATTCAAACTTTACGATACATACGGATTCCCATTAGATCTAACGCAAGTCATGGCAAAAGAGCTGGGACTGAAAATAGATCTTCTAGTATTTGAAGAAGAAATGGAAAAGCAAAAAGAAAGAGGAAAGTCTTCAAGAAAAGAGATAGTATATGAAGCTCCTGAATTGTTAGATGATACTGCAAATAAATTTGATACAGAATATGATCCTTACAAATTTTCAGGAAAAGATTTTTTTACTGAAATGGTAATTCCAGATCGGGAAAAGAATTTAATTGTATTAAAAAATAATCCATTCTTTTCTGAATCAGGTGGACAGATCAGTGATACAGGATTTATTGAAACTGATGAAGGTTTTAAAATAAATATTATAGATTCAAAAAAGAATTTTCTTATATCAGAAAACAGTGATCTCAATAATTTCAAAGATGGTAGAGTAAAGATTATATTAGATCTGGAAAGAAGAAGATCCATTGAGAGAAATCATTCCGCTACGCATATACTTCATGAAGCTCTCAGGAGAATTCTCGGTGAACATATAAAACAACTTGGCTCACTTGTATCGGATGAATATCTCAGATTCGATTTTCCGCATTTTCATAAAGTAACTGATGAACAAATTCATGAGATAGAAGATTTAGTAAATTCCAAAGTGAATGAAGAAATTGAAATATATACAGATGTAGATATTTCGATTGAACAGGCGAATAAGATCCCTAATGTAAAAAAATTATTCGGCGAAAAATACGGAGATAAAGTAAGGGTTGTACATATTGATGATAACTTCAGCGTAGAATTTTGCGGCGGTACACATTTAAAAAATACTTCTGACATTGGTTTGTTTAAGATCACTAAAGAAGAAAGCGTTGCAGCCGGTACGAGAAGGATCTTTGCACGGACAGGCAGCGGGATCCTGCATTTTCTTAATGAAAGAATTTCAGATATAGATAAAATTTTCCATGAACTTCCTATAAGCTATTCAGATAAAGTAATGAATTCTTTAGAAAAATTTAAAAATGAATTTCAATCTGCGGATTTCAAAGATGCAGCTTTAATGAAAAGGCTTTTGAATTTTCAGGATGAATCTTTTACGTCATTAATTGAACTAAGAGAAAAATATTCTGAAGAGAAAAAGCTTGCTGATAAAGAATTACTAAAACAGAATTTACAAATACTTTTTGGTGAAATAGATGAAATTATTTCAAACTCAAAAGAAGTGAACGGCTATAAATTGTTAGCTGAAAAAATAAATGCAGGAAACGCGGATGAGTTCAGGGAGATCGGAGATTATCTCAGAAACAAAGTAACAAACGGCATAACAGTAATAGCTTCTGTCATTGATGATAAAGTAAATATAGTCTGCACAGTCAGTGATAATCTAATTAAGGAAAAAGGTTTTAATGCAGGTAAAATAATTTCTGTAATTGCAAAGGAGCTTGGAGGCGGCGGTGGAGGAAAGCCGCATCTAGCTACAGCGGGTGCGCGTGATATTGAAAAGCTTCCTGAAGTTCTCAGTAAAGTAGAATCATATCTGAATAACTGATATTTATTTAACGTCTTTTTTATTCAGTTCCATTTTACGAAAATTGTTTTTGGATTACATCAAATAAAAAATTTTTAGAAAATAAATCAATACATGAAAGTAATAATCCCCGTAGCAGGCTTCGGTACAAGACTTAGACCACATACACTTACAAATCCGAAAGTACTTCTGAATGTAGGCGGAAAGCCGATGATATATTATATTATAGATCAGCTTATTAAAGACAAGATAGCAACTTCTATTATTTTGATAACCGGTTTTCTTGGTGATAAGATAAAAAATTATCTCGACAATACTTTTGATTTTAAATTTGATTATATAGTTCAGGATGAACCAAAAGGACTTGGCCATGCTGTTTATTGCGCTAAACCGGTGTTTAAAAATAAAAATGAAGATACACTTATTATTTTAGGAGACACTCTTTTTGATGTACAGCTTAAAAAGATGACAGGCGGAAAAGACTCTGTCATCGGTGTTAAGAAAGTTGAAGACCCGAGAAGATTTGGAGTAGTAGAAAAAGACAGTAACGGATACATTACAAGATTTGTGGAAAAGCCGTCTTCCAAAGAAGTCTCACCTTCCAATGAAGCTATAGTTGGATTATATTATCTAAAAAATTCTATAAGTCTTTTCAAATCACTTGAATACATTATGGAAAATAACATCACTGTTAAGAATGAATTTCAGCTTACTGACGCTCTTGAGAATATGATCAACAATAATGAAAAAATGAAAACATTCAATGTGCAAGGTTGGCTGGACTGCGGAAAACCTGAAACTCTGCTTGAGACTAACAGATACATTTTAAACAAGAGAAATAAAAAGATCAATAAGGAATTTCCTAATTCAAAAATCATCTACCCTGTACACATTGGTAAAAATGTAGAAATCACAGATTCAATTATAGGACCTTTTACAACTGTAAATGATAACTGTAAAATCAGTAACAGCATTATCAAGGACAGTATACTTGAAAAAGACGTTTCGATAGAAAACTGTATCATACAGGAATCCATAATTGGAGAAGGAGCTATTATAAAAAGAGAAATTCATAAAATCAGCATGGGAAATAATTCAGAATTTAAATCATAAAATGGAAAACAATACAGTAAACGATTTCAACAAGTTAAAATCTGAATATATAAAAAAATGTCTTGAGCTGAATCCGGGACACGGATCATCTCTCGGACTTCATGAATATGACGGTTTAATGGGTAATGAATCACCTGAGGAATATGATATATTTGTTAGGACTTTGAATGAATTTTTGGAGCGGTTTCATTTAATAAAAAAAGATGAACTTTCACCTGAAGATAAATATGAACTTGATGCATCAATTTGGTCAATAGAAGCTGCTCTGTTTGATGTAGAGAAGGTTCAGTCTCACAAAAAAAATCCTATGCACTATGCATTTACTTTCAGCGGACTTCATAATTATATAAGCCGTGAATATGCACCATTTGATGATAGATTAAGGTCAGTTGTGAACATTATGAAAAAGATTCCGGAGGTTTTAAAAAATGCTGAAACTAATCTTGATAAAGTATTACCCGGAGTTTTATGCAGGTATGCGAGACATTTTTCTCAGGGTTATGAAGATTTTTTTAATGTTGAGTTACTTAATGTTGTCAGCGAAAGATGTAATGATGATGAATTAAAAAAAGAATATATACTTGCAGGTGAAAATGCAGCAAAAGCATTTAATCGTTATATTGAATTTTTAGATAAAGCCGGTTCGGATGATGATAAATCTTACATTTTTGGCAAAGAGAAATTTATGGATATGCTGAAAGTGAAAGAACATATTGATTTTAATTTTGAAGAATTAAAATCAAATGGACAAAAAGAACTTGAGCGACTCCAATTTGAACTTAAAAAGATCCTTGATGAAAATGATTTCCATGATAAACTCGATTCACTTGAGCATGATCATCCGTCCGAGAGTTCATTAGTATCAGACACTGAAAATACTCTCAATGAATTGATAGAGTTCATCAGAAAAAATGATATAGTAAATTTACCTGACGAGCTGAATTGTATAGTTACTGAAATGCCGAGATATATGAATTTTGGATTTGCTGCAATGAATACTGCGGGTCCTTATGAAAAATCGAATGAATCATTTTATTATGTAAATCTTCCTGAGAAAGAATGGGACGAAAAGAAAAAAGAAGAATGGCTTACACAGTTTAATTATCCGATATTAAAACTTATCTCAATTCATGAAGCATATCCGGGTCATTATACACATTTTCTTAATTCAAATTTATTTTCGTCTGATATCTCAAAACTATTTATGAGTTATTCTTATGTAGAGGGTTGGGCTCATTATACAGAAGAGATGATGATTGATCAGGGATATTCCAAAGGAGATTTCAAAGCAAAGATCGGAATGTTGCTTGAAGCTCTGATCAGATGCTGCAGATATAATGTTGCAATCGGTATTCACTGTGAAGGCTTGACGATCGATGAAGCAAAGGAATATTTTATGAAGAATGCAAACATGGTAGAAACTACTGCATTACAGGAATCCGAAAGAGGCGCATTCGATCCGGGTTATATTAATTATACTCTTGGGAAAATTCTTATAAAAAAATTCAAAGAGGATTATTTTGAAAAATTTGGTGAGAGTAAATCTCTAAAGGATTTTCATGATATGATAGTTTCACTTGGATGTCCGACTTACAGAATTGCCAGAGAGCTGGTATTAGCTTAAAAAACTTAGACATTTATTATTCTTCTTACTTCTTTGAATGAGAGTCCTCTGAAAGATTTTGATTGTTTCTTCTTTCGGCTACAACCCCCTTCGATCCCCTTTTTTAAGGCGGAAAAAATTTCAAATTATTCTAAATCGTACTATTTAAAATTCAGAAATTTATCTCAATTAGATTCACATGAAATTTTCTTACTATTTTGCGATTAATTTGTATGGTAAGAGATTAAATAAAATCTAATAAAAAAATTTACTCTTCTAATTTTTTAGAGTAGAATATTTCTGCAGCAAGTAATATCAATGCAGCTATCAGAAAGAATTTCCAAAGTGAAGTTCCGGTCCTTTTATTATTAATGAGAACAGATATTTCATTTGTATTACTTATAATTTCAGCATCTGCAATTCCTGCATTATTAAAATATTTCACTATTTCTTCATCATCCATCCTGCCCGGATCACTTTCTCTTGAATCAATATTAAGAGAAACACCAAATTGATTTCCTGAAGAGTCTTTTAAAAGATAAAGCCCTTTGTCTTTTGCAGTTTCAGTATATGGCAAAATATAAAAGTCATTTGAAGATCCTGAAAGTTCAGTATTCAATTCTATTGTATTATTTTCAGGAGTAGTAATTGAAAAAATATTATTCAGACCTTTTACAGGAATTATATTTGATGCACCAATATAATTTTCATTTGAAAATCCAAAATCACTGTTCAGAAAAAATATACTTCTGATAATCAGCGGTGGGAAAATATTATTCAAAGGAAAATCAGAAAATCCGGTTTCACCAGATACTGCACTGAGAAGCATCTTCCCTTTAGGCAGTTCAGTTTCAGTTATAAAAGGTTTTCCATCTGATAACATTATAACAGGAATGCTCTTGTCATTTAATAATAATTCATAAAACTTTTTTATACCGGGTGAATCGAGGAAAGAGTCTGATGTAATATTCAACTGATTATTCCTGAATATCTCTGACATAATCGGATTCTCAAAATCAATTTTTCCGAACTTAAGATTTTTATTTGCATTTTCGTCAGTATTAAAAGATCCAATCTGCGGGATGTATAGCTTTGATGAAATTTCAGAATTGAAATTTTGAATGTCAGTATATTCATTTGGAAAAATAAAGATCCCTTTTCCTGCAGACAAAAATTCTGATAACAGCTCTGACTCTCTGTCAGAATAATTATTACCAGATGAAATCAGAAGTACGTCATTTGAAAAAATACTTTCATCCAATCTGTCAGATAAATTAATTTCAAATAATTCATTGTCATTATTTTCAGCATTATCTCCTGACAGATCCTGAGCAGAATTCAGTACTGTATTAATGAATCTGAATTCATTTGAATTTCCAATCATTCCAACATTAATCTTTTCGGGAATAAAAACATCAAAGTAGATCCTGTTATCCTGGTCAAATTCATCATTCTGCAAGCTGTTACCCGAAAGCTCAATGAAGCCATGCAGATCACCTGCCTTCTCTGCTGTAAATGAAAACTCCTTTCTGTTACTGCTGTTTGCACTTACATCAGCAGATGTTTCCTCTGTTAGTTTATCATTTAAAAAAAGTTTTAAAGAAATCCCTGAAACCGGATCCGGAGAGTGGTTTGACAGATTAACAGAGACTCTGATATTTCCAAATTTTGCAGGTATCTTTGTGTTTACTTTAAAACTGTCTAAAGAAAGATTTACCGAAGTCCGCTCACCTGTATTTATCAGAATAAAATTTACATCTTCATAATTTTCTGTCTTAATTTCAGATGCTGAAACCCCTCCATTAATTCTTTGAAAATCTGATATTACAAATACATCTTTATTAGGATTAATCGAATTATCCAATATCTGTCCTGCTTTAATCAGAGCATCATTAAAATAAAATGGTTTATTCGAAAGCTTAAGCTGTTCAAGAGAATCGGTGATCTCCTTTTTGCCTCCGTTGATTCCAATAGAATTTTTATAACCTGTAAACGATGAAGGTATAAGAATGATCTCGTCAGACTCTTTATAATTGTTTAGAATTTCCTTTACTGAATTTTTTGCCTGAGAGAAATACTGTCCGGATACATCACTTGCATCCATACTAAATGAATCATCAATAAAAATCAGAACAGTTGATTTACCGCCCGCATCATTATTGAATGAATAACCTTCATAAACAGGTTTTGCAAAAGTCAGAACAAGTAATGTGATAATGCCGATCCTTAATGCGAGAAGCAGCAGCTGTTTCAGCTTAATCCTTCTCATTTTGGATTTTTGAATTTCCTTTAGAAACATTAAAGTACTGAAATCAATTTTTTTTAATTTTCTCAGATTTAGTAAATGAATGAGAATTGGAATTGAAACAGCAAATAATGCAATCAGAGCTGCGGGATTTAGAAAATTCATATAGTAATTTTAGACAGTGTACAAGATAATTTTATTTAAGTTTTATCTAAATGCACTTATTGAGGATACAGATTAGTTTTTTTAGGCATGAATATCCATGGAGATTAAAATTTTCAAATAAATAAATGGAACCATGAAATAAATTTATACTATTGATTAATTATGAAAATACTGTTCAGTTTCTAATAAAATTTTATCTATAATTTTTAAATTATTATTCCAATATTGTCACAGTCAAAAAAAATTATGAAAAACCTTCTTTTCCTTAACGGATATATACCATTCCATGTTTTTCATAAATTGTATAAAAGTACAAAAAACTATATAATTGCTGCTGACGGAGGCGCAAATCAACTTCCTGAAAATGACATAGACCCTGATATAATTTTAGGTGATCTTGACTCTATCAGCCCAAAAGTTTTAAATTTTTACAAGAAAAGTAAGAAAGAGATCATTAATATTTCCGAACAGGAAACCACTGATTTCGAAAAAGCCTTAAACTTTTGTATAGAAAATGGGATCAAAGAGTTAAAAGTTTTTGGGGCTGTAAGTGAAAGGCCGGATCATACTTTTAATAATTTCAGTATATTAAAAAGGTATTATAAATCTCTTGATGTAATACTATATTCAAATGAATTTGAAATCTATTTTATAAATAAGTTCACAGATTTCAAATATAAAAAAAATAATACTGTTTCTTTAATGCCATTCCCAAAAGCAAATTCAATAAAAACAGAAGGACTTAAATATAAACTATCGGAAGAAGATCTTGTATTGGGAAAGCGGGAAGGTTCACTTAATTTATCGAATGCAGAAAGAGTAAAGATTAGTTTTAGTAAAGGAGATCTTTTATTATTTAAAAAACATTTTATTCACAACCCAAAGATTTGAAAATAATATTATCTACAAATGATTATCTGATAATCATCGCTTATTTTATAATTGTACTTATAATTGGATTCAGAACAAAAAAGTCTGATAATTCTGTAAAGGATTATATTGTAGGCGGCAGAATGTTAACATTGCCCGCATTTGTTGCAACACTCGTAGCCTCATTTTATGGAGGTGTACTGGGAATTGGAGAATTCACATATACATATGGAATATCAGGCTGGCTTCTATATGCATTTCCATTTTATATATTTATAACATTCTTTGCATTCTTTCTCGCAGATAAAATCAGAAAAACTCATTTATATACCATCCCTGATCAGCTGTTCAAAGTCTACGGAAAAAAAGTAAGTATCATAGGAGGAGTATTGATCTTTCTGCTTGCAACTCCAGCACCTTTTTTATTCATGCTTGGAATTCTGATCAAACTAATTTTCGGTTTTAATATAATTTATGCAATGATCATCGCTCTTCTACTTTCTGTTCTGTATTTATTCAATGGTGGTTTCAGAGCTGATGTACGGGTTAATATTTTTGAATTCATATTAATGTTTGTAGGATTTGGAATTATACTTCCGTTTTGTTTTAATACTCTCGGAGGAACGGAGTTTTTAGAATCAAGACTTCCTGAGAGTTTTATGTCTCTTACCGGCGGTTTATCGATCCAGTTATTTTTTGTCTGGTTTTTTATCGGATCGTGGGTATTGATCGATCCTGTATTTCATCAAAGATGTTATGCTGTAAAGAATAAAAAAACTCCTAAACGCGGAATTCTGATCTCTCTTGTATTCTGGATCATTTTTGATTTTTTGACAACAGCAGCCGGTTTATATGCCCGTGCATTTATAAATATTGAAGACATTCCCAGTCCTTTATATTCCTATCCGGCGCTTGCTGAAAATATATTACCTCCAATAGCTAAAGGATTTTTCTTTATAGGAATGATTGCAACAGTAATGTCTTCTTTACATTCATATATTTTTATTTCGGCAACAACTTTCAGTAAAGATATTTTATCAAGACTTAAGGACAGTACGGGTGAAAATAATTCATATAATAAAATAGGGATGATAATAAGCGCTTTGTTTGCTTATCTATTAGCTTATCTGATTCCTTCAGTGGTTGAGATCTGGTATACTGTTGGAACGATGATAATCCCTGCACTGCTGATAAGTGTATTAAGCTCTTACTTTGTTAAATTTCAGGTTCACTCAAAATATATTTTTTTAGCTATGATAAGTTCATTCAGTGTTTCCTTCATTTCTTTTATTATCGGAAATTTAAATTCCGTAAATGGTATTGCTGTTTATCCATTTTTAATGGAACCAATGTATCCGGGTCTTATTGTCGGAATAATTATATATTTGATCGGTTATAAAAACAGAAAGTATTTAAAAACCGTTACTGATTAAATCACTTTTATCATTTTCGGATATTTGATTTTCAAAAGACTTATGATAAAAATCTGTTTCTTAATTCTGCTTTTTTTATTTCATTTACCTTTGAAAAATATACAAGGTAAAGAAATATTATCATTTGTAAATTTAAATGATTCATCTCTGACATCGGTTAATCCTTCTGATACTATCAAGTTAACTTTTAAAGATAAAGTTAAAGCCGATACAAATTATTTCAACATTTTTCCTAAAGATCCCAATTCACTTAAACTTGCACTGGTTTTAAGCGGAGGTGGTGCAAGAGGAATCGCACAACTTGGAGTGATCAGAGCTTTGGAAGAATATAATGTGGACGTGGATATTATTGTTGGTACAAGTATCGGAACTGTTATTGGCGGGTTGTATGCTTCCGGCTATACGACTTATGAAATAGAAAAAATTATAAAAGATTTTAACTGGGACAGAGCATTGAGTCTTACCAATAAATATCAAAGGACTTCACTTTTCCTTGAGCAGAAAAAAATTCAGGACAGAAGTTTACTTACTATTCCTTTAGACGGTATAAATCCCGATATTCTTCCTTCATCATTTTCAAATGGTCAGTATCTGAGTGAAAAAATAAATACCCTGATCTTAAACGCCCGTTATCATGCTAAGAACAGTTTCAATGATCTGAAGATACCCTTTGTAGCTGTTGCAACAGACATTACAACAGGAGATAAAGTAGTTTTGAAAAAGGGTAATTTATCGGAATCAATAAAAGCTTCAATAACATTTCCATTATTATATACACCAATTAATATTAACGGTAGAAAATTAGTTGACGGAGGTCTTTCTGCAAATATTCCAACAGATATAGCTAAAGAACAGGGAGCTGATTTCACTCTGATTGTAAATTCTACAAGTCCATTAAAATCAATTAAAGATCTTAACGACCCTTTGAATACTGCTGATCAGATACTTTCGATCACTATGATGCAATTGAGTAATCTGCAGCTTAAAGATGCAAATGCAATACTTACTCCTGACATTAAAAATTTTTCTTCAAATTCATATTCTAATTTTGATTACCTGATCAGAAAAGGATATGAATCAGTAGTCGAAAATATTAAGTCAACTCTAAACGCAATTGATTCTCTTGAAATTGCAAAATCAAAATACTTTAACAACTTTGTTACCAATCCTGAAATAATAATTAATACTCCTGATGATCTGTTACCTATTATAGATTCAGTATTGAAAAGATCTTCACAAAATTTTTTAAAGTACACTGAAATAGAAAAAGATCTAAAAGATGTTTATAAGACAGGATATTTTGAAGATGCTTATGCTGTCATTTCACGTGATAATAATTCTGTAAAAATTAATTATCATTTCATACCTTATCCTGTATTTAGAAATGCAACAATAAATATATCCGATCTGAATATTAACAAAGATGTTGAAAATTTCATAATTAAAAATTCAGGTAAATATCTAAATGTACTTGCTGCAGATGACTTCAGGAATGTCCTGCTCGGAAATCTGCGGGATGAAGGGTATTCCTTAAAAGATATTACAAAATTTTATTTTGAACATAATACAGGAATTCTTGAGATAAAAGTAGATGATGGAAAAATTAATGCATACAAACTTATAGGTAACAAAGTAACTAAAGACAATGTGATACTCAGGGAAATGAAGACGGATATATCAAATCCTATCAGGAGTAAAGATGTAAATCTCAGTCTTAAAAATGTAATGAGTACGAATCTTTTTCAGCAGATAAGTTTTGATTATTTGTACGAAAAGAATAATGAAAATCCGGATCTGTTGATCAGGGTTATTGAAAAAAATACAAAAGCTCTGAGATTTACTCTGAAAGCTGATAATGAAAAAAATTTACAGTTATTATTTGATTTGAGAGATGAGAATATATTAGGCAGTGCGATCGAAGCGGGTATTCTGGCAGCAGGAGGTCTAAGGAACAGGATCTATGAAATTGAAATTAAATCAAATCAGTTTTTTTCACTGCCACTTACTTTTAATCTCAATGGTTTTTATATATTCAATGACATTTACACATATATTCAGGTTAATGATACAAATGAAAATGAGTATTCAGTTATAAGGACAGGTGAATATCGTAATTTAAAAACCGGTTCAAGTTTTCTTTTTGGAACACAGCTTGAAAGATATGGTACTTTTTATATACAGGGAATTGCTGAAAATCTTGAAATTATAAATAAATCTAATAATGAAGATAAATCTTCAAATGCAAATGTTTTTAAATTAAGACTTGGCGGTGTAATTGATACTGAAGATAAAATACCTTTTCCAAACGAAGGAGTCCTGTTGAATTTTTATTATGAAACTGCAAAAAATATTAATGAAGGTAACCAAAGCTACACAAAACTTTTTTTTAATTATGATCAGTTTATTCCATTGTCAGCAGTTAGTACTATAAAACCCAGATTCACTTTTGGATTTGGTGACAAGACTACTCCGCTTTCAGAACAATTTTCCATGGGAGGGCAAAAGAACTTTTTTGGAATGGTAGAAAATGAACTTGTTGGAAGACAGATACTTATTGCTTCTGCTGAATACAGATATGAGTTTCCATACAGATTGTTTTTTGATACTTACATCAGTATAAGATACGACCTCGGAAATGTATGGGAAAATACTACTGATATCAGATTTAAAGATCTCAGACATGGATTAGGACTTTCAGCTTCTTTTGATACTCCAATAGGAGAAGCAGTATTTTCTGTTGGAAGAAGTTTTCAGATCACCAGTGGTTTTAATAAGAACTCATTTATTTTTGGTCCTTATGATTTTTATTATACATTGGGTTTTGATATTTAATATTTTTCAAAGTAACTTATAAGGTTTTTTTTGCGTAAATTTGGGTTATCTAATTTTCATTAACCAATATTTGAATTGAAGTTTTTAAACCGGTTCAGTGACGGCACCTTAAGATTCGTCTTTACCTTTATTGCAATTTACTGCATAGCGTATTCAGCAATCGTATTTGTAAATACAATGTTTACAGACAGGATGACTACGGATGATTGTCTTTGGGTTAATGAAAATGTAAATAAAGAATTGAAAGAAGGTCTGCTCATTGTTCAGGTAATGAAAGACGGTGTAACTGACAAAGCTGGTATTAAAGACGGAGATGTCCTTATAGCATTAGATGGTCAAAAATTCAAAGGAAGTCAGGATGCACAGGCTATTCTTAACAGTTACGAACCTAATCAGCTGGTAGAATATACTGTGATAAGAGATGGTAAGACAATAATCACAAATGTAAAAGTTTACAAAGTGTTTAATTTTCTTTATCTCATATTTTCACTCTTAGGTCTGGGTTTTATACTAATAAGCTTTATGGTAGGATATTCAAAACCAAAAGAGCTCACATCACAAATATTTTTCTTTCTTGGATGCTCAGCATCTCTCGGCTTTAATCTTATTGGCTTAAATAATTCATTTATATTCAGTAATAAATTTTATCTCAATTCAGTAATTGGTCTGACTCTGTTTTATCCTCTCTTTGTACATTTCTTCCTTACTTATCCTGTAAAATATGAATTCAAGAACAGGAAATATTTGGTATTTTCATTATATCTGATAGTTTTAATTTTTGCCATAATTAACTCCATGTCACTATCAAGAGGTCAATACAGTGTTTTCATATCGACTTTTCAATTTATAGTAATCGCAAGTTATTTCACAGCAGGTATTTCATTATTTTTTGTTTCATATTATAAGCTGGAAAAAGATAAACAACGCAAGCCATTAAAAGTAATTTTCTATGGATTCATATTCGGATTAATCGGATTTGCATATACCGGTTTGATATCTATATTTATACAAAAACCAAATTTTCTTATTGATACGTGGATCTATCTTCCTACAATATTAGTCTTGGCAGTTCCACTTTCTTTTGGATTCTCAATAATAAAATACAGAATACTCGATACAGAATTCATTATTAAAAAAGGACTGGTATTTGGTATCATTACAGCTTTCATTGTTGGAATTTATTTACTTCTTGTCCTTTTTCTCGATAATATTCTCAGTCAGCTTCTTCCCGAGAATAAACAGCTTCTTACAATTGCCTTAATAATAATTGTAACTTTCAGTTTTGATTTTGTAAATAAAAAAGCAAAAGATCTGGTTGACAAACAGTTTTACAGAGAGAGATATAATTACAGAAAATCACTACTTCTGTTTTCAGAAGAACTTCCATACCTGACTAACATAAGACAGATCATTGAGAAGATTGCTCTTTCAGTAAAAGAAACTATGGGGATAAATAATCTTTACGTCTGGTTTCTGGATGATGATTATTATAAATCTATGGAATCGGAAATTGAATCCTTTGAAGGGAAAAGTCAGGTCTTCAATAATGAAGAGATTTATGATGAAGCATTCTCATTTCTTTTTAAACTGAATAAAGAGCCAAAATTTTTAAGTGAGGTTTATCTTCAGGAAATGAATGTACCTGAAGAATACAGAGAAATTATAAAAAAAGAGAATTTCATTTTATCTGTTCCAATATATATTAAAGATAAGCTGATTGGCGCAATAAATTTCGGAGAGAAACCGTCCGGCAAAGCTTATTCCGAAGAAGACATTGATCTTCTAAAGACTCTTGCATCTCAGGCAGCAATAGCTTTTGAAAACTCAAGACTGCAGGAAGAAAAGATTTCTAAACAGCTAATAGAAGAAGAACTTCAGATCGCCAGAAAGATCCAGATGGGACTACTTCCCCAGACTATTAACAGTGTAAGCGGAATTGAAGTATCCGGATTTTATAATCCTGCTAAGATTATCGGTGGTGATTTTTATGATGTAATTAAAATCAGCGAAACAAAAATGCTTGTTGTAGTCGCAGACGTTTCAGGAAAAGGAATTCCTGCTGCGCTCTACATGTCTAAAGTACAGGCAATGATACAATTCGCAGCTAAGATCTTTCCAACTCCAAAAGAAATTTTGGTTGAAGTAAATAAACAGATACATCAGAAAATTGACAAGAAATCATTTATCACTACTGTGATCGCAATGTTTGATCTGGAGAAAATGACTGTTAACATCTGCAGAGCCGGACATAACCCTGTGATATATTCTGTTAACGGAAAATTCGAATTACTTAAAAATAAAGGTATGGGACTCGGTCTTGAGAGTGAATTATATTTTGATAAAAACCTTGAAGAGTCGGAGATCAAAATAGCTCCTGATAATATGTTTGTCTTTTATTCAGATGGTCTGACCGAAGCAATGAATATAAGCCGGGAAGAATTCGGAACAGATAAAATGCTGGATATTATTCAGTTTAACAGAAACAGTAATTGCGATCTCATACAGGATAAGATCATAGCTTCAGTTGCTAACTTCAGAGGCAATGCTGAACAGAATGATGACATTACTTTAGTAATTACAAAGATCCTGAAAAAGTAACTTTATATAAAACTCACCATCAATTATTTTTGGTCAAAAATTTTTTATTCCTCATATAATTCAAATTAATAATGATACCAAGATATTCCCGTAAAGAAATGTCAGATATATGGTCTGATGAAAATAAATTCAGAATTTGGCTGGATATTGAAATACTTGCAACTGAAGCTCAATCAAAATTAGGAAATGTTCCGGTAAGTTCATTGAAGAATATTAAAAAGAATGCAAAATTTAACACTGCTAAAATTCTTAAGATCGAGGAAGAAGTTAAGCATGATGTGATTGCCTTTCTTACAAATGTAGCTGAATCAACGGGAATGGATTCCAGATTTATTCACATGGGAATGACAAGCTCTGACGTGATTGACACTGCCTTATCTGTACAGATGAAACAGGCCGGAGAAATAATTATGAACGGACTTATCTCTGTAAAAAAATCACTTGCTGTAGTTGCAAAAAAATATAAATATCTTACGATGATCGGCAGAACACATGGTGTACATGCCGAACCGATCACACTGGGTTTAAAATTTGCTTTATGGTTTGACGAGATGAACAGAAACATTGAACGCTGGAAAAGAGCAGTTGAAGTTATTTCGGTCGGGCAAATTTCCGGAGCAGTCGGGACTTATGAACACATTTCTCCGAAGGTAGAACAATTTGTTTGCAGACAGCTTGGCTTGAAGACTACTAAAATTTCAACTCAGATATTACAGAGGGACAGACATGCTGAATATATGTCAGTACTTGCTATCATTGCTTCGTCAATCGAGAAATTTACAAGTGAGATCAGGCATTTACAAAAGACTGAGACGCTTGAGATGGAGGAATATTTTTCATCCGGTCAGAAAGGTTCCTCAGCAATGCCGCATAAAAAAAATCCAATCACATGCGAACGGCTTTCCGGAATGGCGAGGATATTCCGCGGAAATGCCGTTGCTGCATTTGAGAATATTCCGCTTTGGCATGAAAGAGATATTAGTCATTCATCTGTCGAAAGAGTGATAATCCCCGACTCGACAATTCTTATGGATTATATGCTTTATCAGTTTAAAAAACTTATCGATACTCTTGTTATCAATAAAGATAATATCAGAAAGAATCTGGAACTTACAAATGGATTGGTATTTTCGCAGACTGTTTTACTGAAACTTATTGATAAAAAAATGAAAAGAGAACAGGCGTATAAGATCGTTCAGACGGTGGCAATGAAGTGCTGGAAAGAAAAGAAGAGTTTTCTGGAATTACTGAAAGAAGATAAAGAAGTTTTAAAGTATCTGAATGATAAAGAGCTTGGAGAGATTTTTAATTATGATAAATCGAGGAAGAGCGTAGATTTCATTTTTAAGAGAACAGGGCTTTAAAATATTAAATTGTAAATTTTAAATATTAAATTTTTAACAGATAACTGAAGTTAAGCAATTGTCGGTATTTACTAAATACCAGCTGGTGCTTGTTTCCAAGCTCTATTTGGAAATACAGTTTTCAAGCGAAACTCCGTTTCGCAATAGCTCTTTCAATAGCAATCAGCAATAATTTTAAAATTGCATAACTTTAATTTATAAGATTATATTCTCTTCTCAGCTCGATCACCTTACCAATAATTTTAAAAGGCTTATTAATTATAGATTTATAGTTGGAATTTGAAGCTTCGAGATAAGCCTTGATCCTTTTATTTCTAAGTGTCTTTACTGTAGCTTCATCTTCAAGAAGAGCAATCACAATTTCACCGTCTTCGGCTGTATCCTGTTTTCTGACGATCACTATATCGCCGTCATATATTCCCGAATCTATCATACTGTCCCCTTTTACTTTTACGGCGAAGTGAATTTTATGTCCTTTAATATTTTTCTCCATCGTGATATATCCCTGAACATTATCATCTGCAAATATCGGTTCACCTGCAGCGACGTGACCATAAACAGGAATAATATTTACTTCTGATCTGAGTCTTTCGATATTGTTTTCTTCTTCGGATTTTACGACTACAAATCCGCGGGCAATGTCTTTTCTTCTTTCGAGCCATCCTTTACTTTGAAGGGCTTTGATGTGATCCTGAACTGTTCCGATAGTAATGTTAAATTTCTCACCGATCTCTTTTAATGTAGGAGGGTAAGAATATTCATTACCGAATTTCTCAATGAACTCAAGGATCTTTTTCTGTTTGGCAGTTAATTTATGCATAGATAAATATGGCATAATTATTTAATAGTGTCAATAGAAAATTTTGACCTTGATTCGC
>DAORRV010000030.1:6493-34835 GCA_035443185.1 Ignavibacteria bacterium | reverse complement strand
ATAATTACAAATTTAAAGCCTGTGAGATCAGGGAAGAAATTTTTTCAGGAAGTCCGGAATCCATCTCATTATAAATAGGGAGGCATAAAACATTATTGGCAGCAGACTCAGATACAGGACAGCTTTCACCGTATGTAAATGCAAGAGTATTAAGTGAAGGATAAAAATATCTTCTTGTGTTAATTCCGTTTTTAAATAATAAATCTTTTACTTCCAGCATTATTTCTTCAGTTTGAAAAAATACCGGAAAATATGAATAATTGTAAAATATATCTGAAGGTATTTCAGGGAATTTCAGAGGAAGATCTTTAAGGAATTTTTTGTACAGCAAATTCAGTCTTTTCCTTTCTTCAATGAATCCCATTACTCTGTGAAGGTTACACAAACCCATGGCAGCATTGAATTCCGATGTCCTTGCATTTATCCCGACCGAATAATAATCATCATCCATATGTCCGAATGCCCGGTAGAGGAATAATTTTTCGGCTAGAGCATCATCATCTGTGATGACAGCGCCGCCTTCTATTGTATGAAATAATTTTGTAGCGTGAAAACTTATTGTCGAAATATCACCGAAGTTATAAACAGAAGTATCATTTACTTTTACTCCAAACGACTGAGCGCCGTCATAGATTATTTTCAAACTATTTTTATCTGCAATATCTTTTATGCGATTCACATCACACGGAAACCCGTAAACGTGGGTTGGCATTATTGCTGAGGTTTTATCGGTTATTAACTTTTCAATTTTTTCAGCATCCATGCAGAAAGTTTTATCTTCTATATCACAAAATACAGGTGTACAGTTTTCCCAGATAATAGAATTTACAGTTGCAACATATGAGTAAGGAGTTGTAATGATCTCCCCTTTAAGATCGAGAGCTTTGATGGCTAACTGAAGTGCGATTGTACCGTTTGAAACGAGCAGGAGATTTTTTACTCCGAGATATTTTTTTAGTTTTAATTCAAGCTCTTCGCAAAGAGGTCCCTGATTGGTAACCCAGTGTGTTTCCCAGATCTTTTTGAGATATTCATTGTATTCTTCAGCCGGTGGTAAAAATGTTTTTGTAACATTAATCATTTATTTGCATTCTCACCAATTAAAAGATCCCAGTTTAATTTTGGTTTTATTATGCCTTCCTTCCTGCCTACATCTCCGATACGCAGATCAAATGCATACATGATCTCAAATGAAAGTACTTCCCTTTGTTCGAAGATCACATCAGTTTTATTCTTGAGTAAATAAAATTTATGTAAAGTATATGAACCCTGATTCATGATATCCGGCGGTACTTTGCATGTCCATTTAAAATATCCTTCACTGATCTTTTCATAATTATTGTCAAGACTGGATCCGATAAATACAATATTATCTAATTCATCCTTAAGCTGAAATACAACGTCAAGAATATGTTCTTCTTTCATCATATTGAAAAATACAAATTCAAATTCAAAAGGATCTCCGGCAATAAGGTGATCATTTTTTGTTTCATCAAATTTCAGTTCTGCTTTAATGAGCTTAGCATATTCACTGCTGGGAGCTGTTTCGAGGTCAAAATTTTGTGTGGCATATTCTTTAACGTATTTGCTGAGATATACTGAAATGACTTTTGAAACTTCACCTTCACGGATCAGTTTTCCATGATTGAGCTGCAAAGCTCTGGTACATATTGCTTTGATTGCAGACAGATTGTGACTTACAAATAAAACAGTCCTTCCTTCTTTTGCAAGACTTTCCATTTTTGCAATACTCTTTCTCTGAAAATCTGTGTCACCAATGTTTAAAACTTCATCGATCATTATGATCTCTGTTTCGATACTGGCGGAAATTGCAAAGGCAAGTCTGATACGCATTCCATTAGAATACTTTTTTGCCTGAGTATCGAGAAATTTTTCTACACCTGAAAAATCTACAATCTCATCAAATTTTTTATCGATCTCCTTTTTTGTCATACCGAGGATTGTACCGCTAAGATACACATTCTCCCTGCCTGTAAGTTCAACATTAAATCCGGTACCGACTTCGAGAAGACTTGCAACTCTTCCATAAACTCTTGCTGAACCTGAAGTAGGCTCAGTTATCCGGCAGAGTATTTTCAATAATGTACTTTTGCCGGCTCCGTTTGGTCCAATTACACCAAGCACTTCACCGTGCTTTACTTCAAAAGATACATCTTTAAGCGCCCAGAAATAATCATCACCTTCTTCTTTTCTCTTGAAAGTATTTAGTCTGCTGAGAGTTTTATAATTCTTTAATGGATATTTCAGCCAGGAAGAGATTGCTCCAGTTAAGGTATCGTGAGTTTCGTTTTTTAAACCTATCAGATATGCTTTGCTCAACTTGTCTGTAGAAATTGCTATATTTGACATTTAATAATAATTTTCAATAATTTGTTTTGGATCAGGCAACATCTGCAAATATCTTTTCTGTTTTTTTGAAATGGAAAGCTCCGCTGATAAAGATTATAATGGCACTAATTGAACCCATTCCAATCAAGTCCCACGGCATTGGATTAAATCCAAGTAATGAAGCTCTGAATCCTTCTATGACTCCAACCATTGGGTATAAACCATATAAAAGATATGCAGTATCTCCAAATTTTTCAGCGACTAAAGATGCCGGAAATACAACCGGTGCTGCATACATTAAAATAGAGGTCAGGAATCCTACTGCAAATCTGACATCTCTGTACTGGATTGCAAGTGAAGAAAGCCACAATCCCAGACCAAGTGATGTAAGTATCATTAGTATCATAAGGATGGGGAGAAATAAAACATTCAAAGTCGGGCTGATCTGGTAAAACAGCATCATTGCTATCAGAATAACGAATGCAATTGCAAAATCCATAAGTTTGGAAAGCACCGGAGTAAGTGGTATGAATATTCTCGGAAAATATACTTTTGTTAAAAGATTTGCATTTCCAACAAGACTGCTTGTAGCGCCTCCCATAGACTGTGAAAAGTAAGTCCACGGAAGTACTGCGGCATATGAAAATATTGGATAAGGAATTCCGTCACTGTCTATCTTGGCAAGACCTCCAAATATTACCGAAAAAATCACCATTGAAACTACAGGATTTAAAACAGCCCACAATAATCCGAGTACTGTCTGTTTGTAAAGCACTGTAATATCTCTGTAAACAAAAAAATAAAGAAGATCTTTATATTTTACAAATTCTCTGAAATCAATCAACCTCCAGGATTTCCTGGGTTTAATTTCAAAATAAGGAGTTACTTCTGAAGGCATTTAAGATTTAAATTTTTCTTATACAATTAATTTCTGTTCTAATCTAATATATTATCTGAGTATCACTAACTTTTGCGTAATAGTTTCCACCTGAGAATTTCCCTGAACGATAAATTTATAAAGGTAAGTTCCGTTTGCAATGTAATCTCCGTCATTATCTTTCCCATCCCAGTATATTGAATTATATCCTACTATAGCACTTGAACTGATCTCTTTAATAAGTCTGCCTGCGACTGTAAAAATCTTTACCTTGCAGGACGACGGTGGAAACTCTCCTGTTATCCTGAACATAAAATTAGTTTCCGTACCCATTGGATTTGGATAGTTTGCCATTCCCGATATACTGAGGTCATTTTCTACAACAACAGTATTTACTATTGAGTCGGCTAAGTTTCCTGTTATATCAGTAGCCATGAATCTGAATTTATGATTACCTTCAGATAGAGTAGGGTTATAAATTAATGTAGCCTGTAAAGTATTATTGTCAGGAAAAATAAGCTGTATTATGGGATTCTGAATTCCGTTTATAAAGTAAGGCACATATTTATTATCAAGAAAAACTCTGACATTTGAAGTATCATTTATAACCATCCGGCTGTCGTCAAGAAATTCAAGAACTATATTCGGAGTTGACTGAATGTTATCTCCATTTATTATCTCAACACCATCATATGTAACATTGATTATCGGATTTATAGAATCTCCCTGAACAATAAACTGAGTAATAGCTTTATTATTATAAGTAAACATTTCATTATAATCTCCAAGTACTTCTGTTTCAAAATACACATCAAGTGTATCACTGTCAGATTCAAATTCCCTGAGTCCCGCTGTTGAGAATTTTACTGATGAAGTGCCCATGCTGTCAATTCTCAGCGGAGTATTGATTGTATCGATCTTAAGATAAATATTTTTTCCCTGCACTGAGACATACCAGTAATTTATATAATTCTGAATATCCCTGAATCCGATACTGTAATAATTTACAGAGAAGTTTACACTGTCTCCTTCCTGCACGACTGTATCACTGCCTGTAAAAGAATAATTGTCCGGAGTGATCTCAGCAGGCGGTACATATTTAATTTTTGCTGAACTGAAAACAGGGGACTCAAGACCGGAGACTGTATCAATTCTTAAATTATTTACCAGCCTCAGTTTTGGATATTGCAGAGCATCTATTGTATCGAGTGTGACAGATGAATTGTTAGTTATGCCTGTTGCAAGAGACACAATATTATTGTCAGAGTTAATGCCGTATATATCAAGGTCTATAGAGTTTGTCGGAAGGACTGACTGCTCCCATGAATAATCTTTCCATTTATCAGCAGTTCCGAATTCCTGCACTACATAACCTTCAGGTTCGATAAAGAAAGGACTAACCTGACATTCCTGCGGCTCCCAGCTTATGTTTGAAAAAAACAAATGGAAATGTTCACAGGTATTATTTGTATCAGCTCCGAGATATCCGAAAAATGCCCAAGTGTCAAAGAATCCGATCCTTATAGAATCAATACCAATACTTCCGAATTCTCTGAATTTTGCGAGCGCGTCTGGCCTTAAGCTGTCTGAATCTGCAACATAAGAAGCGTTGTAGCCGAGCAGATAATCTGTGGAATCAAATGTATTTAAAAAATTCAAAACAGAATCGGAAGAAGCAGGGGAAGTGAACACGAAACTCTTGATCTCAGTTGGGACACCTGTGAGCTTTTTAACTTTTGCAAGATTCAGACCTCTGTTGAAACCTCCGTCACTGTAATAATTGAAATCATTGATTGTAAAAAATGAAGATTCAAAACCATTGCTTCCCCAAGACCGGATGAACAGATTTCCTTTGAATTCATCAAGCTTATAACCGCCGTCTTTATAGACTAAATTTGAAACTGAAGATTCTCCAAATTGTCTTGGATCAGATTTGTAAACTGTATACGCTGAATCATTTACTCCGTCCTGGTTTACTGAGACATTAGGATTGTAAACTATATTCGTATTCTCAGACCATCCGGAACTGTCGTTACCGATGATTGCATTTGTCCGGAGATAATATAGTGTGTTTAAATTTGTGACAGGCAGAGAGACATTAAATGAAGAACTAACACCTGTTATATTAGAGTTATTATAAGTCTGAAGTATGGGAGAATTAAACGATTCAATAGTATCTATCTGGAAAATTAATTTTATATTACTTGTTCTGTAGTCAACGTTAGGATTTAGCCCGGTGAATTTAAATTCGGATGAAGTAACAACTGCATTATTTAAAGGCTTTATCTGAGTAAAAGAAATATTTCTTAAAGTAAGCGGAAATGTTATGGAATCATTGTCGTAAAATTTTTGCTGATAAAATTTATTTGGATCCATGATCACAGTCATGGTATAATTTCCAATGGTATCAATTTTGAAAAAATGACTTATCGTATCTACAAATCCAAAAAATTTAAACACAGTATCTCTTGATTGTGAAAGTGCTCCGTCTTTTTTGATATTAAATCTTATCCTTACCGAGTCCGCAAATGTCCCCAGATTTTTTGGAAAAATATTTAATTTTACATCCTCGCCTAATGCAGGAAAACTATTTGATAAAATATAATCATTTTGTTTTATATCAAACTCCGGGGTAGGACTCATTAATAATTGAGTAGCAGGATCACCAAGAAGGTTATAACAATTGACAGTATTTCTGGCAGAGAAGCTGTTTGAATCCTGACCGATCTGCTGGGAAGCATAAGACATCAGATCACCTACATAACGGACACTGTCCTTTGTAAATCTTTTAATAAGTCTGTCGTTATATGCATCACCTATTCCGGAAAAGCTCCAGCCGGTAGTACCGACAAAACCAATTGCACATTTATTAGGCAGAAGAATAAATTTCTCTCCGAATGAACGCTTATTTGTTTCTGAATTTTGACCTGTAAAACATGTAAAGCTCAATATCAACGGCTGCTTCTCGCCATTTTCCATAGTGGATGGATCTTCAAGTCCGATCTCCCAATCCTGTGCTGCAGCGTGACCAATAAAGTTTACGATCATCTGTCCGCGGTCAAATTCTTTTTTAATTGAATCTTTATAGTTGTAAGTTACATAACCGGATGAATCATTTCTGTAGATTCGGGCTATGTTCATTGAAGCAGGCGCAGGTGCAAAATAATTACCGATAAAATTTTCAGACTTTGCCTGGAAATTCAGCTGCTCTTGTCTGTTTCCTCCACCTGTAATTGAAAGATAATTTTTCCACCACTTCTGAGGCGGCTGCAGATCATAGGTAATTATTTTATTTACCATATCCTGTGCCTCAACAGATGTATAAACAGGAAGTCTTCCAATTGAGATCTGATGGTAATATGTAAAAGTACCAAAATTGAAATTTACAAAATAACCGTCTGTAGGAGGATTGCCATATGATGGAATGAAATTCTGATAATAAACAGACGCCGAACTGTTCTTCTTCGGATCGAGAGATGCCCTTCCAAAAAGATTTACAAACTGTACTTTCGCACCAGACCAGTTGTTATATGCATAACTAACAAAGTTTCTTAAAGCAACAGGGTTTTCAATTCCATAATTAAAAATATCATATATATCTTTTACGTCAGCATTTTTTACTCTGAAATTATTAAAATTTTCTCTGTGACCTTTTAATTGTTGAGCTGCGGATTCAAATAATTTGTGATATATGATAAGATAGTCTGCACCGTTTGAAGATGATACAAGATCGCTGACTACTCTGTTTTCAATACGGAAAGGTTTTTTGGTAATATTGTTATTTGCTAATTCAAATTCTGAATTACTTTTGCCTGTGAATGTAAGTGTGTTCTGATTTATTGTCTGGTTCTCAATTTTTATTCCGTTGCTGATGTCATAAATACTTACAGGATTTGAAGACAATGCTCCTGTTACATTAATTTTCTTAGAAGTAGAATCACTTCCGTTGAGTTTTATGTTTGCAAAATTATTTGTGAAACTAAATGCTCTTGGATATTTTAGCTCAAAAAAATCTAAGTGTATTCTTGGCTGAAAGAAATTACCGGTCACAGGAGTATATGTAATCGATATGTCATTATTTGCTCCGCTGTTAAGCAGAGATGCAGGAAAATATAAAAGCGTATCCATTCTTCTTAAACTATCAGCATACATAGTTCCGATAAGTGTATTGTTAACTTTTACTTCTACCACATGTTCATTACTTGCCTGTATATTATAAGATACCGGAAAAAGTAAAAGTTTTATTTCACAGGTTTGAGACCCGTTTACATTTATTGGAGTAAAAGAGCTTGTCTGAGTTTCATTGGTTGTCATGATCTTCCAAAACCAGCTTTCGCCTGCTACTTTTTCATTGCTGAAATATCTGAAATCTGTATTTGAGTTTGTAGTCTCGCCGAGATAATAAATATGATCTTCTTCAAAATGAACAGGCTGCATAGAAAAATCTTCAGGATAATTTAAAGATGAAACATAGTTCGAAATTTCCATTCTGTTCCCTAAACCACCACCCCAGTCTATCCAGTAAACATTTGTATCTGAATAGCTGTCATATTTTTCATCAGTAACATAGATTACTGAATTTGAATAACCGTTATAATGCTTTGTCGGTCCGCCATAATTTCTTTGACCGTAAAAATCCAAATAATCAGCATCATCAAATGTGCCGTCATTTTCACCTTGAAAGAATACAGGGATCTGATTTCCTTTGTTAAGGACTTTGACCGTTCTCGGATCTATACCGGATGGATTTATGCCGTTATTAGTAAAGTCGGATTTATTAATTCTGAAAATTCCGTCTTCTATGACATAAAGCTTAAGATAAGTCTTATTAGGAGTAATCCAGTTGAAATTCTGAGAGTATGAATTTGTAACCGATAAAAATAATAATGACAGTAGAATTAATGTCTTATTCATAAATTTAAGAGGATATTTAATTAAAAATTAGTATCCTGTTTTCATACACTCCTGATAGTTTTTTTTGAATAAATTGACTGTAAATATACAATATTTCATTTATAATTTCACTTAATTAATGATTGTTTATATCTTTTAATCCTTTGTATAAAAATGGGGATTCCTTTCACATATCTGTTGAAATTATTCAGTGGATCCGTAAAGACTCTCACCATCCATTCTAACCCTGCTTTTTGTAAAATCTTAGGTCCGCGGATTTTATCGCCTGAAAATACTTTAATTCCGTCTCCTACTGCAAGCATTACTTTAAATTTTATTTTGTCTTTATTTTCATACATCCATTTTTCCTGAACCGGACAGCTAAGTCCGATTATTATTATGTCAGGATTGGATCTATTAATTTTTTCAATTACCTCATCTGTATCAAAATTATAACCTTCCTGAATTCCGGCTATATTCAAAGCAGGATAGTTAGTCTTTATTTTATCTAATTCCTTTAATGTATGACCAAAAAAAAAGATTGACCTGCCTTCTGAAATTGAACTGGATATAAAACTAATATAAAAATCAGATCCGGCAAATCTCTCATTCATTCCATCAGTTCCGTAAAGATATTTTGATGCGTAAAAAACTCCAACTCCATCAGGATGAATCAGATCAAAGGATTCATACATTTTTTTTAATGAAATGTCAGAGTAAATTTTATTCAGAGTGTCAGCATTTGCATATGCTATAGTTGCCTTTTTATTATTAATTACAGCTGCATTTATAAAGAAATTTAATGAATTGTAATCTGATTTATCAATCTTTATTCCAAATATTTTAAAACTTCCGCTGATATAATTTTTTAATTAATTGAAAAATTAATTGATGAGCGATCTATAGACCATTTCTATTTCAGGGATGGTCTTCTTTTCTGTGAAATCTTTAATGATCAGATAATGTAATTTTTCAGATAGTGCTATAGGTAATTCACTGCTTTCCGTTAACATCATAATACAGTCTTTAAGTTCAGTGTAATTTCTTTTTTTAAAAATCAAACCGTTTTCATTATTAATTATTACTTCTTTAATTCCGTCAGTATCAGAACCAATAAATGGTTTTTTAAATAATCCGCTCTGCAGCATAAATCCGGGAAGAGGTTCTTTTACAGAACATAATACACAGATGTCAGCAGCAATATAATATTTCCCAAGATCTTTCTGAGCAGGAACGAGCAAAACATTCAGATCATTTTCCTTTATAAATTTTTCATATTCTGTTTTAAGATCACCGCTGCCGATAATAACTGTAAATATCTTTTTCTCTTTTAGCTGAGTCAATGCTTTTAACAAAGTAAAATGATCTTTATCTTTATGATATCGTCCTACGGAGAGAAGTATTTTGTATCCCTTGTTTTTTTTATCATTGATGATATTTAAAAATTCAGTACTTTCATTGTCATGATCTACGTTGTCAGTGATCTCTTCTGAATCTGTGAAATTAGGAATGATCTGTATTCTTTCTTTCTCAATTCCGAAGCTATTGACCATCATTCTTTTTACATAACTGCTGACTGCTATTAATCTGTCTGATTTATATTCTACAAAATATCTTTTATCCACTATACTCAATGCTGTGAAGACAGTCTTTACGCCTGTTTTTAGTCTGACTGCATTTGCAAGGAATTCATAGTATCTGTGATGACTGTGAATGATTTCAATTTTATTTTCCTTTACAATTTTTGATAGGGCAGAAATCGAATTCAGTATTTTTTTTTTATCAGACAAAGTATCAATAGAAATAAATCCTGCTCCGTATCTTAAAATCCTTTCTCTGGATTCTGTGTTATTTGTACAAAGGAATACTTCCTGTCCGTTTCTTTTTAAATATTTTAAAAGAAGAAAGACATAATAGGATCTTCCATCATTGAATCCAACGTCAGGAGATAAATGTAAAATCCTTTGCACCATTTAAAATAATTTAATTTAATTTTCTGAATTTACCTTCGCTATATAAAATTATATTCACATTTTCTGTTAGAATTCTTAAATACATTACTGTTGGCTTATTAAAAATATTTTCTTCAGTCATCTTTAGGATCAGGTCTCTGTCCTTGTATTTATTACTGTACGCATCTAGCCTCATAAAATACTGTGTCTCTCCAGTTGTGTAAATTTCAAATTCATTGTCACTGATTTTTTTTACAAATAATTCGGAATTCAGCGAGCCAGAATCCAATGCTCCTATATATACCAGATCAAAAAATTTATCTTTCACTTCAAATTCATTATGCCTGTAATAATTATATGGACCAATGGCATAATCCATAATATACGACTGACGCAATCTTGACGGCAGCCCAAGGATCACATTTTTCTTTGTTGCATCCAGATCCAAATTCATAAATTCTGCATAGACTTTTTCAGCAACATCATAAGAATAATCCCAGTTTTTTACTAATTTATAACCAATTATTCCCCAATTTATAAGTAGTGCAAGTATGGTGATGAGGAAAAATTTATAATAATATTTCAGTTTAAAAAGTACAAGAGCTGTAGTAAATGCAATGAGAACAAACGGTATTAATATGAGCTGAGGTCTGAAATATCCCGCAATAAGATTTGGCAGGATCGAACTCAAAAAAACCAGACAAATTAAGAATAATTTTCCGATACTTTTTGTAGTGCTGAATATAAATAACAGAGTAACAAGAAATGAAAACGATACAATCAGATATATCAGGAAATTTCGGTTAAGGAGATCAAGATTGTCCTGTATTGACAGATAGTCAAATGGAATCAGCATTGACACGGAAGCTTTAAAAATTACTCCAACCGAATAGATAATGCCGGGATTTTGATATGCCGTTACTACTTCTACCGGCTGTGTTCCAAGAATAATTATTCGGTATGCAAAATAAAGGATCAATAAAAAGAATTCTAAAAATATCAAATACTTTATCTCATGAAGCTTTTCTCTTCCAAAAGAAATATAGATTATGATAATCGAGATAAACGGAAGTATCACAGAGCTTTCTTTAGTCAGCAGTGCAAGTAGAAAAAATAAAAGACATATCGCAATTTTGAGATCTGAATTTTTTTCGCAAAATGAGTATGTAACATATAATGCAGCAAACATGAAAATAGCACAAAGTATATCTACCTTTCCGACAGTCCAGCAAATGTCATTAAGATTGTTTGGATACATCAAACAGAAAAGCAGAAGTATAATTGAGTATATATAATTTCCTGTTACTTTGAAGAGAAGATAAGATATAAGCAGTGTAAGAATGTAAAAGTAAATGAGATTTTCTATTCTGAAAAAAATGAAATTGCTTTTTTCAAATCCCAACATCTCATTAAGATTGATACTGTTTACAATGCTTAAAAACCAAAATGGTCTTAAATGAAAATTGCTGTAGTTCTGAATCGAACTTGTGAATTTTTGAAGTAACGTAGAATTCTTTGCAGATATAAAATTCAGATAATCGTCTGACAATAGTCCAATACTAAAATAATCAGAAATAGCCAGAAAGATCGTAAAGAATAGAAAAATTACGAATGCTGATAAGAAAAACTTATTTCTATCTGATCTCAGAAACAATTTATTTATTTTAAATTCTGTAAATTAATCAGCTCTTGTTTAAAGAACTTTTTATTTAATTTGAAAGACTCAATCCTCTGCCTTAGTCTCATATCTCTCACCCGGTTAAAATATTTTTCGGGCAGATATGAATTGTAAAATGCCAGAGATTTTCTAATATCTTTAGTGCTGAATTTATTTGTGTCTTTAAGCAAATCTCTTGAACGGGTTTTGCTGCCGTAAAAATATTCGATCCAGAATAATTTCATTTTGATATTTTCTGAGAGATCAATGTTTAAATCTTTTTTTCCCAGTTTAAATAATTTATCCGAATCTGATTTAGTCAGTAAATTCTTTACTAACAGACTGTGAATTTTCTCCCTGCTTCCAAGTGATGTCATCGAATTTTTTCGGTATCTCGTGTAAACTAATGATTCGGGAATAATATTGAAACTTAATTTATTCTTCATCCTAAGCCATAGTTCAAAATCTTCATAGACTCCAAAATCTTCATCATATCCGCCGGCAAGGAGTATCTTATCTTTCCTGAAGATCACCGAAGAATGATTTATCGGATTATGAAGCTCCATGAACTCTTTGATCTTCTTATCTTCTGTCGGAGGATTTATCCTGAATAAAATTTGGCTCGGGTCAGAAAAATATACTGACCAACTGCCAAGTACATCTGTTTCAGGATGTTTCAATAAATGGTCAGTCTGTATTTCAAGTCTGCTGGTTACGCTAAGATCATCGGCATCAGATCTGGCGATCCAGTCACCTGCTGCTATTTTCATTCCGTAATTCAAAGCTGCTGCTAGTCCTGAATGCTTTATTTTTTTGTAAACAATTCTTGGATCTTTAAATGATCTTACAATTTCAGCAGAGCTGTCAGTAGATCCGTCATCAATAATTAGAAATTCAAAATCTGAAAAAGTCTGATGCAGTATGCAGTTAACAGACTGTCTGAGATATGCAGCGTCATTATACACAGTCATCAAAACAGTTATGCTTAATTTATCTGCAGACATTCTTTGTAAATAATTTTATGCTTTTCGGCAAATTCAGATATACAAAATAACTGCTTAGCCTTAGTTTGAAATGTATGTGCAAAATTTTGAGACTGATCTCTATCCTGCAATGCAGTTAATATTTTTTCTGATAGATTTTTATAATCATTTTTCTCAAAAGTAAATCCGTCTTGTCGGTCAGTAAAAACTTCTTCCAGCCATTCAGCCTTAGAAGAAATTATAAGACAACCACTGAATGCAGCTTCAGCTACTGACATTGGAAATCCTTCACTTTGCATCAATGTCGCATTCACAAAAATATCAGCACTTTTCATTAGCGGAGTAATATCTTCTACACTGCCGGCAAATTCAATTTCAGTATTCAGTTCTGTGGATAATTTAATTAGATCATTCTCCATTTCTCCGGACCCTGCCATTACAAATCTAAGTTTCCCGGTAAAATTTTTCCTTACTATAGCAGAAGCTTTTATGAATATATCTGCACCTTTCCCATCTATCAATCTGGAAGCGAAAAGGATCTTCGGAATATTACCATCAGGTTCTGATCTGAATAGTTTTTTTTCAGAATACAAATTTTCAGGAATGCCCTGCCTGACATTGTAGATATCTTTTTCTTCTGCAATATTTTTCCTGATAAAATAGTCATGATTTTTTTTATTCAATAAAATAAATTTACCGGCATAAAAATGTTTGAGCTTTCCTATATCAGGTATTATTCCGTGAATTGTCTGCACAGTATTGATCCATAAATTCTTTGCAGCTCTGCCTGCTATGTTAGCAGCATAATGATTATGGGAATGAGTAATATTTATTTCGTGATCTTTCAAATATTTTCTGACTTCAAAAAATGCTTTGGAAAAATTAATAAAACTTCTGGAATCATGACTGAGATTTTTATTCAAAGATATTCTCACTTTAGTATTTTTAAATTTTTCCAGTGCCTGTCCGCCGGAATACATGAGATGAAGTTCCAGTTCATCATCTTTGGTGAGTTCAGTCATAAGGTTCAGCAAATGACTTGAAACCCCGTCGGTATAATTCAGATCTCCTGTCAGAAATAATATTTTTATTTTACCCATATCATTGAGTATAATCGCCGGACTGTAATACATCCGGAGGAAGTTTGGCAGAATAAATTCTGAGATCATTTATCAGTTCACCGTAGGCTTCCTGTGAAGTCGCATAAAATGTTATTTCATCACTGCCGCAGATAAAGTTATCAGTTATTTTCCATTTTCCGGCAGGCTTCCATTCATCCGGTATTAAAACATCATGATCAAACCATTCATCATAGATTATTGCAATTTTGACATTATTTTTACGGCTCAGATAAGTTATAAATTCTTTGTTGAAATTATTATTTAACCTTGCATCAGCAATCTCAGGGCTGCCGAGACCGATCAGGTCGGTACAATAAATATCTGCATAAAAATTAACAGCACCAATATCATTTAAAGCGACTGAGCTGCCGGTATAAAACTCATTCACAAACGCTGCCATCTGATACTGCTGTTCATAAATATTTTTAACAGCTGTAACAGTCTTATCAATATAAAATGTTTTGTAAGAAAAATATAGAATCATTATAGTAAGAGCCAAAATTGCCAATGCACTTTTAAAAGGAGCTGTAAGCATACGGTAGATCTTTGGATCGCCTTTGAGAATGTAATTTACCGCAATTGCATCAAAGCAGATAAAAGAAATTAAAAGATAACTGTCGTACCTGAAAAATGTAGATGACACAAAGAGTTTTTGCAGGACAGCAGTGCTTAGAAGAATGATCAAAGAAGATGAAATATAATTTCTGAATTCTTTATGCTTTTTGATCACTATGAATAAAAGGATGACCGTCAGAATAAAAAGAACAATAAACTTTTTATTCATATCTAAAAATGTCATGATCTTCTGAACAGGTTCACCGCCGAGTATATCAGTTACAGTCATATAAAGATTATTCTTCAGCATTACAGAGTCAGGAAAAAAACTTCTTCCATTCAGTACTGATTTTATTCCAAAGATTGAACTACCCAAGATCCAAGACAATACCATTGAAATAACTAATCGTAATTCCTTTTTAATGGTAAAAAGTATAACGGCAATAAAAATTAAGAATATACTTTCATATCTTACCATCATCATTAAAAAACTTAATACGGTCAGACTTAATTTTGCAGGGGTGATAAAAGTAAAAGACCTGTCTCTGCCTGCAAATTCAACGGCTGCAATATTTATGAACATAACAGCAAGCAAAGTATGTAACAGATGTTCCATTCCCGAAAAAATGTGAATGGAAAATGGAGTAAAAATTATTATAAAAATCAGTACAGCTCCAGTGTAAAAAGCCGGCAGTTTCTGATCGTTGAGAATTCTGAAAATCACCAGGACCAAAGCAAGTGAAATCAGTACATTAAAGATGAATGGAATGTAAATGTTTATTCCTGTCAGAAAAAAAACAGCAGTTATAAGTAATGTCCATAATGGAGATGAAGTAGTAGAAGTAAATCCATGACTTGTTATTCCCCATACATTATGGAGAAAGATGTTTTTAGCATAAGCTAAATGAATGTAAGCATCATCAAGAGAATAGACGAATATTCCGTCAGTGTTCTGAAAGCTGAGGAAAAATACCAAAGCAGTAATAATTATTACAACGGACAGAGAAATAATTAATGGAAAATAAGCTTTCTGAATTTTTACTTTATGCATCCTTATTTAAGCGGAAAAAGTTTTGTATAAATATTCTTATAGTCATTGTAAACAATTTCCCAATTAAGTTGATCATATATTTTTTTTGCATTCTGTGATATATGGAAATGTAATTCCGGATCATTATAAATCTTTGTCAGAATTGATCTTAATTCATCAGGATTCTTTGTATTAAAAATAAATCCATTTTCATTTTCCCTGATATATCTTGACATTCCGGTCTCTTGTGATACTACAGGTACAGCTCCGCTTGACATTGCTTCGGTTACAGTCATCGAAAACGGTTCATAACCGGCTGCAGAAATAACAATGTCAGATTCTGATAGAAATTCTGAAAACTTAACTGTATCCATTGGCTTAAGATATATTATAAAGTCTTCATTGTGAATTTTCTGATTGCTCAATAAATACAATCTGAATGGAAAATTCAATTCATAGAAAACTTCTTTAATAAGGTCAAAGCCTTTTTCTTTTCTAACCGGATCGCCTGAAAATACAATTTTAAATTCTTTTTTTAAATCTTTGACAGGTTGTATTACTTTATGAAAATCTCTGTCAATTCCATTTGGAACCATTCTTATCTTAGACTCAGTGATCTGATAATAATTTTCTGCTGCCTGAATAGACTGGTCTGATAGAAATATATACACGTCAGAATATTTGAAAAATTTACTTTCAGCAAATTCATCTTTTTTTATATACATAGTTTTTGTGTCTCTAAGAATTGAATTTTCATATGCGACAATTCCATGGACATTATAAATAATCTTAGCTCCTGAAAAAAATTTATATAGAACTGCAGTAATACAAAACCTTTCATATGTAATAATATGAATAACATCCGGCTTATTGAAAAAAAGAAATTTCAGAAGACTAAAGATACCTTTTTTCAAAACAGGAGACGAATTTATTTCAGTAACTTTTTCACTGCCGAATAATTTTTTAAAAACACCGTACTTATTTCCATCAAAAAAATATTCTATGAAGACAGATGAATTCACTTTTGTATGTTCAAAGAAAATTCTCTTTGCCACTTTTTCCGGACCTGAAAGGATCTCCGACTGATTATATCTGCCTAAAAAAACTATCTTTGGATTTTTCAAGGTTGTATAATTTTTTTATACAATTCAATTTTGACATCACTGTACAGATTGTAATCTTTATAAAATTCATATTTTGAAAAATTTTCATTCTCTGCCATATCAATATAACATGGACTTGCATCTTCAAAAGTAAATATACCATCGGCATTTTTCTTTTTCCACATGATGAGCCATTCTGGATCGAGAGAATATACATATTCGGGAAGTGATCTTTCAAACCATGTACCGTGTCTGTAACCTTCCTTTGCAATATGTTTATCTGTAAGTCCGACAATATCTATGAATGTGACTTCACTAAGATAATATGGAATAATACCTGAAGATCCGTTTGCTGCAATGCTTCCGGGCGGTATATCATTTTTTAAATTTGCAGATTCGGTTTTCAGATTATTCCATAATAATATTTCTTTATTAATGATTGTTCTGTCAGCGACAGTGAGACTTAATGCTGATACAGTAAAAATTAATATTATTAAAACTTTTACCATTGAGTTGCTGACCATTTCTGACAAAGAAAGTTCATTGACCATAATCATAATACCAATAGATAGAAAGGGGATTGAGACAACAGCAAATCTGTACTGCACCATCCAGTCGCCTCCTGAGAAAATTATAAAAAAGAACTGAAGTGCGATGATCGAAAATGTCATTAAAAAAACTTTGTTTATCTTTATTCTTTTGAAAACAAACGGTAACAAAAGTATAAATAAAACAAACTGCGGATTGGATTTCAAAAAATATAAAATATAAAATATTCCGTTCTTGTAAGTTCGAAATTCATAATACCCTACAATGTCATGACCGATCTTTGCAAAATAAGTATTAGGTAAAAATTCTCCAAAGTAAATTATCCTGAACACCAGAAATGATGAGAATAAGATCAGGTATCCTGCTGTATGTTTTAACGAAAGGGATTTGCTGCCGGAAAAAATATAAATAAAAATAATGAAGCCAACAGAAAAGATCACCCCTTCGGGTCTTGAAACAGAGAGAAAGAATATTAAAAAAGTTAAGGGGAAATTATATATACTTTCCGAATTTAATCTGATGACCATTAAAAAACAAAGAAGCAAAATGAAAATGAACATCATAAGTTCAAATCCGGATACAGCCCATAAAATAAATGGAAGATTAAAAAGCATAAGACAAACTGCCGGTAGAAATAATCCTGACATTCCAGACTCATTGCAAATTTTGAAAAGACAGATGAGACTTAAAAGAACGAAAATTAGTCCGGTGATTTTAGCTGACAATTCAAGAGGCAGGCCGATAACGTTGAATAAGGAAAGTAACATAAACCAGCTAAAGCTTGAGAATCCTTCTACCTGCACACCTTTGTTAAAAACTATCCCTTCTCCGTTTGTGAAATTGTTTACATACCGAAAATAGATATATAAGTCATCGATTATCCAGTCAAAGACATTTAAACAAAGAATCAGAAATATTATAAAAAAAATACTTCCGAAAAGAATATTTTTTGATTTTATTTTATCTGTTAAACCTGTTATCACCTGTTTTCAATTAACTTAACGACAGCACCGAGTCCGAGTTTATTTTTCAAAATACTTTTTAATGTAAAATATTTTCCGTAAGTTTTTTTCAGATCAATCTTTTCATTGGAGAGTAAAACGACACAGTATCTTCGAAGCTCTACATCTTCGAATTCTGTGATCAGATGATTTTCGTAAAGGGTGAAATCTGAAATTTCCCAGGAGCTTCTGTGCCTTTCATATTCGTTATCGTTAATGTCAGACTGCTCCCAGTTATCTCCAATGGGAATATTTATTAAAACATATCTTCCCTTTTCTAAAGCAATTGAAATTAATTTCAAAGCATCCTTTTTTTCAAAATGCTCTATCACATCTCCGCAGTTAATAAGGTCATATTTGTTGTCAGTATTTTCTAAAAAGCCGAGGGCATCAGTTTCATAAATGTTATTATAAAAGTATTTGTGATAGTCTTTCAGGTAAAGCGGGAATATTTCCACGCCGTCAATTTTTCTTTTCCATTCACCTGAATAATTTCTGTCACCCCAGATCTCCAGGAATTCCCTGAATAAAATTCCCCATCTTCCGAATCCCACTCCGACGTCCAGAATAGATTCAGGATTTAGTTTCTTTACAAGGTCGATGTTGTATGAAATATTCTGCCAGTTTGAAGTACCCATTAATCAGAGGATTTTAAATTTCTTTAAATATAAATAATCGCCTGCAAAAATAAAATATTCAGTAAATACTGTAATTACTGCTGCACCGGCAATTCCATATACAGGAATGAAAAATATGTTCAGTAAAATATTCAGGATCAGACCGGCTAAAGTTACATTCATATTCTGTCTGAACATTCCGAGCCCATTCAGAATAACTCCTGTAAGATTATTTAATGCAAGTCCTATAACTGCAAATGATAAGATCCTCAGTATAATTTCTGAACCCGAAAATTTATCAGTATATAAAATACTGATTAGGATGCCGCCAAAAAAATATAATATTAAAGACAAAACTAAGCAAACAGGTAAAAGAATGAAAAGGTATTTTTTGTAAAAAAGTCTGACTGCTTTTTTATTTTTACTCAGATAAGATATTCTGCTTAGACCTGTAATGAATAAAAAGGAATATAAAAGAGAAGAACTTTTGTAAACGCTGTAACCGATATTGTAGAATGCAACATTTTCGAAATCAGTTAATTTTGAAATTAAAATAATATCAATCTTATCGTACAAAAAATTGAACAGCACAGCCAGTCCCAGAGGCACAGACATTTTCAGGATCCGGGATGCAATTTTAAACCGGGCAGTAAGTGGATTTATGCAGACATTATTATTCTTCAAAGAGATCAAAAGTCCTGTGATATGGATGATCGCTCCTACTGTCAGGAGTAATATGAGAAATGTCAGATCGGCGTTGAACAAAAGTGAAAAAATTAATATTGCACAAAGTGTCAATACTCTTGAATATAACAGTGCTCTGTATTGTGAATAAAAATTTCTGATACCTGAGAGAGCTTTATTAAGTAAATTAGAAAATGAAAATAGATAAACTAAAACAGCAGTGGATGCAAACAGCCAGAATGGAAATTCAGGGAAGAATAAAATTTGGTAAGTCCATAATAAAAACAAGTAAACCGGAAATAATGCTATACTTATTGCTATTGCATTCCCTGTAAAATTATTACTGACCTTATTTCCGGATGAAAGTTCTTTTTGAATGAGCAGGGGAATGCCCAGGTCAAAAATTATAATGAAAATATTTGCGAGTGAGAATATTGTAATTAGCTGACCGTAGGAATCTGAAGGATAAACTCTTGCAATTATCAGAAAGACAATAAAGAAGAAAGCTCTTTCAAGAATGTTAATGTAAACCGGATATTTATTTTCCCGGAATAATTTAAAAAAATTTATCTTCAAAAAAATAACTGATTAAAAAAACAAATTACGGGATTCAGATGTGTTTATATAAAAATGTATAGTAACACTAATTTACCTTTTTCATGATCTTAGCGGGAACACCTCCTGCGATGACATTTGCAGGTATATCTTTTGTCACAACAGCACCTGCTGCTATAATAGAATTTTCACCGATCGTAACTCCGCACATAATAGTAGCAGAAGAACCAATTGATACTCCGTCTTTGATATAGATCTCAACGACTTTCCAGTCTTCTTCGGTCTGCAGCTGACCGCCTGCTGCAGTTGCCCGCGGATATTTATCATTAATAAAAGTGACATTATGACCGACGAAGACATTGTCTCCGATATGAACTCCTTCACAAATAAAAGTGTGGGAAGATATTTTACAATTTTTTCCTACACTTGCATTCTTTTGAATTTCTACAAATGTCCCTACTTTACTGTTATCACCTATCTCACAGCCATAAAGATTTACAAAGTCAAATATCTTTACATCTTTACCGAGCTTTACATCATTAATATTTTTTTTGTCCATTGAAATTATTATGGAATTATTTTGCTCCTCTTCCGAAAATCATTACAGGAAAGGTTTTAAAAATCAATTGCAGATCAAGCCAAGGTGTCATATTATTTATATAATACAGATCCAGTACAATCGAATCTCTGAACGAAACTGAACTCCTGCCTGAAACCTGCCAGACACCGGTACAGCCCGGATAGACAATATGTCTTCTTTTGTGCCATTCATCATAAGCATCAAATTCGTAAGGGAGACAAGGTCTCGGACCTACTAAACTCATGTCACCTTTCAATACATTAAAAAGCTGAGGGAGTTCGTCCAAAGATGTTTTTCTTAGAAACCTGCCTATAGGAGTTACTCTTTTTTCATTTAAGATCTTTGCAGAACCTTTGAACATAGTCTTATCATTTTTCATAAATTCCATCATACTTTGTTCCCTTGCAGTATCTTCAACATTATCTATATACATAGATCTGAATTTATAGAAAGTGAATTTATTTCCATCTTTACCAATTCTTATCTGTTTGAAAAAAATTTCACCTTTGGAAGAATATTTTACAAGTAAAATAATTATTAAAAACAGCGGTGATAAGACAAGCAGTCCAATAAATGAAGCAGCATAATCAAAGACTCTTTTATACATATAGTTCAGGTTTCTGTTTACCTTTGGTGAAAGGTCAACTACAGGAATTCCTGAGTAGGATTCGGTGACGATCTTTTCAGGAACAATATTAAAAAGTTCGGAGGTAAGCTTTACGCTTTTGTATAGTTCGTTGCATCTGTCAATTAATTCCATCAGACTTTCGTATCCAATATTGTCTATAGAAATTATAATTTCATCTACTTCAAAATTTTTAACAACCTGTTTCAGCTCTGTGATTTTTCCGAGGCAAACAAATTCTTTAAAGACCTCTTCACCTTTTTCTACTTTATCATCAAGAAATCCTGTGATCTTTATACCGTAAAAATTTTCGAATAATAATTTCTCTGCAAGAAGTTTACCTGATTTTCCTGCACCTATAATAAGAATATTACTGTTATTCAGAATCTTTGTAAAGTGCATATAAAATGGTTTCAGTAAAAGTATCCTGAAAAATGATACTCCTGTGAATCCGATAATAAAAAAGAATAAAACGAAAAATCTGGAAGAAAGCAGAAGGTTAAATTTTATTATAAAAGAAAAAATGATCAGAAGAAGTATGCCGTATAAAAATGATTTGAGTAGTGCAGTCAGATGAGGAGCACGTGTCAGGAGAATGTTGATCTTGTATAAATTGTTGTTTTGAAAAATGAAGACAAATATCAGAGAGAATACTGCAAATGTAAGATAAGTAAGAAATTCATTTTCGTTTAAAATTACATTTTTATTCAGAACGTTTGCAGTAATGTATTCCGATAATTTAAATGAAAGGAATATCACTGCAAGATCAAAAAAAGCAAAAATATATTTATATCTGGGATACTTCATTATTGTTCAGATATTAATGTTACTACAAGAATAACTCAATTTATCCTTTTATGAAATGTTTAATTTTATCACACACAAATTCAATTTGATCATCAGTAATATCAGGAAACATTGGCAGCGACAGACAATCAGATGCAAGTTTTTCAGTTACAGGGAAATATGATGCTTTATAATTTAGATCTGCAAAACATTTTTGCAGATGCAGAGGAACTGGATAATGCAGACCGGTACTAATCTCACAAGAATTAAGGAAATTCTGCAGCTTATCTCTTTCAGAATATTGAATGACAAATAAATGATAAACATGTTTGCCATATTCCATTTCCAGAGGCAGTTTGATCAGTTCAATATCTTTTAATAATTTACGATATTTATCTGCAGCTGCTCTTCTTTTTTCAGTCCATTTATCAAGATGATCCAGTTTTAAATTTAAGACAGCTCCCTGAATTCCTTCCATTCTGTAATTGTGACCATAGTATTCGTGATGATATTTTTTTTCTGAACCATGATCTCTGAGCATTCTGATCTTTCTTGAAAGTTCATCATCATTTGTCGTAACTGCTCCTCCTTCACCGAATGCGCCGAGATTTTTCCCGGGATAAAAACTAAAACTGGCAACAGAAGAAAGACTTCCGGCTTTCTTTCCTTTGTATTCTGCAAGATGCGCCTGAGCAGCATCTTCTATTAAAAGAATATTATGTCTGTCAGAAATATCTTTTAACGCATCCATATCAGCAGTCTGTCCATATAAATGAACTGCAATTATGGCTTTAGTTTTTTCAGTAATCATATTTTCAATTTTTACCGGATCGAGATTGTAACTTTCAGGATGGCAATCTGCAAATACAGGTGTAGCTCCGCAAAGAGTTGCTCCCCATGCAGTTGCTATAAAAGTATTTGCTGGCATTATCACTTCATCACCATGACTAATACCGTGAGCCCAGAGTGCGAGATGATTTGCATCAGTGCCTGAACTTACAGCAATGCAGTGTTTAGAATCATGAGCTTTAGCAAAAGCTTCTTCAAAATCAGAAACTGCTTTACCAAGTATGAATGAAGAATTTTCTATAATATTTGTAATGGAAGAAATTGCTTCTTCTTTGATAAGATCGTTTTGCATTTTGAGATCTGTGAAAGGTACCTGCATTAAATTAAATTTATTTTTTTAATAATTCGGATCTTGATTTGAATATTTCGCTTGAAGAATATAAAATGAATAATGGTAATGTCTTTAAATATCTGCCGCCCATTTTTCCTGGCTGCTGAATTAGTCTGAAGAACCATTCCATGCCGAGTTTTTGAAATACCAGAGGAGCTCTTTTTATATCACCTAAGTAAAATCTGAAAGCAGCACCGACTCCAATCATTATACCTTTGTTAAGTTTTTTATAATTATTCATCATCCATATTTCCTGTTTACCGCCACCAAGTGCTACCCAGATGAAATCCGCATCTGATGAATTAATCTGACTTACAATTTCTTCATTAGCTCTACTGTTATTCATATTGTCAACAAAGGCGGGACTACAAGTTCCGCAAACCTTTATCCCAAACTCACCAACAGCCTTCCCTGTTACTCTCTCCAAAACTTCCTCTGTATCTCCAATAAAAAAATGTTTAAAGCCTCTATCCTTACTTCTCTTAAATACTTCTCTCATAAAATCAGGACCTGCCACTCTGCCAATTCCATCTATACCTTTAAGACCTGCAAACATTGACAAAGGTCTGCCGTCAGGTAACGATAGCAAAGAATTATTTATTGCTGATTTTAAGTCAGGTGAACGTTTGTAAGCATTGACAAGATTTCCGGTATCGGTTACACAGATATATCCTGAACCTATATCTTCATTCAGAAAATCAAAACAATATCTGACTGAACTTTCCAGATCACAGCAGTTTACTTTTACACCTTTAAAATAAAATTCTGTCAAATATATATCAGTTTAATGCTTTATTAAATGTAGTAATAATATTATTGATATTAATTTCAGCTGTAAATCTTTTTTGAAAAGAGTCTGTACAGGCAATACTTATTTTTTGTCTAAGATCTTTATCTTTGATAAGTTTGATTACAGCATCAGCAATCTGCTCGGGATTTTTATTATCTATTAACATGCCTGTCACACCGTCTTCGATCATTTCAGGAATAGCGCCGGTTTCATTTGAAGAAATTACCGGAATACCTTTTGCGAAAGCTTCAATGATAACAAGCGGGCAGCCTTCATGAGGGTAATATGTTGGTAATAAAAGTATGTCAGTATTGTCAAAAAAAATCTCCTTTGCTTTTCCTGAAATGACGCCATGAAATTTAACATTATTTTGTATTCCGCTTTCGGATAAAATATTATCAGCTTTTAATTTAGTAGATCTTTCATCATCGGGCCAGTCACCTGCAAAGTGAAATTCAGTTTTTGGAAATTCCTTTAAAATGGCAGGAGCAGATTTTAGAATGTCTATTATACCTTTGCTTTCATAATGATTTGAACAGAAGCTTATGATAAATTTATCTTCAGATTCTTTATGAATTTTTTTCAGAGGATCTGCAGGAATAAGATCCATTCCATTCATAAAAGCAGTAATGTTTTTCACTTTCCCTTCGAAATTTTCTTTCAGCTTTTCACTAAAGACAATTGCCGTATTTACTTTTGATAAAGAATGTCTGATAAACCATTTTACAGGCGGAATAGAATTTTTATAAAATACTTCATTGAAAAAACTGCCTTCATGAAGATGAATAACTATCTTTGCATTTGAAAATGCCGATGCAGTCAGGATCATAAGCCCATCACGAAGATAAGGCAGAAAGTTGGAAGCAACAGGTATATAAACAATATCGGGCTTTTTCTCTTTGACGAACTTTCTCATTCCCGAAATACTTTTTAAAGCTAATTTAATATTTGTTATATCAAGTTTAGAAAGATTCTTTATATCTCTGTGATCTGAAATATCATGATGAAAGACCTCAAATTCATCTTTGACCTTAGAATTCAGAAGATTTGAAAGATAAATACTCGAGCCATGAACAGGCGGAGGAACACTTCCTGTAATGATCACCTTTTTTCTTATTTCCTTCTTATCTTTTTTATTTATCTTATCTATCTTATCTATCTTAACTTTAAGCAACTTATGAGATTATATAAAAAATTATTGCAGAACTTTAAAAATGAATCTTGACTTTATAAAATTTCCATAAACTTATTAAACTTAGAGCACTTATAATATTCATTAAGTTAAATTTTAATTTCAGATAATTTACTCAAAAGCCATCTTCTTTCCATTACATTTGGGTTCTCATTAAGCTCATATTGAAGTTCTGTAAATATTTTTTTATCTGATCTTTCATTTGCTTTTAAAAGCATTTGAAAATATTTTAAGAAATTTTTTATTCGCGTAAATCTCAATCCTGTAACTAACTTTTTATTCTTTTTGAGAAAATGATTATAAGCATCGAACTGATAATGTAATTCATTGAATAAACCTAATTCATAGAGAGACATCATTTTAAGATCTCTCAAAGTTGTATCGTTTCTTACATAATTTGAATTTTCTATTGTGTTCAAATGAATCAAAGTTTCCTGATAATTTTTTTTTGCAAAAGAAACTTTAGCGGTTGAGTACTTTTCTATTGTATCTTTTACATCAGGAGATAATAAAGGTATATACTGTTTAATGAAATCTTCCAGCCAGTCGATCTCTGATACAGCTAATGCAACAATTACTATATTCCCAAAAAGCATATCATTAAAATACTCATCTTCGTAAAGTGAAAATAATTTTTGATCAAGAGATGCTTTATATAATTCAAACCTTTCTTTTCTGTATTCAGCTTTACCTTCAAATATTTTATCTATGCAAAAATGCTGAAGCAAATTATGAATATTATATCTTTCAAAGTGATCTAACAAATCAATGCCAGTTAAGAATATTTTTTTTAATTCCTGATAATGTTCTTCTTTTCTTTCCCTGTTAATAAGGATCTGAAGCCGGTTATGGTTAATCAGAGTGTTTTCTTTGTATTTACTTTTTTCAGATAGAATTTCTTTAAAAATATATTTGATTAGATCTGAATCCAGGGTATTGCTGCTTTCATCTGTCTCCTCGAATATCAGACTGTTATTTGAAATTACAAGATGGCAGATATAAAATGAAAGATTTTCACTCATTGATGAAATAGAATAATTTTTAAACACATTGTAGTCTTTCTGATTAAATCTGTTTATTTCAACAAAATAATCCATTTGTCTCTGCATCTTTACTTTACATTCATAATAAATTTCATCTTTATTTTTTCTGTTGTGAAGAGTGTCATTAAGCTCTTCAAATTTCTTTAGAAAATGTTTGTTGAGTTTTCGACGGTTGTATTCTTCTAATAATAAGAGTTCATTTTTGAGATCTTCATTCGCATTTTTCTGATCAATTAAAAAATTCTTCAGCAGATTATTAAGATTAAAGCTTAAAGACCTTATAAGACCGTCGTTATACTTTGATTTACCGAAAATTTTTTCAAAGACAGATAACTTAGAAAGTTTAACGGAATTGTACTCAGGATGAAATTTAATAATCTGATCAAAAAAAGCATTTACATTTTTATTCTTATTGTAATAAGGAGAAGCGATAAATGATTTGAATTTCTTGATCTCATCTTCAGAAAAAGTTTTAAGAATATCTGTGATATTTGTGCTTATCAAAGCTTTGTTTTGATTATTATTATCATTTTTATTAAAAATTTTTCCTAAAAAATAAAAACAAATTTACACATCTGAGAATTGAAATACCATTGAAAACAGACTGTATTTGAATAATTTATCAAAAAAATCAAAATTAAGCCTGGTATTATCAAAAACATTTGAAGAAATAATTCTTTGATTTGCATATAGACCATTCAGTATTTTTGTAAAGATTTTTCAGGGTGACTCCGAAAAACAATTTTAAATATTACTTCCATCTTAAGGGCAAACCTAATTTGTCCTTATCACAGTCACCCTGGAAGCAGCCCTGAAACTGTCCCTTTTATAAAATAAGAGGGACAGCCGAAAGGCAATATTAATTAACTAAAAAAAATTTTAAAAATGAAAAAATTTTATTTTGCTTTACTTGTTTTTTTTACTACAGTGTCAATTTCATCATCTCAGATTTTATTTTCAGAAAATTTTAATTATAATACAAGAGATACTCTTAATAATGTCGGTGGCTGGAAAAGTTCTAATAATTCCAACAGGTACATAAAAGTAATATCTCCCGGTTTGACATATCCCGGATATTTAAGTTCGGGAATAGGTAACTGCGCTTCGTTTGCTAATATTCCAAGCAGCAGTTTATCTATAAATTTTTTTGGTAATGAAAATTCAGGGACAGTTTATTTGTCATATATGATACGTGTGGACAGTCTTGCAGCAGGCGCGACAGAAGGATCTGTAATAAGTCTGGATGAAGCCGGCGGAACAACAAATCAGAATACACTTTTATATGTAAAGAAGGTTACTTCTTCTACATTTAATTTTGGAATCAGGAAATATAATGGTGCGACTAAATATTCCCCGACGATATATAATAAAAATACTACTTATTTAATTGTAGTCAGTTATAATTTTATAGCAGGAGCTTCTAATGATGTTTCTAAATTATTTGTTTTCACTTCCGGTGTACCGGCAACAGAACCCGCAGTACCAAGTGCAGTAGATACAGTAGGGAATGATGTAAATAGTGTCGGAGATGTTACTATTCAGAATTCTTATATCGAATCAGGACTGAACGGCAGCTCAATGAAACTGGACGGAATCAGAATAGGCAAATCATGGAACAGTATATTATTCCAGAATTATGTTTGTCAGCTTTCAATGAAAGCACTCATCCAGGGATTTTATAATGATGTCACAAATAAGATGGTAAAAGATACAGTCACAGTATCATTGAGATATAACAGACCTCCGTACACAATTGCTGATACAAAAAAATCTGTGCTGGATTCTAATGGCAACGGTACCTTTAACTTTACAAAGATCGGAAATCTTACTCCATACTATATTCAGTTTGATCACAGAAATACACTTGAGACATGGAGCAAGCCAGCTAAAGAATTTGGTAATAATACTTTATCACATGATTTTACTATAGGTGTCAATCAATCATATGGAAATAATGCAATTTTTAAAGGTAGTAAGGCTTGTTTTTACAATGGTGAAATTCTTCATGACGGGATAATAGATGTAACTGATTATCAGTTTGTAGATAATAATTCATTCAATTTTGCAGCAGGATATAAAACTACTGATCTCAATGGTGATAACATTACAGATATTGATGATCTGGCAATTGTCGAATTGAATGCATTTAATTTTGTGCAGGTGATACGTCCATAGGTGCAATTGTAGAGGCAGATTAATAATCTGCCTTAAGAACGAAAA
>DAORRV010000030.1:3020-6393 GCA_035443185.1 Ignavibacteria bacterium | reverse complement strand
TTAATAATCTGAACTACGACAAAAAAAACAAAATTGACAAGATTTAATCAAATGAAATAACTAAATTCTCAAAACAATTTTTTAATTTACAAAAGTTATGAATAAAAAAACTTACAAAGGTTTTAGTTATTTTAGATCTTTAATTTTCCTTGCCTTAATAATTTTCGTAATAGTATTTCAAGGGCAGCAATCCGGATCTGTCTTCGATGATGATAATCCTTACATTGAGCAGCCTACTATGGAATCTTATATGAACTACAGAAATAATAACCAGACTCATACACCAAGTATAATTACAATTGATGGCTATGATAATTTTGATATTGGAGTCGATAACTGGGAACAGAATATGACCATCAATCCTTTAAATCCTCTTGAGATTTTTTTTGGAGCGAATGCAAATCCGCAGAATGCAAGATATTCTACAAATGGTGGATTGAACTGGACTGTTAGTAATCCGTCCTATCATTCCTCTACATGCTGTGATCCCTGGAGTTCATATACCGGTAACGGAGTTCTGATCTATGCATCAGGAGTTAATGGTCAGTATGTTTACAGATCTACAAATAACGGAATGAACTGGAGTACTCCTGTTCTTTCTGTTGCAGGTAATGACAGAAATCATGTCTCGGCTGAATATACAGGAAATGGTCCTTATGCAAATTATGTGTACGCAGGAATCACTCCCGGAAATTTCGGCAGAAGTACTGACGCCGGTGCAACATGGACTACTACATTTACTCCAAGTAATTCTCTGCCCGGATGTTACATTGCTGTAGGTCCAAATGGAGCAGTCGATGGAGGATGCGTAATTTATGTAACAAATACCGGATCTGTTAATGCAAGGACTTATAATTTTTACAGATCGACAGACGGCGGAGCAACATTTACTTTAAGGTCATCTCAGAATTTTGCTGCAGTAGTCGGTACAGCAAATACTGCAGGAAGACATGTTATTAATAATGCAAGAACAAATCCTCATCCAAAGATCGCTATGGATAATAGTAACGGACCTTACAGAGGCAGATTGTATCTGGTTTATGCAAATAACAATCCTCCGGCAAGCGGAAATAAACCGGACATTTTTTTAAGATATTCAACTGATCAAGGAGCTACATGGTCGGACACAAATAGGGTAAACGATAATATTAATCCGATGCTTAGTGATCAGTGGTTCCCGGAAATTTATTGTGAGAAAGATAATGGCAGATTATATATTCACTGGTATGACGACAGAAATAATCCTGTAAATTACGGAACAGATATTTATGCAACTTATACTGAGGATGGCGGACAAACCTTTGTAGAAAATCAAAGACTTACGAATACAACATTTTTATACCCCCGTCCGGTCTGTGCTGTAAATTCAAACTGCTACAGAGGAGATTACACCAGCATAGCCGGAAATAAAGATGCAGCTTACAGCATTTGGGGTGATCACAGAAACGGAAATGCGCAGAACATGGGCGGTTATTTTCCTGACTTTGCACTGACAGTATCACCGGCATCAGATACACTTAGAGGAATAGCTGACAGTTCATTTCATAATGTAAAAATCCCCGGTGTAAAACTCTGGGATAAGTCAACAGTTTTCTCAGCGATAGTAAATCCGGTTCCGGCTTCAGGCAGTATCTCAATGACTTTTTTAAATAATTCAACAAACATTCCAAAAGATTCATTGACTTCTTATCCTGATTCACTTCGTTTAAGAGTAGTAACATCCGGCGCAGTTCCAACCGGTGTTTATACAGTCATGGTAAAAGGTAACGGTCGAAACGCAACGCCTGTTCATGTTAGAAATATCAGTATTACAGTTGATAATCCGGTAGGAATAATTTCAAATCAGACAGCAGTAAGTTTTGATCTTTATCAGAATTTTCCGAATCCGTTCAATCCTTCGACATCGATAATTTATGAGCTTCCGCAATCTGAACTGGTAACTCTGAAAATATTTGATGCACTTGGAAAAGAAGTGACTAATCTTGTTAATAGCAGGCAATCAGCAGGTGTGTATTCCGTTGACTGGAATGCAGGCAATCATCCGAGCGGAATTTATTTTTATACAATACAGGCAGGTAACTTTAAAGAAACTAAACGTATGATGCTGCTCAAGTAATTTTAAATATTAAATTTTAAATAATAAATATTAAATTTAAAATTTCAAACTTCCGGGGTCTTTGAAAATAGATTCCGGAAGTTTTTTATATTAAAGGAATGATATACCGTAGCAAAGAATAATTATCTTTAATATTAAATGAATTAAAAAGCATGCAATGCGAAATCATTCAAATCAATTTCTTCATCTATAAAGACCATTCAAAATCAGTTTCTGGTATTCTGTAAAATTCTATTTCGGAAACAAAAGAGTCAATGCTGCCCTGATTCCCCAGTCCGGACTTACCACCTGATTGCTTGCAAAGAAATATTTTGGAGTGACCTCTATGCTGGCAGGAAGTTTGCCTCCGATCTTTAAGATCTGCGACATATTGAGTGCTATCATTCCTGAATTAAGTCTTTTATGCAGCCAGTCATAAGTATCTTCAGAAGAAATTCCGACAGTAAATGCGCCGTCAAATCTGTAACTGATAAATGGCTGAAAATATAAATTATTTACATTTGATTTACTTGAATCCACATTGACAGCCCAGAGATTATTACTTAAAACACCAATTGACCAGTTTCCGGGCTGTGCAAGTACAACAAGTGTAGGACCGATTAACCAGTTCTCCGCACCTAAATATTTATTGGTTGAAGGAAATCCAATTTCGGGACCAACTCCAAAAATAAGTTTGCCTGTTTTCGGTGAAAAGAATGCAGAGTACAAAGTATTTCCTAAACCGTTTTGCATTTCAGGTCCGGTAACATTATTTTGATTTATAAACGGAACGATGAATCTGTTTATCAAACTAAGACTCTTTCCCAGTTTCATTGGAATCACCGGCTGGAAATTTAATGTATATCTGTAACCGCCAAGCGTACCGAAATTATAATCAAAGTTATTCTGAAACGGGACGCTGATAAGATTTGAAACCGGATTAGCAAGCTTCTTAGCCAGTTCATTTGCCTGCTGATCTTCAGTTGCTTTTTTTTGGGCACTGGCTGTAGAAAAGATCATTATCAAAAAAATTAACAGATAAAAAATTGTTTTGGAGGAAGTAATAATTTGCATAAGTAGGTTTATATTAAGTTAGTTTAAATTAAAAATTCATTGTGGAATAAGTACTTTTAATTTAGAAAATCAAATACATTTCGGGGGAGATGTATTCAATTGAAAATATTTTTTGGAAATTTAGAAAAGATACGATTAAAATAAATTCCAAATAAATTCCAAATAAATTCCAAATAAATTCTTTTAATATCCCGGACTATTTAA
>DAORRV010000030.1:0-2920 GCA_035443185.1 Ignavibacteria bacterium | reverse complement strand
AAATAAATTCCAAATAAATTCCAAATAAATTCTTTTAATATCCCGGACTATTTAAGACATCGATTATTTTAAGTTATAAGCCGGAATTTTTAAAAGCACGATTTAAAATAATTTACAAATATTTCCTCTAATGCAGCAGGATTAATTGAACCTCAGCTTTACAAACTCTCCCGGTCTCAATGCCATTAAGTTAATGAAAGTATCGTCGCGATCAGCAAACCTCTCCCATCCTCCCTTTGAAAAAGGGGGAAGAACCTGAATTTTTTAATTATAAATTTACATTAATAAAATTATAAAATATAAATCACTTAACTTAATGGAATAGCTCCCATTCGCCATTTGGACAAAGGATGGAGCTTTTATTTTATATTATGATTTTTAATGTAGGCAATATCAGTGTATGTTTTAAGATTTGAAAAACGTATATATTGATTACTAACTTTAAATTTAGAATAATTCATTTTATTTTTTACACTATTAATATCCCTTAAACCCCGAATATATTACAATAGTAACCAGATAATATTTGTAAAAGAAATATGTTGATTTAGATTTTTTTAAACAGAATACAATTAAATTAAAAAAATAAACTAAACATTAAAAAAAATGAAAAGACAATTTCTACTTAAAGCTTCTCGGCTTAAGGTAATTATGACATTTGTAACAATAATTATTCTGGGAGTTATAAATTATTCTTATGCAGATAATATATCCGGTAAAGTATTGAGTGCCGGAAGCCCGATTCAAAACTCCACTGTAACAATGTATTCCGCAGGCACCGGCGCACCGGTGCAAATTTCACAGGTAAGCTCAAATAATTATGGTGAGTTTACGATAAATTATTCAAAAAAAAGTGATGATGTTTTTTATATAATTGCAAAGGACGGGAAACTTTCTGACGCAATCAATACAAACTCAAAAAATTCTCTCACACTCCTTACATTACTTGGAAATAGTTTCCCCGACAAGATCGTAATCAATGAGCTAACTACTGTTGCATCAGCTTTTACTGCTGCACAATTCATTGACGGTGAATCCATTTCCGGCAACATAAGTGGATTGAAGATAGCTGCTCTTAATGCGCCGAACTTAATTGATCCTGCTACAGGTAAATGGGGAAAAGTTTTGCTTGACGCGATTAACAGTTCACAAAACGTCACACTATCTAGTCTGAATACTCTTGGATCATTAATTACTGCTTATGCAACTGTAACTGACGACAACTGGCGCGGCAGGTTTTTAAAAGCCTGCACACCTGCCGGCGGTACTGAGCCGACTAATACATTGGAAGCAATTTCCGGTATAGCAAAATCTCCATGGGCAAATCCTGCGGAATTGTTTTCATTGTTTGATGCAGCTTATCCGCAGCCTAAAGACGGAGCTCCGCGCTTTGCACCTTTTATTCCTTATTTATTTTATGCGCCGAAAGATTTTGCTCTTATGTTATGTTTTGCCGGAGGAGGAATTTACAGTGCCGGTAAACTTTGTCTGGATGCGGAGGGAACTCTCTGGAGCGGACAAAACTGGATGCCGGGTTCGCAGTCCGGTGTTTTAAACGGACTCGGAGGTGGAACAATAAAAGTTACTTCAAACGGAATTCCTTTATCTCCTCCTATATTTGGATTCAGGGGAAACAGAGTTGACGGTGTAGGCTGGGGAACAGCCGTCACTAAGGACAGAGTCTGGATCGGAAGTCTTTCGGGTGGAATTGCTGTAATGGATTTTGAGGGAAATCTTGTAGCTCCTGAATCTGATTTTCCTATGGCCGGAAAAACCGGAAACCTGATGGGTATCGGAGTTGCAGCTAACGGAGATGTCTGGATAGCAGACGGAACAAATGATCAGATGCTTTTTTTTCCAAAAGGTGAGATAAGGCAAGGTATAATTGTAAAAGTTGAAGGACTGAAGTCTCCATTTGGTGTAGCCGTTGATAATCAGAACAGAGTCTGGGTAAGCAATTCACAATCAAATACACTTGTAAGATTTTCCGCCGATGATCCTTCAAAAACAGAAACGTTTAATCTAGGAATATCTGTAAGAGGAGTAGCACTGGATTCAAAAGGCAACTTATGGGTAGCTAGTAATGCTTCACTGAATTTTCCTGAAGTTCCAATCCCGCCGGGTACTTCGATTATGAAACAATTTCAGATCTTAGGTAAAAACATGATGGAAAATGTAACTGCAACAAATACAACAGGAATAGTAAACATGATTCGTCCCGACGGCACGCAGCCAAATCCATCCGGATACAATGGTGGTAAAGAAATAAATGTTCCATGGGGAGTTTCAATTGACGGCAATGACGATGTATGGGTAGGAAATTTTTATGGCAGGGGAGTCGTACTGATGGCCGGTGCTGATCCGAAAGGCAGATCTGCAGGGAAAAATACGGGAGATGTAATTCATTCTTTCCAGGGCGGAAGTTTACAGATGGTAACTGACGTAATCCCGGATGCAGCCGGAAATTTATGGGTAGCAAATAACTGGAATGTACCTGAAGCTGTACTTGATACAAATCCGGCATTGCCAACTTCGACCTGGGGAGGCGGATCCGGAATAGTGGTAATCTATGGAATTGCAGCTCCGACAAGAACTCCTGTTATGGGACATGCTCAGCAGCCGTAAGAATTTTATTATTAAGAAGATGTAGCTTGCAATATATTGCACAAAAGCAACCCCACCCTGCCTTCTCTGCCTGCGGGGTGGGTAATAATTATTTTACAAAAGCTCTTGCAAGAATACAAATTTTCAAAAACTGTGTTTAATTTTGAGAGGTGCAAAGCGACGAAGCAATCTCCGAATCTGCGGCTGAATTTTCTTTGAATGATGTAACTTTATTTCAGAGATTTAATGAGGACACTGAAATAAACTATTCAAACTTATTTGACATTCATATATCTGCGGAATTCTGATTACTATT
>DAORRV010000029.1:0-34932 GCA_035443185.1 Ignavibacteria bacterium | reverse complement strand
TAAATATGGCATAATTATTTAATAGTGTCAATAGAAAATTTTGACCTTGATTCGCATGGTTTTAGGATTACAAGATTTTAATTTACATTTTTTACAAACACGAATTCCTGTAAATCCGGATCTGGCAACCATAATTCCGGTTATTTTCTTACAATATTTTTTTGAACCATCTCCGCCAGCCCTTTAAAGACAGGCCTTAGAACCCCGTCCATTTTATTTTTTCACAAACCGTCTTTTTTACCATTTGACTCGTCTGCATATTTTTACAATATTTGTGAGAATTTATGATTATGTATTGATTTTATGATCAGCTTCAATTTTACTTTCTGATTTTATTTACGGAAGAATTTTTGAGATGAACTTGTTGAAAATCCCTGAATTTCAGCAATTACTCATGAATTCTTAACGACAATTTTTCAAAGGCGGGTTCTTTTTTCTGAAACAAAAAAAAAATCATCTGATTTTATTTAAATTATATTCATTTATAAGAAATATAAAAAAAAATTTTGACAGCATTGAGTATCTTTCTTAATTTAAGTAAGAATTATAGAATTTTTTAAAAAAGTTTTTCTTTGAGACTTTGAGACTTTGAGGCTTTGAGACTTTGAGACTTTGAGACTTTGAGACTTTGAGGCATAAAAGCATTTGTCATTATTTTTGTGACTGTTAGTATGATTGATAAAATGATACAAAAAATAGATATAGATTTTCAGTTGAATTCAATAATCAGGAAATCATGTTAATCCTTAAATCATGGTTCAGACAATCACATAAATTTTTTAATTACATTCCGATTAAATATCCCCGTGAAGTAAATAATCAGAATATAAATTACAGGGAAGACAATTTTTATGATCCAGTTAATTTCCATATAAGAATTCAGGATGAAATATATTGCAGTTACGGAAATTAAAGAAGTAAATATAATGCCAATTTTTTTGTATTCGTAATTTACTTTATAAAACTTCTGTGACACAATGTAGATACCTGCCATCATTACAAAATAACTTATCAAAGTAGAAATAGCCGCTCCCATGAATGACAACTTTGGAATAAGAATGAAATTTGAAATTACATTTATTGCAGCACCAAGTCCTGTGATCAATGGCAGATACTTTGTTTTTTTTTCAATGTAAATTCCCGCCATAAAATTCACATACATTCCATAAAACAAATATCCGAATAAGATCACAGGCACGATCTCAAGTCCGGACCAGTATGCCTCCCCTATCAGATGACTTCCGAAAGGCAGATCCATTTTCACTATATTGTCTATAAAAACAGTGAGGAATAAAAATACCACGGAAGCAAATGCAACAAAGACAGTCAGTATTTTTGAGAAAAGTTTTTTGGCATCAGGATCTTTTGCATTATTCAGGAAGAACGGTCTCCATGCAAATTCGAACATAGATACTATCAGCATCATAAATATTCCGAGCTTATAATTTGCAGTATAAATACCGACCGTTTTATCGTCAGTCAGATATTTCAAAATCGGTCTGTCAATGATCTGCACAATATTTGCCGCTATTCCGGCAGGGATGTACGGGACAGAAAAATAAATCAATTCCTTTACGAGACCTTTATTAAATCTGAAAGTTATAATCCCTCTAAGTACCGGTATCAACATGATAAATGTGACTGCTGATGAAATTAGATTACTGATAAATACTGCTTCTATTCCAAAATTGAAATAAAGGATCAGTACAATATTCAAAATAACATTAAGGGAAATATTTATTATTTTTATTCCGGCAAATGATTTTGCTTTATTATTTAATCTGAGATATGCGAAAGGTATTAAAACTATGCTATCAAAAAATAATATCAGCGCAGAATAACGGATCAGATAAGCATAATCCTGACTTACCTGAAAAACCCCTGTCAGCTCAGGTGCAAACAGGTATATCAATGTGGAGAGAAAGAAAGAATTTGCAATTACAATAAAGTACGGGTTCGAAAAATTTTCTTTTACAGAGCCTACTTCGAGAGTCGAAGAAAATTTCATATAACCTGATTCAAGACCTATAGAAAAAAATACATTTAAGATAGCAATATAAGAATAGATAATTGTAATAATACCATATTCATCAGGAAGGAATTTATTTGTATAAAAAGGTACAAGAAAAAATCCAAGAAATCTTCCTACAATGGTATTTGTGCCATATATGAGTGTATCTTTGGAAAGACTTTTTATTTTTTCTATCATAACATTTTAACCGAATAAAACGAATTATATGAATTTCAATTTTAAAAAACAAAGGTTATTCCGAAAAACGGAATAACCTTTAAAAAAATTTTGAGTAATGAATTTACTATGTCAATAATATTGAATACTTATCTGACCTGAAGTTAAATAATTATTATCACCATCATATACAGCTATATTATATACACCTGAATCATAGAATGTTACTTCTTTCCAAAACCAAGACCAGCTGCCCTCAACATCCTGATAAATAGTAGATTCATAATTTTCATTTCCATCTCCATCGATTTTATAAATGACATAGCTTACAGAACTTGTAGATATTTTATATGGAAGTCTGACTAGAAACTTCAGGTAACCGCCTTTTGAACTGATATTAAAAACAGTACTTTCTGAGACCGGCATGCCTTCACTATCCACATCTTCGCAGAATTGAATTGACTGCGATTTTACTTCACAATATGTACCCGATAAAAATATTACCGATAATAAAGCTGTGATGAAGAATAATTTTTTCATTAAAACAATTTAATTGAAATTAAATGAGTAATCGATTTAATATTTAGAAATGATCTCAACTAGTCCGCTGGCTACAGTCCTGTCATTCTGATCAAGTAAAAATACCCTGTAAATACCCGGATCTTCAAAATTCATATCACTCTCTTCATTCTTTGCAAAATAAACATACTTCATATCCGGAGATACAGCGTATGGAAATTTTTTGTAATAGCTGAATTTTCCGGTTGTACGATCATATTTATCAAGCTGAATTGAACAGTCTCTGAGTCCGAGAGGACCATCTGCTTTGACCATTACTGTTAAATATCCTGTTGTAAATCTGTCACTTACTCCTACTTCACCGTTATCTCCGTATACTTCACAGAAATAAAGGATAGGATACTGCTGAGCATAAGACTCAGATTTTGTTGCAAATAAAACTAGTAGTACAAAAACAAAAAACAATGGTTTTAAGGCTTTCATTTTTATTTTTTAATTTATGGAATGTAATTATTTTATTTGAAATCAATTCTGACATTTCCTGATGCTATTGGAGAACCGTCTTTTTTAAATACTGTTACTTTATAATCACCTGATTTGTAGAATGTGATCTTATCAAAAAAGAAATAACTTTTTTCAGGAAATACATCGTATGGTTTTGTATCTATGATCTCCGTTCCTTCCAGAGATTCTCTTTCTAATCTAACATCAACTGCGCCAACTCCGATGGGTTCAGAAGTTCTCAGCATTGCAGTGATATATCCGCCTTTATTATTGATATAAAACTTTTCACTCTTTCCTATTTCTTCACCTTCTTTTGAATATTCTTCTACAAAATAAAGCTGGTTACTTCCGGAAGTTTTTGTATTTTCTTTTGTCGTTGTTGTTGTCTCTTCTTTTGTATTTTCTTTTTTAACTTCTGATTCTTTTTTGTCTCCGCAAGCAAAGAGTATAATTACAGATACAAATAAAGCAAAAATAAATCCAAACCTGTTTGTAAAATTAGTCATGTTATTATTTTTTAATTAATGATTTTCCAAATTTATGATTATCAATATAGATTTTCAAGTAATAAAATTTAACGAAATATCTAATGCTTTTGAAGAATGAGTTAATGAACCTATCGAAATAAAATTTACATTTTGTATATTTTTATATTTCCTGATGTTGCTTTCATTTACTCCCCCTGATATCTCAATTTCATATTTACTCTTATTCATACTGGATGCTTTTATCACATCTTTAACGGAAAAATTATCAAGCATTATTCTGTCTATTTTTTTTGTGCCTGATTTTAAAATAATATTAAATTCAATGAGGTCTTTTACTTCGATCTCTATTTTGAGTTCCTTTGATTTTTTTGACTTTTCAAGTTTTTTTAACGTACCTGAAATTCCTCCGCAAGCTTCAATATGGTTATCTTTTATTAGTACCATGTCATATAATCCTGATCTGTGATTTTCACCTCCGCCAATTCTTACCGCAAGTTTTTCAAACAATCTGAAATTTGGAGTAGTTTTTCTCGTATCAATGATCTTAATATTTTCATTATTCAAAAGCCTTACAAGCCGGTTGGTGAAAGTAGCTATTCCGCTCATCCTCTGTAATATATTCAAAGCAATTCTTTCTCCTTTTAAAATGGATGCTGTATTCCCTTTCAAATATCCAATGACTGTCCCCTTCTTTATCTTGTCACCTTCATTCACAATAAATCCTGTTTTTACATTCTTATCTATAATATTGAAAACAAGATTGAAAATAGTTATTCCGGCAGCTATTCCATTTTCTTTTATAAGAATTTCAGCAGATGAAACTGAACTATCTTTGATTAACAATTCAGAAGTGACATCACCATCACCAATGTCTTCTTTTACAGCTAGCTTAATGAGTTTGACTGCTTTTTTAAAATTGAAATCTGTGTAGCTGTCCGGTAACTTTTTCATAAAAATTAATTTATAGAATAATTTTAAATTTCCTTAACTGAATTTTGATCTGAGCAGCTCCATAAAAATTTCAGGAGGTCTTACCGGTTTCATTTTTTCAAGATTGACAAATGAATGAGTTGAATATCCGGTGACAATTAATTTATCATCACAATAAATTTCATAATCAATAGTAAATCTGACTGTCGGAATTTTTTTAAGAAAAGTTTTTATAATTATCACATCATCGTATTTAGCAGAAGAAATAAATTTTACAAAAACTTCTATTACCGGCAGCCCTATATTAATTTTTTCAAGCTCTGTATATGGAAAACCTAACTTCCTCAAAAAGTCATTTCTTCCCGCTTCAAAATATTCAAGATACCTGACATTATTTACTACTCCCATTTTATCAGTATGAGCATATAATACACGAAGGTCAGTTTCAGTATTGATCAATTTATATATTTAGAATTTCTTTTTAAAAATCAGAATAAATATTTACTCTGCAAATATCTTACCCGGATTCATAATATTGTTTGGATCAAGAGTTTTTTTAATATTTTTCATTAAAGCAATTTCGTTTTCTCCAAGTGCAATTGACAGATAAGATTTCTGAGAATAGCCTATTCCGTGCTCGCCGGAGATAGTACCTCCGAGTGAAACAGTATGAGTAAAAATTTCCCTGATAGCAGTATCAAGATTTTCATTCCACTCCGTTTCGTTCATCTTATCTTTGAGAATATTTACATGTACATTTCCGTCACCTGCATGACCATAACATATTGTTGTAATACCATATTTTTCTGAGATCTCTTTAACGCCTTTTATGAGTTCAGGTATTTTTGCCCTGGGGACAACAGTATCTTCCTCCTTATATTCAGAAATCGATTTTACAGCTTCACCGATACATCTTCTTAAAGCCCAGAGGTCATTCATTTTCTGATTATCTTCTGCAAGTATTACATCGTAAGCTCCGTTCTCCATTACAGTTTCTGCAATGGATTCAATATCCTTATCGAGCGATTCTTCATAATTACCATCCACTTCAATAAGAAGCTGAGCTGCCGCATTTGTATTTGGAAATTTTTTCCCAAGCTGATCTTCAGCAGCTTTGATGGCAGATCTTTCCATAAGTTCAATTGCAGCAGGTGTTATCCCTGACTGAAATATTTTAGAAACTGTTTTTGCTGAATCTTCAATACTGTTGAAAGCAACTAAAATTACTTTTCTGAATTTTGGCAATGGAATAAGCTTAAAATAAATTTTCGTGATTATCCCAAGTGTACCTTCACTTCCGACCATAAGCTGTGTGAGATTATATCCCGAAACATTTTTTAAAACTTTTGCACCCGTACTTATAATTTCTCCGGTAGGCAATACGACTTCAAGTCCAAGTACATAATCTTTTGTGACACCGTATTTTACAGCGCGAGGTCCGCCCGAACATTCGGCAAGATTCCCACCAAGAAAAGAACTGCCTCTAGATGCAGGGTCAGGCGGATAATACAATCCAAGTTCTTCACAATTTTCCTGAAAAATTTGTGTGATGACACCAGGCTCTACAGTCGCCTGATAATTTTCGCAGTCAATTTCAATAATTTTCTTAAACCTTTCCATAGAAAGACAAATGCCTCCATACAACGGCAAAGCTCCTCCTGAAAGACCTGTGCCCCCGCCTCTCGGTACAACGGGTATCAAATGTATATTTGCTAGTTTTAGTATTTCTGAAATTTCTTTTGCATCAGCAGGCTTGATTATAACTTCAGGCAGGAATGAAAGATTTTCTGTGTAGTCCCTGGAATAAAGTTCAAGATTTTCATTATCATAAATTACATTTTCACTTCCTGAAATATCAGTAAGGGATTTGATTATTTCTTTGTCAATTTTGTTATACATTTTCAAAAATAACTTTATTAAAAAGAAGTTTCAATTTAAACATGAATACCCTTACAGTTAATAGTTAATAGTTAATAGTTAGTAGTTAATAATTGTTTTGAGTTTAGATTATTTAACAGGTTAATTTGCTGAATAATAAAATTCATGAAAATTTTTAAACAATTTATAATTAAAATTGAAATTGATTTTCAGATTAATTAGATTTTAATTTCGATTCAAATAATTTTTAAAAATGATTGATTTCAATTTAAGATATCCGATTGGTGAATACCAAAAACCTGAAGTGATTACAGATAAGATTCTTAATGATTATATTTCTGTCATAGAAAATTTTCCGTCAAGGTTAAGAGCTGAAACTGATCATTTATCTGATGTTCAACTCGATACTGAATACAGACCTGAAGGATGGACTATCAGACAGGTTGTGAATCATTGTGCTGACAGTCATATGAACAGTCTTATTCGTTTTAAGCTTGCTTTGACAGAGGATGAGCCAACGATCAGACAATACTTTGAAGACAGGTGGGCGGAACTTGCTGACAGTAAAAGTATTTCCATTGAGCCTGCTTTAAAAATGCTGGAAGGAATTCATCAGAGATGGACAGTATTACTCAGATCTTTATTAAAGGAACAATTCAGTAAAATTTTTATTCATCCCGAACATGGAAAGAAATTCCGCCTTGATGAAAACACAGGAATTTATGCATGGCATTGTGATCATCATCTTAGTCACATCACTTCATTAAAGAAAAAAATGAACTGGGAATAACTGACATATTGCCTGCCTCGAAGTCTCAAAGACTCAAAGACTCAAAGGTGTTTAATTTCTTTTTTCAACATAATTTTTATTCTTTGTGGCTTCACTATTTATCGATCCGATTGATATGTCAAGATCTCCTGTCTCTGTAGGTGGTGTTGCTCGAAGAACTACAAAGAAGAGTAGTTTTTCGTTAAGGTTTTTAACAAAAAAAAATTAATAAAAAAACCCTGTAAAGTAAATACTTTACAGGGTTGTTTTTTTGAGCTGGCAAAGGGACTTGAACCCCCAACCTGCTGATTACAAATCAGCTGCTCTACCAATTGAGCTATGCCAGCAATTCCTTTATACTTTTTTGATGTGTTGTCTTTTAAACGAATGCAATATATATCTTATATATATTTCTTTCAATTCAGTTTAAAGATTCTTTAATTTTTTTTTTTTAGCTTTAAATTTACTTGACTGTTAAGGATTTATTTTTATTACCTGACCTATTAGTATCTTATCACTTTTAAGTTTATTCCATTTTCTTAGATTAGAAATTGAAACATTATACTTATCGGATATTGAAGCAAGTGTTTCACCGCTTTTTACTTTATGCGAAGACTTATTCCCTGAGTTAGTATTCTTACCTGATTTACTCCCTTTTACTTTTAATTTCTGTCCGGTCATTATTACATCACTGCTCAGATCATTTATTTCCTTCAGATCAGAAACTGACATATTATATTCATCTGCTATCATAGTAAGATTTTCACCGGATGTAACTGTATGAGTAGAAGTTTTTGACTTTGAAGAAGATCCTCCCTGTAGTTTGAGTTTCTGACCAACAAGAATTTTGTCAGAGTCGAGATCATTCCATTCTTTCAGATCATTAATTGAAACATTATGATCATCAGCAATATCCGATAGATTGTCACCTTCGGAAACAGTATAATAAGTTGTCTTACCTTTTGACTTTGTACTGGTTTTCTTTTTTGTTTCAGTTACCTTTTTTTCTTCAGGGGCTTTTACTATTTCGGTACTATTGTAAGAATAATTGTCTGTGCCTTCATCCTGCTTTTCATTTACAGTGCTTCTTTCTGTGGTATAATTTGTAACCATTACATTCGATGGATTATTTGCACTTAAGAAGCTGTCTCTAGCAATATCCTCTTCTGACTTTTGTACTTCGACTGTTTCTTCAGTTGCTTCTTTTTCATTATTATTTTCAATGCTGATACTATTGTCATTCTCGCCGGAAGTATTTTCTTCTTGATTCTCTTCTGCTTTACTGATGTATTTATTATCTTCATCAGAATTTTCATCATTATTTTTCTCTTTATCACTGTTGTCATCACTATTTTTCAGTTCATCAGTTTCACCGCTTTTCTTTGGAAGATCCACTTTTGTTACAGTACTGTTATTGTCGACACCTTTCGAATCATTAGTTTTTGTTTCAGTACTTTCAGATCCTTTTTTCTTTTTTACATAACGTTTGTTAGTGCTGCTTTGAGTATCAGTGTTTTTGCTATCAGTAGTTTTAGTGTTGTCCGAATAATTAGAATCTTTTTTCTTAACATCTTCTTCTACTTCTTCAGCAACGGAGTTCTTGTCTGTTTGATTGATATCATTTTCATCTATCTTTTTAGACTTATCTATTCCATTTTGATTTAATCCGTTAAGCAGATTATATTTTTCTTCTGTGACATAAATGTTGAGATTCTGCTGTTGTTTTATAGGCGAACCATAAGGAATGTTATTCCAGATTCTGATCTCCACCGGTCTGACATCATAAAAAACTGCAATTGCTTCGAGCGCATCTTTTTTCTTGAACTGATATGTCATCTTCTTTTTTCCAACCGTGCTGCCAATGTTTTGAATGTTACCCGGGTCATAGTTTTTGACTTTGTAATAGGAAAGTTCGATCATTTGTTCATATCCACCTTTTTCCGTACCGGCAAATTCCGGACTCTTACTGCCGCTTTTATCTAAATAAGTTGCATCATTATAGTTGGCAATAAATTTATCATAAGTCTTATGAGGGATTCTGAGCTGATAATAATCCTGATAATCCGGAACCATATCCTGAGTCAGTTCTGAATTCAATTCTCTGATAGTTTCAACATCTGCATCACACATATCTGCGACCTGCTGAAGAGTCATAGATGTATTGACATTTACCCTGTCAAAAGAAATCGGTGTGCCATACTCAACATTTTTAAAACCATATCCTTCCGGATCTCTGAAAACAAAAGATAGTGCAAGAATTGAAGGCACATAATTTTTTGTTTCACCGGGTAGAAATCCTCTCAATGTCCAGAAATCTCTCGATCCGCTTTTTTTAATCGCTTTGGTAACTCTGCCTGGTCCTGCATTATATGCAGCAAATGCCAGATACCAGTCACCAAGTGATCTGTAAAGATCTTTAAGATGTCTTGCTGCAGCATCTGTTGATTTTTCCATGTCCATTCTGTCATCACGGTATTCATCCTGTCCCAGACCATAAGCATAACCTGTAGCCGGCATAAACTGCCAGAGTCCTACTGCGCCGGCTTTTGACATTATGGTTGGAGCAAGCCCTGATTCCTGTACTGAAAGATAGATAAGCTCTTCAGGTGCATTATTGAATTTTAAAATCTTCCTCATTAACGGGAAGAATTTTCCTGAGCGATACAGAGTCTTGTCAATAAAACTTTTACCTCTGTCAGTGTTTGTAAAAAATTCTATATATCCATCTACTGCTGAATTTTTGTCAAGCGGAAGATCACTTCCATCAGGAAGTGCAGCACGGTCACCGCTTACCTCTTCTACTTTTTCATATTTTATCGCATTCTTTTTTGCAAAATCAAATGCAAGACTATTTGCACTGATCTCACTTTGAGTAGAAATATAATCCTGTACTATACTTACAGCGAGTTCATCATAATCAATTTTCCAGGCGTAATACTCGGAATTGTTTATGATATTACTGTTAATATTGCTCAAGATTTTCAATGAGGACTCAAACGATTCTCCTGCCTCCTTACTGTTTGCGCTTTGATTATAATTAAGTGCTTTTTGATAAACAGCAAATGAATTGTCAATCTGAGTGTACACATCCATCGAATCAATCATTCTCTGAGTAACTTCTACTTCATCCTCAGATGATGAACAGCCCGACATATATACTGAAACCGAAAATGTTAATAATATAAGGAATGTGAAATATGAAGATCTTGCTTTTTTAAAAATGAATTTGTTTTGCATGATTCTAAAATTTAAATTTCATAAAAATAAATAGCTTAGATATTTTAAGTAAAGTTAAGTTTTAACTGTTCGTAAAATAAATAAAGTTTTTTTAAAATTCAGTGTAAACTTTAATTTAAGAATTTTTACAGTTAATTCATAAATTCAAGAGTATATATTTGTAATATTAAAAAAATAGCTTGGAAAGAAATTATACATTCATTGTACCTGAAGTAAAAACGAAGCAAAGAATTGACAAGTATATTGCAAATTTTATTGAAAACGCTTCGCGTACTAAAGTAAAAAAAGCAATCGATCTAGGATTTGTAACGGTAAACGGAGATCTCGTTAAGTCAAATTATATTGTAAAGCCTGAAGATGAAATTGAGATCGAACTTGATTATCCTGAAAAGCAGGACATTCTGCCTGAAGACATTCCGCTTGATATCGTATTTGAAGATGAATATCTGATGATCATAAATAAACCACCCGGCATGGTCGTTCATCCCGCATATAAAAATTACACCGGTACACTGGTAAATGCTATTTTATATTATGCTGAAAAGACAAAAGGAAGTTTATCAAATCTGAATGGTTTTGAACGAGCAGGAATAGTTCACAGGCTTGATAAAGATACATCAGGGCTGATCGTAATTGCCAAAGATGAACTTACTCATAGAAAATTGTCAGAGCAGTTTTTTCATCATACTATAGAAAGAGAATATGCTGCAATAATCTGGGGAAAATTAAAAAAGAAAAAAGGAGAGATCTCGAACCGGCTTGGCAGAGATAAAAGGGACAGAAAAAAAGTTACTGTTTTAAAAGATGATGATGCTTCAGGTAAACTTGCAATCACAAATTATGAAGTGATCAGTGAATATGATTTTCTTTCACTGATCAAATTAAATTTAAAGACGGGCAGAACGCATCAGATCCGGGTTCATATGGCTGACATAGCTCATCCTGTTTTTGGAGATGAAACTTACGGCGGCAGAGAACCTCATTCAGTAAATCTTTCGTCAAATTTAAAAGCCCGTATAAAAAATCTTTTGGAGAAAATTGACAGACAGGCACTGCATGCGAGAGTACTTGGGTTTGTTCATCCGATAACAAATGAAAAGATCAGATTTGAGTCTGAGCTGCCTGATGATATGAAAAATGTTATAGCTGAAATAACAACATAAAAGAACTTTGATCTAATTATGATCATGACCTTTATGATCATTTTGTTCTTCTTCAAGTTCATCTTCTTTTTCTTTATGTTCATTTTTCCCGGACCTGTCATCATTTTTTTCATCTTGAATAACATTTGATTCCCATGGAAGCTTGTCTTCGCGTATTTCAGGATGATGAATTTTACCTCCGAGATTGGCAGTATAAGTCATCATTCCATTTACAATAATTAGTAAAGCAAACATAAAATATGCAAAAGAATTTGGTAAGAGCTTTGGTTTCTTATAAATGAACATTGAGATAAGTGCGACTGCTCCCATGATATTCATTGCAATAAAACTATACAAAGCAAAATCTTCATGTGAATGTATAAATTCTTCATCCACGTCTTCGTAATTTCCTTCTATCATTTCTTCAGCTTTGTCACCGGTCAGATAAACAGGTATCGTAAGTATAGAAGTAAAAATTATTACCAGCATACATACTTTTTTTACATCATCACTTTTTTTTATTATACCAATAAATAAAATAAACATTGCGAAGATTGTACCGATGACAGGGATATGATTGAGAATTAAATGTAAATGTGCACCATTCATAATCTAGCAAGACTCCTTTTCTAAAATTTAAATATCATTAGGTTTAAAATATACAATTTCATTTTTGTTATAAATGAATAATTTGTATTACAAAATTAAACATTTAATTTATTAATCTGAAATAAAAAAATTCTGTAAATGTAGGATTCAATGTTGAATATTGACTAATTATTAAATATTGAATTTTTTTGAATAAAACCTTTTAAATGTTTTTTGAAAAAATGGAATTAATTTATTGAAAATTTCTTTATAAATAAATCAGTTTAAATTCTGTTAAACCTTATCAGTTTTTGTTTTGTCAGCTACCTTATAGTGGTTGGTTAATTATCTGTTTAAGAATTTACATTTAAATTAAAATTTTTAAAAAGTAAATTAAAATATAAAAAATCAATAAAACCTTTGAGTAAAAAAATCAAATACATTTCAGTAAGTTTAATAATTATTTTAATTGCAGCTGCTTTTATTTTGCCAAAGCTGCTTTCCGGAGATAAAAACGAAATTGATAAAAAGCCGGGACCTGATTCAAAAAACATGCCTACACCCGCCAACGGATATATTGTAAATGCAGAAGAGCTTGACAATTCTATCAAAGTGATTGGCTCTATCGTTGCAAATGAAGAAGTAGAGCTGCGAAGCGAACTTTCAAAAAAAATCACAGGAATTTATTTTAAAGAAGGAACTTATGTCTCGAAAGGCAAACTACTTTTTAAATTAGATGACTCTGATCTCGATGCTCAGATGAATAAGCTTGATATACAAAGTGAGATCATTGAAAAAAATCTTAGCAGGATTCAGCAGCTTTATGATAAAAACCTTTCTACAAGTGAAGAGATGGATAATCTGCAAAATGAATCTGACAGGGTAAATGCTGAGATGGAAATTCTTGAGATACAAATAGATAAAACAAATATCCGCGCACCTTTTTCAGGTATTATAGGATTTAAAAATGTCAGCATAGGAAGTTATGTCACTCCTTCAGTAGTGCTGGCAAATATTCAGGAGACAGGAAGAGTGAAACTGGATTTTTCCGTACCGGAAAAATATGTGACAGCTTTTAATAAAGGGCAGACTATTACGTTTTCTGTCGAAGGTGAAAGTGAAGAATTTACAGGAACTATCGCAGCATTCGAGCCTAAGCTTGACGGCACCACAAGGTCACTGACCGTAAGAGCAATTACTCAGAATCCGGGAAGAAAACTATTGCCCGGTACATTTGCAAATGTAAATCTAGAACTGAACACTATTAAAGATGCGATCATGATACCTACGCAAGCTCTCATACCAAAGCTTAAAGGTCACGATGTATTTGTTTTAAAAAACGGATCCGCACTTCTAACAGATGTATTGACAGGTGTAAGAACAGATAATCAGATCCAGATCCTGTCCGGTATAAGTGCAGGTGATACAATTCTTACTACTAATATCCTGAGACTCAAATCCGGTTCGCCTGTTGTAATTGACATAATGGAATCACAGTAAAATTTATATTTAAAATTCAATTCTTTATATCTAATAATAGTATAATATGTCTATCTCAAATACTTCCATAAACCGTCCCGTACTTGCGATCGTAATGTCGCTGATACTTATTATATTCGGACTTGTCTCAATTGTCTATCTTGAAGTAAGAGAATATCCCAGCGTCGATCCGCCGATTGTAAACGTTACTACAATATATCCGGGAGCAAATTCCGAAGTAATAGAATCCCAGATTACTGAACCGCTCGAACAGTCATTAAACGGAATCGAAGGAATAAAAACTCTGACCTCTGAAAGCCGCGAACAGTCCAGCAGGATAACTCTTGAATTTGAACTCAGCAGAAATCTCGAAGATGCAGCAAATGATGTAAGGGACAGAGTTTCCAGAGCGCAGAGGAATCTTCCTCCTGACATAGATAATCCTATAGTTCAGAAAGCCGATGCTGATGCAACGCCGATCATATTTATGTTTTTGCAAAGTGATACAAAAAGTATTCTGGAGGTAAGTGATTTTGCAACAAATGTTATCAAGGAAAGAGTTCAGACAATAGCAGGTGTCAGCTCAGTAAATATTTTCGGTGAGAAAAAATACTCGATGAGATTATGGCTCGATCCGCAGAGACTGGCAGCATATAAACTTACACCGCTTGATGTACAGATCGCTCTTGAAAGAGAAAATGTAGAACTTCCATCCGGAAGAATAGAAGGTGATAATACTGAATTGTCTGTCCGGACACTCGGCAGATTTAAGGATGCTGAAGAATTCAATGAACTGGTAATTGTACAAAGCGGTGAAAATACTGTAAAGCTGAAAGATATCGGCTATGCAGTTATTGGTGCTGAAAATGAAAGGACTGCTGTTAAAAGAGGCGGAACCAATGGAATTGGAATTTCAGTTCAGGCAATACCCGGATCAAATATAATAGAGATCTCTGATGAATTCAAAAAAAGATTTGAAGTACTTAAAGAAGAGATTCCTCCTGAATACAGATTAGAAGTAGGTTTTGATTTTTCTACATTTGTGCGTTCGACCATTTTGGAAGTAGAAGAGACTATCGTTATTGCTTTCATACTTGTATTGATTGTAATATTTGTATTCCTTCGTGACTGGAGATCTACGCTGATTCCTGTAGTTGCAATTCCTGTTTCTATCATCGCCGGATTTTTTGTGATATATCTTGTAGGCTATTCTATAAATGTACTTACACTTGTAGCGATTATTCTTGCAATCGGACTTGTTGTAGATGATGCTATTGTAGTATTAGAAAATATTTATTCCAAGATCGAAGATGGAATGTCTCCAATGGAAGCTGCCCGAAAAGGTTCAAAGGAAATTTATTTTGCTGTTATCTCGACGACCATTACACTTGCTGCTGTATTTCTCCCGTTACTTTTTCTGGAAGGACTTATCGGCAAGCTGTTCAAAGAATTTGGTGTAGTCGTTGCTTCTACAGTTATCATATCTTCATTTGTTGCATTGACACTTACCCCGATGCTGTCTTCAAGACTTTTGAAAAAACATACTAAATCCAATAAATTTTATAATGCCACTGAGCCTTTCTTTGCAGGCATGACTAGAATTTATGAGAAAATGCTTTTTGGATTTATGAAGATCAGATGGATGGCAATTGTATTAATAATTCTTATGGGAGTATTTGTTTACTTTCTGAAATCAGATATTCAGACAGAACTTGCACCTTTAGAGGACAGATCAAATGTTCGGATACAGGCACTTGGTCCTGAAGGATCGACTTTTGAATACACAGAAAAATACATGGATGAGCTTTCCCAGTATGTCATGGATTCAATTCCCGAAGCTATAAGTCCGATTACAATTATTGCTCCGAGCTTTGGTTCACCGGGTGCTACAAATATTGGTATAGTAAATTTATTTCTCGTACCACCTGAGGACAGAGTGAGGACTCAACAGGAAATTTATAAAAGTCTTGCAAAAGATCTGAATACTTTTACAGGGATCAGAGGTTTTCCTACAATGCCGCCGACTATCGGCTCGAGATTTGGAAGACAGCCGCTTCAGTATGTGATACAGGCACCGAATTTTGATAAGCTGATGGAAGTGCTGCCAAAGATTCTTGAGGAAGCAAAGAAAAGTCCGAAGCTGCAGTTTGTCGATGCTGATATTAAAGTAAATAAACCTGAACTTACTGTCTCCATTAACAGGGAGAAAGCATCTACAGTCGGAGTCTCCACAAGAGATATTGCAAGGACACTTCAGATCGCACTCGGTGGTCAGCAGATAAGTTATTTTCTAAAAGGCGGAAAGCAGTATCAGGTCATTGCGCAGGTGGACAGGGAATACAGAGATGATCCTTATGATCTGAGTTATTTATTTGTTAGAAATAATAAAGGTGAACTTATACAGCTTGATAATCTAGTTACAGTCGAAGAAAATATCAGTCCGACTTCAAGACTAAGATATAACAGATATGTCTCAGCTACTATCGGCAGCGGACTTGCACCAGGTGTAGCACTTGGAGAAGCAATTGAAGAAATGGACAGGATCTCTGCTCCATTTCTTGATAAGACTTTTTCTACATCACTTGCAGGTGAATCAAAAGATTTTGCTGAAAGTTCGTCGAGTCTTATATTCACTTTTATATTTGCAATCCTGATAATCTTTCTCGTATTGTCGGCACAGTTCGAAAGTTTTATTGACCCGTTCATAATAATCCTTACTGTTCCACTTGCACTTACCGGAGCATTGCTTTCATTATGGTTATTTGACATGACGCTGAATATCTTTTCACAGATCGGAATTATTATGCTGATCGGACTTGTGACAAAGAATGCAATACTTATAGTTGAGTTTGCGAATCAGAGAAAAGAATCAGGGCTGAGTGTACTCGAAGCAGTAAAGAGTGCATCAGTATCAAGATTCAGACCTATCGTGATGACAAGTCTTACAACTATTCTCGGAATAATGCCGATTGCAGTCGGCGCAGGTGCAGGCAGCAGAACTTCACTCGGTATAGCAGTAGTGGGTGGACTTATTTTTGCGACGTTCCTTACTTTATTTATTGTACCGGCGATGTATTCATATCTTTCAAGGAAAGTTGTACCGGCGACTGAAGAGGAAATTTATATTGAAGATATTGGTGATATTGACTTCGCTGACATTAAAGACTAATTCATTTAATTTTAAATATTGACTTTCCGCAGAGTCCGATGAGCACGTGACTCTGCGGAGACATATAAACACGCAACTCTGTGGAGACTTAACCTTTGAACCTTCGGGACTTTGAGGCAGGTTTTTGTTATTTAAATAAGAAAAGTCTGTCAGACATTTAATATTTAAAATTTAAAATTAAATATTTAATATATTGACTTGTCAGTTTAATCGGATAAAATTAATTTGCTGTTGATCTGAATCTTATCAGATTTTTATTTTATAATAATTTAATCAAAAAAAAAATAATGGACATTACAGGAAAACTGCATGAGATCTATGATGCAAAACAGGTTACGGAAAAATTTAAAAAGAGAGAATTCATCGTTGAGTATGTTACCAATCCCGAATATCCGCAATATATAAAATTTCAACTGACACAAAATAACTGTGACTATCTGGACGGATTCAGTAAAGGAGATATGGTGGAAGTACAGTTCGATCTGACCGGCAGACCATGGACTAATAAAGAAGGCGAGACCACATATTTCACAAGTCTGAACGCATGGAGACTTCAGAAAAAAGACGGCGGCGGAAGCAGCAATAGTAATGCTGATTATGCGCAGAGTCAAAACAGCAGTCGGCCGGAAGTTTCTTCAAGCAACGATTCAGACAGCGACCTTCCATTCTGATATAGCTTAAATTTTATCTTAAAAAATATACATTCACTCGTTCCCAAACTCCTTGTTTGGGAACGCAGCTGAATTTGAAACTCCGTTTCAAACTCACATCCGCCAGTTTATAACCAAAAGTATTTATTGAGCCGCTGTTTGTCACAAGAGAGCGGAACGAACGTGACCAACTAGAATCGGAAACTTGACTTTGACAGATGCGACGGCTAGATTTCCACTATAAATAACAAAGCAATTTATCACTTTCAGCACTAAATTCAGACTGATAATTAATTCTCAAAATTATTATCTTGCAGTCCTTATAAATTTTCAAACCAAATTAAATTAATCAAATGAACAGAGTGATATCAAAACAATACAGTCCGAGTCTGAATAAAGAAATGGACATTGTAAAATACGGTGATTACGGATTTGCATTACTACTTTTTCCTACTGCTGCTGCCGATTACCTTGAGTATGAAAGATTTCAATTAATAGATGAAATAAAGCCGCAGATAGAGGCCGGCAAATTAAAGGTCTACTCCATTAACAGTATAAATAATGAGAGCTGGCTCAATGAAGAAATGATTCCATATGACAAAGCTGTAAGACATCAGCAGTTCAATGATTATGTGACTGAAGAAGTAGTGCCGTTTATTTTTGATGACTGTAACGGTGAAGTTCCGATCATCACATGCGGAGCATCTCTCGGAGCTTTGCACTGCGCTAATCTATATTTCAAAAGACCTGATCTTTTTGCAGGTACAATTGCAATGAGCGGATCTTATGATCTGAGCGATTATTCCAAAGGTTATTTTGATCAGACATGTTATTTCAATTCACCAATGCATTACCTTCCAAATCTTGAAGATGAAACTGTACTTGAAGAATTAAGAAAAAGTGAACACATACATATTCTTACCGGGCAGGGAAATTACGAAAACCCGGAAGCATCTGTAAGATTATCCGGAATTCTTGACAAGAAAGAAATCAAACATGATCTTGAACTTTGGGGAACTGATGTCCCGCATGACTGGCCTACCTGGAGAAAAATGGTTCCTTATGTGATTGACACAAAATTCTAAAATCAAAATTAAAATACTGTTTAACAATTTTGTCAAACAGTATTTTATTCAGTTATCCTATAGTAATCTTTTTATTTAAAAAAAATAGAATATACATTGAAGATATGTTTTGCAGCTTCAGAATGTTTTCCGTTTGTTAAGACAGGCGGACTTGGAGACGTGCTCGGATCACTGCCGAAGATCATTGCCGCTGAAAATTCTGAAATAACCGATAAGATAAAGAATGATCAAAAAGTAAAAACAAAAGGAAAGAAAAAAATTGTTAAGAATAAAAATGAAGTAAAGATCATTATCCCATTATATAAAGGTATCAAAACACTTAAGTATAATATAAATTTTATGGAAGAGTATGGTGACATTCCTGTGATGATCGGTGATAAAAAAGTAACATTCAGGATATGGACAGGTAAGCTACCCGGATCAAATGTAGATGTTTATTTTATTGACTGTCCCGAATATTTTCATCGTGAATTGCCATACACCGATGATCCCGATGAGGATGAAAGATTTATACTTTTTCAGATTGCTGTCATCGAAACTCTTCAAAGACTTAAGTGGGCACCGGACGTAATTCACTGCAATGACTGGCAGACGGGACTTATTCCTGTTTATTTAAATACTAATTATAAATGGGATAAGCTGTTTGAAAAAACTGCAGTCCTTTTATCAATTCACAATATAGGCTATCAGGGAAGATTCTCCGAAAGATCAGTTTATAATGCAGGTCTGTCTTATAATGAATATTATAATGGTGGTCCGTATGAAATTGATAATACATTTTGTTTTATGAAATGCGGAATTCTTTTTTCCGAAATTGTAACTACAGTAAGTCCTACCTATGCAAAAGAAATTCAGACACCTGAATTTGGCGCAGGTTTAGAAAGTGTTTTGCAAACAAGAAAAGATGATCTCTATGGAGTATTAAATGGAATTGATAAAAAGATCTGGAATCCGAAAACCGATAAGTTCATACCATTTAATTACAGCCCGACAGAATTCTCAAATAAAAAATCATGTAAAAAAGAACTTCTCTTTGAAGCTGAACTTGAGTACAATGATAATATACCGGCTATTGGTATAGTGTCGAGATTCGCCGGTCAGAAAGGACTTGAGCTGATCTTTCCTGTAATAAATGAATTAATGAGTTTACCAATTCAGCTTATAATACTCGGCAGCGGTGATGAAGGAACCGAAGATTTTTTTGAGCAGCTTGCTTACAGTTTTCCTGATAAAGTAAATGCTTACATCGGGTATAATAATAAACTTTCACATTACATAACTGCAGGCTGTGATATGTTTTTAATGCCGTCTGTCTATGAGCCATGTGGATTGAATCAAATGTATAGTCTGAATTACGGTACAGTTCCTATAGTAAGAAAGACGGGAGGACTTGCAGATACAGTGATTGATTTTCATGAAGATTCTAAGAATGGGAATGGTTTTACTTTTGAAGAAAATTCTCCATCTGCATTATATGATACAATTGTCCAAGCTCTTGAAGTATATAATCAAAAGAATATATGGAAAAAAATTATGCAGAGAGGAATGAAGAAAGATTTTTCGTGGGATAAATCTGCAAAGGAATACATGTCACTTTATAAAAAAGCTGTTTCCAAAAAAGCTGATAATAAGTAATTTTAATTATTACATAACTTTTTTATTCTTAAGTTCGATATAATTAGAAAAAATATTATCATTATAATGAAGTTCTTAATATTACTAATCTCATTTATTTTAATAAATAATTCTTATTCAATGACGCCATCAGATTCCACTAACTGGGAAATTCATCCTTCATTCAAGTATGATACATTCTGTTTTATAAATATAATGACCGGAGATCAGTTCTATCTGGACCAATACCAAAGTGAATATGATAAATTCAAAAATGACCTCACTCCGGAGGTATCTCAATCTTTGGCAAATCTCAAAAAAGTGATCAAAGAAGATAATGGGAACATAGTATCAGCATGGCTTTGTCTTTACTATTCGGCAGTCGGAGCTGAGACTCTTTCTGAAATAAAATTTAGTACAGAAAACATTTCTGAGCTAAAAGAAAATTTTCAAAAATCGCCATATTACTCTGATAAAAACTGGGCAGTTTTCGAATCTGTGAATACCGACATTAAGATAGTTCTCAACTGGCTGGATGAGATCAAATTTGAAAAATACTGGAATGAATACATTTACAGCAAAGTATCTGATACAATTAATTCAATAAAAAATAATCTGTATAAATACAATATTGTCGGAATTACGGAAGAGCATCTCGGACAAAAATTAACATCGGATTCAATTACAGTTTATATGCTTTACTATTCACGTCCTCATGGAATAAAAATTACTGGTACTAGATTTCTAACTGATATTGCATGGCCGTTTGAAATACTTATAAGAACAGCTTCCCATGAAATTATGCATCCCCCATTTGATCTAAAAAATGATACTTTACTTTTGAGTAAGATCGAATTACTAAAAAATGAAAGTTTTTTTATGGAGAAAGTTTTAAATCATAACCCTTCGTTTGGATATAATTCACTGGAAGGATTTACGGAGGAAGATTGTGTGCAGGCCCTCGATCAGATCATCAATGAAAAACTCGGCATTGCAAAGGAACCTAAACAGCGCTGGAAGGAAAGTGATGACGGAATGCATGTACTGGCGATCGCTTTGTATAATATTATGAAAGAAGATTCTTATAATTCAGAGAATATAACTTTCAGAGATTATCTGATAAAAAATATTGACAACGGGAAACTTCTTAACGGCAACATCGAAAAAATTTATTCGGAATTTTATGCTGAATAATTTCCAATTCAAAAACCTAAAATTATAATGAGAAAATTTCTTTTAAATTTACTCAGTAATATTTACGGAAAAGTAAAATCCAGTAAATTCCTCAGCGGATTATATTATTCCGTAGCAAACAGTAATTTCTTCGGGAGCTTTCAGGAACAGGAAAAGATGATCGGAGATAAAGTAAGGATGGACGCTTATTATAGAGGAATTACAAAACAGGTTACTAAAGGAGATGTTGTAATTGACCTCGGTACCGGCACAGGTATTTTGTCTTTCTTTGCGTCAAAAAATTCACCAAAAAAAATATATGCAATTGATCACGGTGAAATAATCGAAACTGCAAAAAAAATTTCCACTCATAATAAAATTGAGAATATTGAATTCATAAATATTAACAGTAAAGAATTTACCGTCCCTGAAAAAGCGGATATAATAATTCACGAACAGATAGGAGCATTTCTTTTTGATGAGATGATGGTTGAAAATATTTCGGATTTAAGAGACAGATTACTGAAAGAAAAAGGTAAAATTATACCGGGTAAATTTGAAGTTTATCTTGCACCTATAAAGTTAAAAGAATATTCAAGTGTGCCATATATCTGGGAGCAGGACATTTACGGCATAAATTATGACTGTTTTGATGATTTGAAAAATGACATAAAGCCCGGATATGGGATTATGATGGTAAGACCTGAATCTGTTGAAAGCTTTTTAAGCGACCCCGAAAAGATCTTATTTTTCGATATGGAAAATATGGATGCTAAAGATATTCCACTGAAATTTAATTTTTCCAAAAAAATTAAAACTGATGGAATCTGTGACGGTATATGTTTCTTTTTCAATATCATTTTTGATGATGAAATAAGCATAGATACTAATCCCCTGCTTTCGGTAACTCACTGGAACATTCCGATCCTCAGGACTAACAGAAAACAATTGAAAACAGGAGATGAGGTGAAAATTAATTTTGAGTGGAAAGATCCGGCTGATATTAGTACATATTCATGGACAAAAGATCTTTAAAAGATTTTTCGAATAAATTATTTTTTGGAATTAATCAAAAAAAAATCCTGAATATCAAAATTCAGGATTTTTATTATTTCTATAAAAACGTAAGATTTATTTCAGCATAGATAAAACATTCAGTGCACTTGACCATGAGCTTTTCTTTTTCGAAAAACTTTTTGTAAAAGAAGAAGGATCTAACATACTGGACATCTCCAGTAAACCTCCTGCTACATCTGCAATTGAAGCTGCATTTTGCAGCTGATCCAGAACTCCACTTTCGTTACTTGCCCAGTCAGGTAAAAAAGATGTACCTTTTAAAGCTCCTGCAAGACTTCCTACTATTCCGGCATATTTCAGATAATCAGAAGTATTAACGCCTTTAAGCATTCCCAACACTTCATTCTTACCGGTCTTTCCATCTGAGAATGAACTGTTATTTATCCCTTTGACAAACTGACCCATCAAAGAATTAAGTCCTGTCTGAGAATTCAGAAAATCATTACTCTTTGATTTTTTTTTCGTATCACCTTTTGAATTATCAGTTTGTGCTCCTGCAATACCTGATATAATAAATATTAAAAACAGGAAAATATTAAATAATTTTTTCATAATTTTTTAAATTAAAATTTTTAAATTAAACTTCGAATTTAGATTAACAGAATTCAAACAAATTAAATAAAAAAATCCCGGAAGTTATCCGGGATATTAAAAACTGTAAAACGTAAATTCTAAATTACTTTGTCATGGAAATTGATTCTAACGAGTTCTGCCATGAACTAATATTTTCAACAAATCCTTCTGTAAAAGATGATCTGTCAATCATTCCTGACATTTCAAGTACGGCGCCTGCAACATCTGAAATTGAAACTGCATTTTGTAATTGAGACATAATTCCTTTTTCATTTTCCGTCCAGGTAGGTAAAAAAGCGGAACTGTTTAATGCTCCTGCAAGACTTCCTAATGCCAGACCATATTTGTTTATATCTTCAGCACCAAGACCGGAAAGCATTTTCAGTACTTCACCCTGACCGGTTTCACCATCTTTAAAAGCACTTACGTTGATTCCATTTACTAACTCTGTCATCAGACCGTCTAATCCCGGCTGATCAGCAATACTTTCAGTCAGCTTTTCGGAACTTACATCTGAATTGGTTTGAATTTTTACATCATCAGTTTGTGCTCCGACGATCGCAGTTGTTAAAAATAAAACAACAACTAATAACAAATTTAATGATTTCATTTTTATTTATTTTATTTTAAAAAAACTTTTTAATTGCCCAAAGTTAACTATTCAAATACTATTTTTCAATTCTCTGAAAATTATATTTTTAATAATTAATATAAAATTATTATGGTTTGGAAACAGAAACAAATCCGGCAGCATTATTATCAGCAAAAGATGCATCTGTAACATCGACTACATTATCATAATTAAGATCAGTAACAACATAACCCGTAACAAAATTAGAAGCATCATTATCAATCAATCCAAGATCCGTTACATCCACAACTTCATCCTGATTTACATCACCGGTATAAATCGAATATTCTCCAGATACCAATACCTGATTATTCCCAAAAGCCTGAGACGCAGCTGTAGTAAAATCATATGTTAAAGATCCGGCCGTAAATACTTCACCGCCATTTTTACTCCATGTCTCTATAGAATTTCTGTGATTTGCGACAATATAATAGTTTACGCCATTTGAGGCATTTATAAAAATAAAAGCTGCACTGCCGGCAGGACTAAGATATCTTTTATCGGTAGCTACAATTCCATAAGGTGATACTGTAGATCTGAGAGAAACTGTTAATGTATCCTGAACTGGTGAACAAGCTTCCAAATTTACTGTTAGATTTAATGTCTGAATATTAAATGCTGTACTTTCATCGGCACCTTTATATGGATATTTAAAATTTCTTGCATCACCGTCTATATCATTTGAAATTCCGGAGATTGGCATGCCTGCTAAATTCGGATTCTGGACAGAAGCTCCTGTAAGGTGAAGATCTCCGGTTGCCGGATTTACAAAATTGACAGAAACAGAATTAGAATTTGATTCTCTGGGTGTAACTGCGTTCTTATAATCATTAATAGTTTGATATCCTGTACCGTCAAAATATATAAGTCTGTTTGATGAAGGTGTGCCTGAATATAAATCATTGTTGTCAGATAACTCTGAGAAATTTGAAAGTGTAGCCAAACTCCTTCTGAGCGCTGTAGTTACTCCGCCGGAAGATCCCGGGGTGGAAAGATTTATAACAAGATTATTTCTCAGATCTAAATTTGCTGTAGTGGGAGTAGCGTTTCCGTTAACGGAAATTCCGGAAGAGCCGAAAGTAGAACCTCCTGAAGCTGTAAGATATATTGAATTGTAATAAATTCCGATATTGCTGTTTGCAGTTGTTGTAGATGAGTGAATTCCGACTACTCCATTTGCTTGTGTTGAATTTGGTGCTTTTATATCGGAAATGAAATTATTATAAATCGTGAATGATGTTCCGGTAGAAACCCAGCATCCACCTGATGTTCCTGATCCAGAATTATTTGTAATATTGTAAATCCTGTTACTGTAAATATTATGTGATGCCCCGTTTGTACTGTATATTCCGAAAATACCTCCTGTTGTGAAATTTCCCGATACAGCACTGAGGCTGTGAATTAAATTGCCATAGATATTTTTAGTTGTGGTAACTGCAGCGTTTGATCTTATTCCTACTGTTAATGCACCTCCAGCTGTATTGCTTCCGCTTACGGTTAAATTACGAATAATATTATTGTAAATATTTTCAGTACCGGGATTTCCTGAATTTATATAACCATATAGATTTGAAGCAGATGTACCTGAAGTGTTTGGAATAGAATTATTATAAACTTCATTTGAATAACAATTCAATGTTGCAGCATCTGCAGCAAGAAGACAATTCATTGTTCCTGAAATACTGGTTCGTGTATTTCCATAGACTTCATTTGAGCTTAGCTCCAGAAAATTCATATCAGATGAACATCCGATTAAAGTAGAAGTACCGGTACCAGTATGAGAATTATTTCTTACAATATTATCATTTATGTATGCGGCGTTTGATAAGCCAACACCATCATGAACCATAGCATTAAAAGTGGCTGTACCGGTATAGTTTGTAACGCAATTTTCTATAATATTATTATGCATTCTGATCGTATCGGCTGTGGCTAATGCTCTGATACCGTAAGTTGCACTCGAGGACTGATTGGAATTTACAGTAACTGTGTTGTGACTGATTTCATAATTAGGAGCAAGTGCAGTAGTACCAAACAGAGTTGCTATTATACCGACGACTGCATTAGCTGTTCCGTTTCCTCCGTTTACTATATTATTAACTATTTTTAAATTTACCTGACCTTCAGCTCTAATTCCTTCTGAAGCAATGGTGCTTCCGCCCCAGTTTGTAATTTGATTTGGATTTTCACTGTTAACTCCAATCTGATTATCAATATCCCTTGCAGTGGATGCAGAGATAGTTACAATTCCTTTGTAAACATTTGAAATAGTATTACCAAATAATTTATTGTAGCTGTTTTGACCGTCAGGATCTGATGCTACAACAGTCGCTCCATTAGTATCTCTGTTAGCCACGAAAATTCCATAAGAAAGAGAACTAATTTTCTGTAATGTGATGACGCAGTTTTTAATTACATTATTCTGCGAACCGTCAGTAGTGGAAGCTCTCATCAATGCATATCCCCATTCCATGACACCGTTGCCGGTATTTGTATTAGGGTCAAGCAGATCAATAGCATTAAAGGTAATATAGTCAGCACCTGAAAATTTAATAATTCCGTCAGCAGTCGCAGATATTCCTGCAGCAGCAGTGATAAGCGGATTAGCTCCTGCACCGCTTTTTTGAAATACAACTGTGTTTGCTGATGTAGGCTGATTTGCTAAAATTGAAATAGTCATATTTGATGAAGTCTCGGTATGACCTGCTGCAACATTAAATACTACTCCGCCGATCCCTACTCCCTGAGTATTAAGATCTTCAATAGCCAGTTTTATTGTTGCATAATTTCCGGGTATTGATAATGTACCTGATAACTGTGAAGATGCATTAAGGTAAAACAATGAAACTGTAAAAAAGGTAAAAATGGAAAATAACTTTTTCATAAGATTTTTTTTGAAATTAATAAAAGTAGTTTGAAGAATTTTTTAAAAATAAGTTAATTGAATTTATATTTCAATAGTTTTTTAAGAAGGAATTATAGCAGTCCCAATGCAATGAATTTCAATGAAGAATTTTTTTTATGATCTTTTTTAAAAAAAAATTTGCTTTTTAAAATTAACATTCGTAATTTTGTAAACGCAAATCACGAATATTTTAAATCAAAAACTGAAAGGTGTCTAATTAGTAAATAATGCTGAATAAAAAAATATACATACCGATGGCAGGCATTATTGCACCTTTATTCACTTTTGTGGATGCATCAGTATATCCGTGGTTGAACCGGAGGGAAACAGATTAACCTCTGAAGTAAAAGAAGATTTTTAAAAACCGCGGATATAAAATATTCGCGGTTTTTTTTTATGCAAAATTTAAAACAGGTTTTTAAATTAAATTAAGTTTAATAAATAATAGCAATGAACAATATTAAAAGATTATTTCAGATTCTCGGTGAATGGAAGTGGTTCTATGTACTTTCAGGAATACTTCTGATCTTTGCAATGTTTATCAGGATGCTCGAGCCGAAAATACTACAGATCACTGTTGATAAGGTAATTGTTTTTTATCAGACAGGCGGAAAAGTTGAGCAAGTGCCGGATGATTCATTTACAGTATTTTTATATTCAATTTTACCGGAGTTTAAAATTGAAAATCCTGAAGTTATATTGATCTCACTCGGTATTTTATTTTTAGTCATTTCACTAATGAGAGGTATATTTTCATTTTCATCAAGTGCGATCACAGCATCTTCCACAGAGAAGGCTACAAAGAATCTGCGGCTGAGATTATTTTCACATATACAGGCATTACCTCTTGCTTATCATTCGAAGACACCGACCGGCGAACTCGTGCAAAGGTGCACAGGTGATGTTGAGACTCTGAGGAAATTTGCAGCTACACAGGTAGTAGAAGTCATTAGAATGGCAGCTATATTCGCCGGTGCATTTATCATGATGGCTTCAATAAATTTGAATTATGCATTTGTTTCAATAATATTTGTACCTGTTATTTTCATTGGGACAATTTTATTCTTTAAAAAGGAAAGTCAGATCTGGACAGAGCATGAGCTGAGACAGGATAAACTTTCAATAATTGTGCAGGAAAATTTATCCGGTATTAGAGTAGTAAAAGCTTTTGCAAAAGAAAATTTTGAGATCGATAAATTCACAAAACAGAATCTTGAAAAAAGACATTGGGGATTATATCTGAATAAACTTCACAGAATATTCTGGCCATCGGCTGATTTTCTTGTGCACACACAGATTGCAATATCCATTTTTTATGGTGGGTATCTGGCATTAAATGGTCAATTGACTGTAGGTGAGTATATGGCTTTTTATTCTTATTCAATGTTTGTTACCTGGCCAATGAGAAGATTAGGGCAGCTGATAAGTGAAATGGGAATGGCAACTGTAGCGATAAACCGAATTTTCTCAATCCTTGAAACGGAAAAAGAAAATTACGAAGGAAAGAATTTTTCAGAAAAAAAGCTGAACGGTAATATTGAATTTCAGAATGTTTCATTTAATTATGAAGGCAGTGAAAAGAAAAGAGTGCTTAATAATATAAGCTTCAAAGTAAAAGCCGGTGAGAAGATTGCATTGCTCGGACCCACTGGCGCTGGTAAGACAACCATCATTTCACAAATGCTGAGATTCTTTGATCCGGACAGCGGTAAGATATTTATAGACGGAATTGAATCTGAAAAATATTCAAAAGAATATCTACGGAGCAGATTTGGTGTAGTGCTTCAGAAACCGTTTTTATTCTCTACTACCATAAGAGATAATATTGCATATTCAAAACCTGATTCACATATAGACGAAGTCATTGAATCAGCAAGAGCTGCAAGGATCCATGAAATTATTACAGAAGTATTTCCTGATTCATATGAAACAGTAGTCGGAGAAAAAGGTGTGACTCTTTCAGGCGGTCAGAAGCAGAGAGTTGCCATCGCCAGAACCCTGCTCAAAGATCCTGATATTTTGATCTTGGATGACTCTACTTCTGCAATTGATTCCGAAACTGAATTTGAAATACAGCAACAGCTCCGAAAACTCATGAAGGGTAAAACAACATTTATAATTGCTCACAGAATCACTTCCATACAGGATTGTGACAGGATAATTGTAATGGATAAAGGATGCATTCTGGAGGAAGGTACGCATGAAGAGCTTGTAAAAAATAACGGCTTTTATAAAAAAATTCTTGATATACAAGTTTCGATTGAAGAGGAAATTGATGCAGAAGTAGAAACAATCAAGAATTAGGAATTTAAAAATAATATTTAATATATTTTATTTAAAATTTAAAATTGAATCGTGAGTAAGTTAAAAGAAAGGCAGTTTAGTAGTAAAGGTGAGTTAATCCCATTTTTCAAAAGGCTGTTCACATACGGACTGAAATACAAAAAATGGTTCAGCGGATTTATTATTTTTGTGCTGGGAGTGGCAGCGGTCGAAGCGGTATTTCCTTTGATATGGTTGAGTCTTTTGGATAATGTGATAGTGCCTTCCATTGAAAGCAACAAGGTACAAATTCAGAACGGGCTGCAAGGAAATTCAGATCTGAGCGGACTGACTTATTATGTAACTATTATATTTTCGCTTGGAGCAGCACTTTCGGGATCAGTATTTTTATTTATTCATTTCGGTGGCAAGATACAGGAGTACATAATGTTTGATATCAGACAAGACCTGTTTAAAAAACTGCAGGAGCTTACATTTTCATTTTATGATAAAGCTGCTGTGGGCTGGCTGATGTCAAGGATAACATCTGACACAATAAAAGTAACAGAACTGATCTCATGGGGACTGATCGAATTTATATGGGGAATCGGGATGATAGTATTCTGTATCACTGCAATGCTCTTTTATGATGTAAGGCTTGCAATGATTGTAATTCTGACCATTCCATTTTTAATATTGATCTCATTTAAGATCAGGAAACTTATTTTGAAATATTCAAGAGAGTCTAGAAAATTCAACAGTGAGATAACTGCAAGTTACAATGAGCACATAGTCGGAGTGGAAGTAAATAAAAGCATGGTACAGGAAAATCGTGTCTCCGATGAGTTTGATTCATTAAGCGATAAAATGCGTGTCTCTTCATATAAGTCTGCATATTTTTCCGCTTTGTATCAGCCTCTTGTGATATTCGGAGGCAGTATGGCTGCAGCTTTGATAATTTATTATGGCGGAAGTATGGCAATAACTTTTCCGCCTGAGATCTCAGTCGGTATGCTTGCTGCATTTTTTGGATATGCTACACTTATCTATGAACCGATACTTGATATTTCAAGATTTTATTCGCAGGCGCAAAATTGTATCTCAGCAGGTGAAAGAATTTTTTCACTGCTCGATACCAAACCGGCTATCAATGATAAAGAAGATGCAACGGATTTTATTGAGATAGAAGGTGAGATCACTTTTGAAAATGTATCATTTTATTATGAAAAGAATAAACCGGTTTTAGAAAATATGGATCTGAGAATTGAAAAAGGTCAATCGATTGCTTTAGTTGGAGAGACAGGCGGCGGCAAGTCTTCTATCATAAATCTTATCTGCAGATTTTATGAACCGACAGCAGGAAGGATTCTCATTGACGGTGAAGACTATACAGATAAAACTACTACCAGTCTTCGGAATAAACTTGGAGTTGTACTTCAGACTCCTCACTTATTTTCAGGAACAATAAGAGAGAATATAAAATATGGCAGAGATGATGCAGATGAAAATGAGATAGTTAATTCTTTATTGCTCATAGGAGGAGATGAGTTTATAGAAAGACTTGATGAAGAAGTTGGAGAAGGCGGTGAAAAACTTTCCCTTGGAGAAAAGCAGATGATCTCTTTTGCCAGAGCAATACTAGCCGATCCGAGAATTTTTATTATGGATGAAGCTACTTCATCAATTGATACTCTTGCTGAAGCAAAGATTCAAAAAGGAATTCATGAACTTATAAAAGGCAGGACCTCCATTATTATTGCTCACAGACTTTCTACAATTAAAAATTGTGACAGGATTATTGTAATAAAAAAAGGCAAGATAATCGAAGACGGAAGCCATAAAGTTCTTATGTTAGCAAAAGGAAATTATTATAATCTTTACACAAGACAGCTTAGAGAGCAGAGAGAAAATGAAATGCTGACTAAAATATAAATGTTAATAACATCTTTTTATATTAAGTCAAATCAAATTTTAATTAAACTCGATAGTCTTCTAAGTTATTTAAAGTAATGCTATTTAACTGAATTATTTAAATCAATGTTTAAGATCTACTTTTCCAAAATATGAGTTTTTAAAAATGTTAATTACAAAATAAAATTAATAATTTGACAATATTTACAAATCAAAGTAAGATCGGGTGGAATGATTTTTTTGAAGATCAGCTAAATGAATCGGATAAAGAGCTTACACCCGGAAGAGTTATAATTTGCAATAAAAATAATTATCTGATAAGCACAGGTGATGCAGAAATTACAGGTGAAGTATCAGGTAAATTTCATTTCAATGCTGAAAGTAAAAATGACTTTCCTGCTGTAGGAGACTGGGTGCTTCTCAGAAATTTTGAGGAATATGATAATGCCATTATCGAGAGGGTTCTTAAAAGACAGAGCAAGCTTTCGAGAAATTCAGCAGGTCTCAAACACGAAGAGCAAATACTTGCATCTAATATTGATACTGTATTTATTATTTCATCTTTAAATCAGGACATAAATCTGCGGAGGCTTGAAAGATATATTTCACTTATTATTGACAGCAAGCTTATACCTGTAGTGATATTAAGTAAGTCAGACCTGTGTGAAAATACTGAAGAAAAATTATCAGAGGTGAAAACAATTTCAGGAATAAGAGATATATTTATTGTAAGTGCTCTGAATAATATCGGCATGAATGAACTACAAAAATATTTTTATGGAAATAAAACAGTGGCTGTTATTGGCTCGTCAGGGGTCGGAAAATCAACGCTTATTAACAGTCTGATCGGAGAATATCTAATGAATGTAAGTGATATTAGCTTATATAAAGATAAAGGTCGACATACGACTTCACACCGTGAACTGATCTTTCTTAATGACGGCGGGGCAATTATAGACACTCCAGGTATGCGTGAACTCCAATTGTGGGAAGGCAGTGAAGGTCTTACTGAAGCATTTCCAGACATTGAAAAATATATCGGACAATGTAAATATTCCAACTGCGAACATGATACTGAAGAAGGATGTGCTATAAAAGAAGCAATTGAAAAAGGAGAATTTGATGAATTACGTTTTAAAAGTTATAAAAAACTTGAACGCGAAATAACAAGATTTGAAAATAAAACAAACAAAAAAGCATTGCTAAAAGAAAAAAAGAAGTGGAAAAAATTAACGCATGAACATAGAAGATCACAGCATAAGAAATAATTTTAAATTTTAAATTTTAAATGGTAATTTGTAACTTAAGAAAAGTAAATAGTTATATAGGTGAGAATAAATTTGAATAAAAATATTGAAAAAAATTTTATTAATTAAAAAATAAACTGAAGTAAATGAAATATTCTGAAATGAAATATGTAAGACCTGATATTGATAAGGTCTGTTTTGAGTTTAAAGCACTGATCAATGATTTTACAAAATCGAAATCCCCTGAGGAAGCTGATTTGATTCTCGAGAAAATAAATACTTTTCGAAATCATTTTAAAACAATGGAGGAGATAGCTTATATAAATTATACTATAGATACCAATAATAAAAAATTCGAAGATGAGCAGAATTATTTTGATGAGGTAGTTCCTTCATACAAAGATCTTGAAAATGAATATTACAAAGCACTTGTATCTGCAGAATTCAGAAATGATCTTACTGAAAAGTATGGAAAACATTTATTTGAATTAGCTGAGAATACACTTAAAAGTTTTTCTCATGAGATAATTGATGATGTAAAAAAAGAAAATCATTTGAAAAGTGAATATGTAAAACTAAAAGCATCTGCAAAAGTTATGTTCGAAGGAGAAGAAAAAAATCTGCAGGAGCTGACACCTTATTTAGAATCAACAGACAGAGAGATCCGAAAAAAAGCATTTGAAGCTATGTGGGGCTTCTTTTCTGATAATGCAGAAAAGTTTGATGAGATATTTGATAAATTAGTTTATCTCAGAAATGACATGGCAGAAAAGATGAATTATAAAAATTTTATTGAATTGGGATATGCAAGAATGGAAAGATTGGATTATGATGAAAAAATGGTCTGGGATTTCAGAGAGAATGTGAAGAAATATTTAGTACCGCTTTCTGTCAAGCTGAGGGAAAAGCAAAAGATTAGACTTGGTCTGGATGAGTTAAAATTTTATGATACCATGATCTATTATATCAAAGGAAATGCAACACCCAAAGGCGGTCCTGAATGGATAATGGAGATGGGAAAGAAAATGTATGACGAACTTTCTTCTGAGACAGAAGAATTTATGGACTTCATGATCGAGAATGAATTGTTTGATGTATTCAGTAAAAAAGGTAAAGCAGATATGGGTTATTGCAATTACATTCCGGATCACAAGAGTCCTTATATATTTGCAAATATGAACGGAACCGAAGATGACATCACAGTGCTGACACATGAGGCTGGGCATGCGTTTCAGGCATACCGAAGCAGAAATTTTCCCATAAGCGAATATGCGAGTCCAACAACTGAAACATGTGAGATCCATTCAATGGGAATGGAATTTCTTACTTATCCGTGGATGAATCTATTTTTCAATGAGGATACTGAAAAATTTAAATTCACACACATCAATGAAGCTCTGAACTTTCTGCCTTACGGAGTATTGGTAGATCATTTTCAACACTGGGTTTATGAAAATCCGAAAGCTACACCAAAGCAAAGAAATAAAAGATGGCTTGAACTTGAGAAGATATATATTCCTGATATAGATTATGGTGATATTGAACATTTAAATAAAGGAGGTCGCTGGCAGAAACAGTCACATATTTATGAAGTACCTTTTTATTATATAGATTATTGTCTGGCTCAGATGTGTGCGTTTCAGTTCTGGAGTAAAGCTATCCATAATAATAACGGCAATGGTCAGTACAAAGAATCACTTAAAGAATATATTGAACTTTGTGACAAGGGAGGCAGTGATACATTTCTGAATTTAGTGGAAAGTGCAAATCTTCGTTCACCGTTTTCTGAAGAGGTATTTAAAGATATTTCACAGGAGCTGGAGATTTATATTGACAGTATTGACGACAGTAACTTTTAATTAGGAATTAAAAATTAGGAATTAAGAATTTAGATTAATCTGAAACAACTTAAATTAATCGAAATATTGCAATAAAATTTTTAGTCAATTTTCAGAACCAATTCTAAATTTCAAATAGCACGTTTTATAATAATTAATAAGTAATTCCCCTTAAAAAAAGGGGGGCGAAGGGAGTGTTGCCGAGAGAAATAGCAACAAAAAAATCTACACCATAAGCAGTGAGGTCAAACTAAACTCAATTTTACAATCCCCTCCCAGCCTCCCCTTCGGACGAGGCTGTCTCAAAACACTATTTTTACCACTAAGTCACAAAGACACAAAGAAAAAAACTTTAAAAAAAGAATGCTTTGCGTCTTTGTGTCTTTGTGGTATTAATTAAAATTATGTTTTGAGACACTTTCGGACAAAGGGAAGGAGCAAAAGTAGTTTAATAATGCTTTTGGTTTTGACTATGCCGGTTTATGAATTAAAAATTAAGAATTTAGATTTTTGTTTCCACAGTTCACATGCTTTTTGGACTCAGTGGATACTACACTAAAGAGAATTTCATTTCTTTATCAATCCTTATTCACGCAAACTCACGTACTTTTCGAATTGTGCAGATACTGATTTAAAATAAGAATCTCATTCCCCTGTTAACTTCATTTAAAAATATTTGTCAACAATACTTCTTTGACATTAAATATTAATCAAGTTATTTTAAAAGAAATTTAAGTCTGCGTTTTTTAAGATTTAATAAAAAATTGGAGATAAAATGAAAGCAAAATTATTATTTATTGAAGTAGTAATTTCATCACAGATCTTATTTAATTACAATTCTTATTCCCATCCAAGGGAAACACCATTCCCAAAACCTGCTAAAGGACTTGAAGATTATGATGTTAATAATTTTCCCGGCGGGGTTTATTTTTATAAATTAGATGCGGGTGAATTTTCTGAAACTAAGAGAATTATATTGTTAAAATAAAATTAAAAATGATTCAAAATAAAATTAAAACATTATGAAATATTTATGTAAAATTATTTTATTATTACTTTTACAAATTGTACTTTA
>DAORRV010000028.1:0-35074 GCA_035443185.1 Ignavibacteria bacterium | reverse complement strand
TTACAGAATAATCCTAACCCATTTAATCCCAATACTATAATTTCATATAAATTATTAGTTCCAACAAATGTAAAACTTTCTGTTTACAGTCTGACAGGAAAATATGTAGATTTACTTGTTGACGAATTTCAAAGTCCCGGACTTTATAAATATGATTTTAATACTTCCAAATACAGTGATCTTTCAAGTGGAATTTATTTCTACAAGCTTGAATCCAGTTACTCAACTGATATCGGTAAAATGATATTTACTAAATAAATATATCTATATCAGACACTCCGTTTGTAAATCCTTTTTCAATACTTTAAAAATCAGATTATCTAAGAGTTTTAAATTGAACATAGTCGTAATAATATTTATTTTACCAAATCTACTATGACCGAATTTAAGACTATTATTTTTGATCTGTTACTTCTGCTTTTTTTTGTATTATTAAATGCATTATTTGTCGCTGCAGAATTTGCATTAGTAAAAGTAAGAAAAACTCAGATAAAATCTACTGAGATAAAAGAAAATAAGAAAGCTAAACTTGCAATTAAGCAGATCACCCATCTGGATGAGTATCTGGCTGCAACACAGTTTGGAATTACTATCTCTTCACTTGGACTTGGATGGATAGGTAAGCCTGTTACAGAAAGAATGCTTGATCCCTTATTTGTTCTTTTAGGTATAGTAAATCCAAATACTATCAATACCATTTCTTTAACTGTTGGTTTTATAATAATAACTTTTCTACATATTATTTTAGGTGAGCTTGCTCCAAAGTCAATTGCAATAAGACATCCTAAGCCAACTACTTTATTTGTTTCTTTTCCTTTACAGGTATTTTTCCTTATTTTCAAACCGGCAATTCTTGTATTGAATGGAACCGCTAATTATATTTTAAAACTAGTAGGACTAAATCCGGCTACTGAGTCAGAAAAAGTTCATTCTGAAGAAGAGATAAGATTATTAATTACTGAAGGTACTTTATCAGGAAGGATCGATCAGACAGAATCTCAGATCATACAAAAGGTTTTTGATTTTAATGATAAGACAGCAAAAGATGTTATGATTCCGAGGAATGTAATGTTTGCAATTAATGTAGAAGAAAAGCGTGAGAATATTATTCAAAAAGTCATTGAAGAAGGTTTTTCAAGGATACCTGTTTTTAAAGACAGTCTGGATAATATAGTTGGAATTATATATTCAAAAGACATCATCAGCGCAGCTGAACATAAAGAAGTAATTGTCTTACAGGATATTATCAGACATGCTCATTTTATTCCCGAAACAAAACAGATCGGTGAAATATTAAAAGATTTTCAGAAAAAACATATTCATCTTGGTATTGTAGTAAATGAACATGGGGGAGTGGAAGGGCTAGTGACTCTTGAAGATATACTGGAAGAAATTGTCGGTGAGATCGAAGACGAATATGATTATACACCTGAGAAAATTAAGAGTCAGAAAAAAGGAATTTTCCTGGTAAATCCTGAAATAAATATTGAAGAATTTAATGAAAAATTCGAAACTGATATTCCTGATGATAATGAAGATTACCATACATTGAGTGGATTTCTTCAGGAAGTGACAGGACATATACCGGAAATATATGAAAGAATAGACTATCAGGGATTAGTAATGACAATTATGAAGAAGTCAGGTAATAAATTATTACAGGTGAAAATTCAAAAGCTTAAGAGTTATTAATGAAAATTTTAAATACATATAAAGTTTGATCACTAGAATTGGTAGTAAATTAATTCAGTTTTTTACTGAGTTAGGTGAGTTTTTTCATATGATGATTGGAGTTTTGAAAAGTCTGCCCAGAATATTCCGGGACAGAAAACTTGTATTTGAACAAATGCAGCATGTAGGAGTTAATTCTCTTGCACTTGTTGCTATCATTGGTATTTTCACAGGAGCTGTTTCCTGCTGGCAGGCTGCATATCAGATCAAAGGACTGATCTCATATTCTTATCTGGGATCTGCAACTACAAAAGCAATCATAATTGAGCTTGGACCTGTACTTGCTGCCATCGTCCTTGCAGGTAGAGTAGGAGCTTCTATGGCTGCTGAACTCGGGACAATGAAAGTTACTGAACAAATAGATGCTCTTGAGTCAATGGCGATAGATCCTATCAGATATCTGGCAATGCCTAGGATAGTTGCTACTACAATTATGTTGCCGATACTGGTTATTTATGCAAGTTCAATTGCAATATTGGGATCATATTCTGTAGCAACATTTTTTCTCGGTGTTCCTTCTGAAACTTTTTTAGGTGCTTTTAAAAAATCATTTGAAATTAAAGATTTATTTGCAGGCTCGATCAAAGCTTTATTTTTCGGGATTGCAATTTCTTCAATTGGATGTTTTATTGGGTTCTCTACACGCGGCGGAGCTGAAGGAGTAGGACTGGCAACCATTAAGGCTTTTGTTATTGCAGCAGCTTCTATACTTATACTTGATTATATATTATGGAATTTTTTAATCGGAATGTAACTGATAAAAAGTATGAATTTCCCCTCACATTTATTAGGACTTAGAAATTTAGATAGCGATCAATTCAAGAATATTTTCTCCTCGACAGATTTATATTTAAAGTTTATTAAAGAAAAAAAATCTCTTAAAAAAGATCTCACAGGAAAGTCTGTGTTGAATTTGTTTTTTGAAAATTCTACACGCACCAGAATTTCGTTTGAATTAGCTGAGAAAAAAGTTGGACTGGATCCAGTTAATTTTAATTCTGATAATTCTTCTATCAGTAAAGGTGAAAGTCTTCTTGATACTATTAAAAATATTGAAGCTATGAAATTTGATTTCATAGTAGTTAGACATAATACTCCGGGAATCCCTTTGTTTCTTACAAAAAATACATCTGCAAAAATATTAAATGCAGGTGACGGAATTAACGAACATCCTACTCAGGGACTATTAGATATTTATACACTTCAGAAAGTTTATGGAGATTTGAAAGGACTTAATGTCTGCATTGTCGGAAATGTATCTCACAGCAGAGTGGCACTTTCGAATATTTTCGGACTAAAAACTCTCGGTGCAAATGTTTCTGTCTGCGGACCTAAATCATTCATCCCTGTTAATATAGAAGGTTTGGGAGTTAAAGTATATTTTGATATTGATAAAGCAGTTAAAGAAAATGATATTCTGAATATTTTAAGAGTTCAAATGGAAAGAGATGCAGGTTCATCATTAACTTCTGTTAAAGAATTTCACAAATATTTTGGTATTACTTCTGAAAGAATTAAACTTAATAAAAAAATAAAAATTTTACATCCGGGACCGATGAACATTAATGTAGAAATAGATTCTGACGTTGCAGAATCTGAAAACTCACTGATCTTTGATCAGGTTACAAACGGACTTGCTATAAAATGTGCCTTATTTAATTTAATGAAATAATTTGATTTGAATTTATATCTGAAAAATATTAAGATCATTTCTCCTGAAGACGGCATTGATACAGTTACAGATATGCTGATTGTAAACGGACATATTTCAAAGATCGGAAATGTGAAAAGGATTCCTAAAGATACTGAAGAGATCGATATGAAAGGGAAGACAGCAATTCCGGGAATTTTTGATATGCATGTTCATTTCAGATATCCGGGTCAGACACATAAAGAAGACCTTTACTCGGGAAGTATGTCTGCAGCTAACGGCGGAGTTACAGGTGTATTATGCATGCCAAATACCGATCCTCCTATTGATTCAGCTCTTATTGTAAAAGATATAGTTGATAAAACAAAAGAACTCATCACAGATGTAGAAGTAAGTGCATGTGCAACTGAAAAGAGAGAAGGCAGAAAATTATCTCAGCTAATGTCTCTGTCGGATGCAGGTGCAGTTGCATTTACAGATGACGGCAGTCCTGTCAGTGATCCTGAAATTATGAGAAGAGTTCTTGAATATTCCTCACAGCTTAAACGACCGGTCATACAGCATTGTGAAGACATGAGACTATCTGATGGAGGTGTAATTAATGAAGGATTCATTTCAACTGTGATGGGTGTAAATGGAATTCCTGAGATCAGTGAAACATCTGTAATTGCAAGGGATATCATTCTAACAGATTTTGTAAAAAATTCACATTATCACATACAGCATATTTCTTGCGGTAAAAGTGTTGAGCTTTTAAGAAATGCAAAGCAAAAGAATATAAATGTAACAGGTGAAGTTTGTCCGCACCATTTCATTTTAACAGATAAGGAATGTCTTGAATATAATGTTAATGCAAAGATGAATCCGCCATTGAGAACTGCGGAAGATGTTGAACAAATTCTCGAAGGACTTCGTGACGGAACAATTGATGTGATCTGTACAGACCACGCACCTCACACTGAATATGAAAAAAATCAGGGATTTTATGCTGCACCATTTGGAATTGTAGGACTTGAAACACTTGTCGGACTTACCTATACCTATCTTGTAAATACCGGTATTATTTCTTTTAACGATTTTATAAGAAAATTGTCAATTAATCCGAGGAAAATACTTAATCTTGAAAAAGTGAAAATTGCTGAAGGGGAACCTGCCAATCTTTCGATACTTAATGAAAAGGCTAAATGGAAGATCGATAAGAAAAAATTTATGTCTAAATCAGTAAATACTCCTTTTGACGGGTTTGAAGTTCAATGTAAACCTTATTGTGTTATTAATAATGATAAAATTCATTTCACGAAATTATGACAAAAATAATTTCTATATGTATTCCAAAAGGCGGAGTCGGTAAAACAACGACAGCAGTAAATTTAGCTGCTTCACTTGCTGTTGCTGAAAAAAAAACATTGCTCATTGATGTAGATCCGTTCGGTGCTTCTGCAATTGCACTTGGCTTTACACCTGATAAAATTAAAGCAAGTCTTTCAGAGATATTTGCTTTTACACATTCGATTAAATCAGCAATTCACAGGACTGATCTTGATTATCTGGATTTTGTACCCTCCAGTATTTATAATGTTAACGCTCATGATAAATTTATACAAAATCTTGAAAACAGACTTGTCATCAAAAATGCATTAAGAGATATAGAAGGATTTTATGAATACATAATAATAGATTGTCCACCTTCACTTAAGGGAATTTCGACAAATGCTTTAGTTGCATCTGATTCAATTTTAGTACCGATCAAGTCAGGTCATTTTTCTCTCGAAGCAGTTGACAGACTCATTGTATATTTTGAATGGCTGAAAGAAGTGTCCAATCCTAATCTGAAAATAGAAGGTATTGTCCTTACCATGTATGAAAAAGATTCTAAAGTTACAAAAATTTCTGAGAGGGAATTGAAAATGAAGTACAGCGAATATTTACTAAATACTATTATACCAAATACAAATTTGTTAAACGAAGCTACTTTTTACGGTAAGCCATTATGTCTTTATAAACTAAATTCAGAAGGCGCGGAGGCATATCTTAATCTTGCAGTCGAAATTATGGAAAAAAATAAAAAAGCGAAAATAGAATTATAATGAATGATATAGAGATCCCTAAAAATTTTAATTATTCAGAATCCGAACCAAAGTGGCAGGCATTCTGGGAAAAAAATAAAATATATGAATCACATCCAAATCCTGAAAAAGAAAAATATTCTATTGTAATTCCGCCTCCGAACGTGACAGGAATATTACATTTTGGCCATATGTTCAATAATACTATTCAGGACATTTACTGCCGGTGGAAAAGAATGCTTGGATTTGAAGTTTGCTGGGTACCCGGTATGGATCATGCCGGTATTGCAACTCAGGTAATGGTGGAGAAGGAATTATCTAAGATCGGTAAAACCAAATACGATCTGGGCAGAGAGGATTTTGTAAAGCTGGTTTGGGAATGGAAAGAAAAGAATGGGGGAGTTATCTTGCAGCAGTTAAGGAAACTTGGTGCTTCAGTTGACTGGTCTAAAGAAAGATTTACCTTAGATGAGGGTTTGTCGCTTAATGTACGTAAAGTTTTTGTAGATCTTTATAAAAAGGGATTAATTTACAGAGGCAACAGGATAGTTAACTGGGATCCGGCTTCACAGACTGCGGTAAGTGATGATGAGATATTTTATGAAGAAAGAATTGAAAAACTCTATTATATTAAATATAAAATTGAGAATTCTGATGATTTTGTAATAATCGCAACTACCCGTCCCGAGACAATGTTCGGAGATACTGCTGTCGCAGTAAATCCTGAAGATAAGCGATATAACCACCTTAAAGATAAGCATGTTATATTACCTCTATTAAATAAGATTATACCTGTAATTTTTGATGAATATGTGGATATGGAATTTGGTACAGGTGCATTAAAGATCACACCTGCTCATGATGTAAATGATTTTGAAATTGGAAAAAGACATGGACTTGATACTGTAGTAGTTTTAAATAAAGATTCTACATTGAATGAATTAACAGGAGAATTTTCTGGAATGGAAATTCATAAAGCAAGAAATGTCATTGTAAAAAAACTTGCTGAAGAAGGATTACTTGATAAAATTGAAGAATACAAACATAATGTTTCGCTTTCTGACAGGACAAAAGCAGTAATAGAGCCTTATCTTTCCGAGCAATGGTTTGTTTCAATGAAAAAACTTGCTGAACCCGCACTTGAAGTTGTAAAGAATGGTCAGATAAAGTTTTATCCGGAAAGATATACAAAAGTGTATTATCACTGGATGGAAAATATAAGAGACTGGTGTATTTCAAGACAGCTTTGGTGGGGTCATCAGATACCGATCTGGTATCACAATGATACAAATGAAATTTATTGTGAAATTAATCCGCCTTCAGATCCTGAAAACTGGACTCAGGATGAAGATGTGCTCGATACATGGTTCTCATCATGGTTATGGCCGCTAAGTGTTTTTGGCTGGTCAAATGATGATTCCGATAAAGATAATAAAAATTTACAGTATTATTATCCTACAGATTTCCTTTCTACCGGTCCTGAAATTATATTCCTTTGGGTTGCAAGAATGATTATGGCTGGCATGGAATATACAGGCAAAATTCCTTTCAGCGATGTATATTTTCATTCTACAATCCGTGACGGTAAAGGGGTTAAAATGTCAAAGACACTTGGCAATTATTCTGATGCTGTAGAATTAATGGAAAAATATGGAACTGATGCATTGAGGTTTACAATTGTTTACATAGCTCCACTTGGAAGTGATGTAATGTTTGATGAGGAAAAGACTCAAATAGGAAGAAATTTTATAACAAAATTATGGAATGCCGGCAGATTTCTTATGATGACAAAGGAAAAGGTCTTACAGTCTGAAATTGTAAAAGATGATATTAAGCTTGAATATAAAGAAGATCTGATAGATATCTGGATAGAAAGCAGATTTAATTCAACATTGCAGGCTGCTGAAAAATTTTTAAAAGAATACAGAATAAATGAGTATACCAAAGCACTTTATAATTTTGTTTGGAGTGATTTTTGTGACTGGTACATTGAGTTATTGAAGATCAAATTAAATGAAAATCAGGCACATGCCGGACTAATTATTAATAGGGCACTGAATTATTTTGAAGGTATCTTAAAAATTCTGCATCCGGTAATTCCTTATGTCACTGAAGAACTTTGGCATTTACTTGACGATAAGAGAGGGGATAAGAGTATATCTCTTGAGCTGATATCAGAATCTGATAATTTGAAAATAAATTCAGACCGTGAAAGAAATTTTGATGAAGTGAAAGAAATTGTTAATTCAATAAGAAATTTAAAAGCTACAAATGGAATTGCTGCTTCGAAAAAAATGACTGCTTATATTATTCCATCCAATGAAAATGCTCAAAAACTTTTAATAGATTTTGAAAAATATTTAATTAAGCTATGCAATCTTGAAGGTGTTAAAAAGGAATTTTCAAAAGATAAAATTACAGAATTTCTGAATTCCGTTGTAAATAATTTTGAAATAAATCTTCCTACAGCTGATGTTTCTGATATGTCAGCCAATATCGATAAGATCAAAAAGGATATATCAAATCTTGAATCTTATCTAAATGGATTGAATAAAAAACTTTCTAATGAGAATTTTCTAAGTAAAGCATCAAAAGAAGTTGTAGATGCCGAAAAGAAAAAGCAATCTGAGTCAGAGGAAAAATTAAACAAGCTTAAAAAACTTATTTTTTAAACAGAATCAATCGTACAGTGTTGATTTTCCCAAAGCTGATAATATTAATTCTGTAGCAAGAAATGCTGTTTTATTTTTTGAATCTAAAATCGGATTAACTTCAAGCATTTCAAGTGAACTCATGCAACCGCATTCTGCAACCATTTCCATTAAAAGTTGAGATTCTCTGTATGTCAGACCACCCGGAACAGGAGTTCCGACTCCCTGTGCAAAATCAGGATCAATTCCATCCATATCAAAACTAATGTGAATATGATCTACTCGGGTTTTAAAATCGGCAAGAACTTTTGCAACAATACGATGAATTCCAGTTTTATCAATGTCAGTCATTGTATATACATTCAGATTCATACTCTTTACAGTTTCAGCTTCTTTAAAATCAACGTCTCTAATTCCAATTAAAGCAACGTTTTCTGTTTTAACTTTAGGGGAAAATCCGTTTATATTAGTCAGAGTTTTTTCACCAATTCCCAAAGCAATTGCCAAAGGCATTCCGTGAATATTTCCGGAAGGAGTGGTTTTATCTGTATTCATATCTGCATGAGCATCAATCCAGATAACTCCAAGAGTCTTTTTTTTCTTTTTACAATAATTTGAAATACCGGCTATTGAACCAATAGCAGTCGAATGATCACCGCCAAGAATTAAAGGAAAAAAGTTCTTATCTAAAAGATTCTCAATCTTATTTGCAAGGAACTTGGATGTTTTCGTGATTTCAGGTAGATACTTTAAACTTGTATTTTTTATTTTCTGTGTTTCGGAAATACTAATTTCGATGTCGCCAAAATCAGTAACTTTATATCCGAATTTCTCAAGTTTTTGTTCAAGATTTTCATAACGAATTGCAGAAGGTCCCATATCGACTCCTCTTCTGTCTGCTCCTAGATCCATTGGAAAACCGATCAGACCGATCTTTTTATTTACTATCTTTTTTTGATTTATCATGGACAAATATAGTGATTAGAATGCAAATATTTAAGTAAGTTTAAAATTACATTTGAATTTTAATTCTGAATTAAATTTTTTAATTTATCTGCATAATTGAAAATTCAGGACTTTAAGCATATAACCAAGGTAAGAGTAAGAACTTATGATGTGGATTCACAGGGTATTGTTCATAATATGAATTATTTGAAATATTATGAAACAGGAAGAGTGGAATATAGAAGAAGTTTTGGATATAAAATTAACAGAACCGGCATATTTGATGATGGTTTAAAAGTAGTCGTAGTAAGGAACGAAGTAGATTATATTTCGTTTGCTTTTCTTGATGATTTATTAGAAATATACACGCGCATATCATGGGTAAAAAACTCCAGTTTTTGTTTTGAACAATTAATCACAAAAGAAAATGATTCCCAAATAATTTCAAAAGCAAAAGGTATATTAGTTAATATAAACGAAAAGAATGTACCTGAAACATTAAGCTTGAAATTTCTAAATGAAATTAAAAACTTTGAAAAAAATTTTAAATTAATTAAAAATGATTAACCGAGTTAAAAATTTATTGAATTGCATTTCTTTGTTTTCACTGATAATTATTGTAGTTTCAATAAATTCTTGTGAACAGGATTTTGTAAGCAATAATCCTGATATTGTTGAGTTTCCCCCTGAAATAAAAGCGATATTTGATACTCCATTCACTCAGACAAATTTGTCCTGCAGTACTCCTTCTTGTCATGGAAATGATAATTCTCAAAGCGGTGGTTTGAATTTGGTGGACTGGCAAAAAGCAATGAACGGATCTGATAATGGTACTATGATAGTTCCTTACAATGGATTTTGGTCACATCTTTATTCTGTTGTGAATAGTGACACTTTAGTAGGTCCTGTTAGTTTAGTTAGTTTTTCAGATCAGCATAAAATAAGTGCACAGAATGTAGCGACATTAAAAAACTGGATGGATGAAGGTGCCAAGAGTGAAGATGGGCAAGTAGCATTTACATCGATTCCAAAAGAAGAAAAGTGTCTGATTACAAATCAGGCTTCTGATCTTGTAGCAGTTTTACAGGCTGATTATAAAAAGATTATTCGATTAATTCCTGTCGGTGGTTCAAATACTTTGGATGCACCACACTATGTGAAAATTAGTCCCGATAAAAATTTCTTTTATATCTCATTGATCCAGGAGGGTTATGTTGAAAAATATGACATTAATATTGATTTTCCTTTTACAAAGTCTGACAGATTACAGGTTGGTACAAGTCCGGCACATATAGAGATTTCACCAGACGGTCTGACAGGATATGTTACAAATTTTGTAGCTTCAGGTGCCGGTACAATCAGAAAATTCAGTACAAATTCACCAATGCAGGTAACTGGAATTTTGGAAGATGTAAAATTGACTGCACCTCATGGAATGGCTTTAACTGCAGATGGAAATGTACTTTTTGTTGCATCAGAAATAGGGGAGTATCTGTTCAGAATTAATACAAATTCATTTGTAAATTCAGATTCGACAGTTATTAAAGAACCAATTGACCCAAGTGTACCACCTAACGGACAAGGTACCGGAAATTTCAAGCCCTATCAGATAATACTTTCCCAGGATGAATCTTTATTATATGTATCATGCAGAGGTTCTAATGAAGTAAGAATTTACAGAGCAAGTGACCTTGTAATGGTAAATCAGATCTTCCTTGGTACAAACGCATATCCTCTATTAATGAACTTAACATCTGATGGTAAATATCTTTTCACATGTAACAGAAATAATAACACAGTATCAGTGATAAATACAATTACACAATCAATCCATACAACAGTTACAAATGTTGGTATCCAGCCACATGGTGTTGATTTTACTCCGGATGGTCAGTATGCAATAATAGCATGTGAAACATTATCAGGATTTGACGGTCATCACCCAACAGTTGGAACTAATAAGGTTGGAGTTTCAAGATTAATTAGAATGTCAGATTTTACTTTAACGGAAGACAGGCTGGAAATGGCTTCATTTCCTGCCGGTATTGAAACTGTAAATAAATAAAATAAAGAGAATTATCTGGCGAGTAACATCTTTCTGACTTCTGTTTTTTCGGTAGTTTTTATACGGTAAAAATATATTCCACTTGGATAATCATCGGAATTGAATTCAACTGTATGTTCCCCAGAAGATTGATCCTGATTTACAAGGTTTATTACTTCCTTACCTAATCTATCATAAACTGTGATATTTATAAAAGTTGCGTTTGGAAGATTATATTTTATTGTTGTTGATGATTTAAAAGGGTTTGGATCATTTGTAGCACTGAAGTAAGATTCTTTATTGGTAGAAATAGATCCTTCATAATCAGATGCGGTTTCTTTATTAGGAATTTCTGAGATTAAGGCTATTCCTGATTCAAATTTTGAGTCTTTATAATTTTTTCCGGATAAAAATTCAAATTGTATTCCTAAAATTTTGTCTTCAGTAACTTCAAAATTGTCTTTATATTTTGAGATTATTTTGAAATTATCCTGATCTAATTTAACCTTTATTTCTTTCCAACCATCAAAATCCATAGAAACTGGATTTATTGTTACAAGCATTAGATCTTCATCTTCGTTATAAGTACTGTTATTATCTACATCATAGATCAATTGAATTTTCACATATGCATCATTATTAACACCTTTAAACATAGCATTCACAAAATTCCCAACAGTAAAAGTATGATCTCTTTGCAGAAAGATCTTTCCAATATAACTATCAGCTTTTATTTCTCCTTTTGAGAACAATTCAGCAAAACCATTTTCCTTATTATCTTCTTCATGAGAATACTTCATGTCAATACCACCCCATATCCAGCCTGGAAGGGCTTTTTGTGAAAAATCATCAATTATAATTCCTTGTGAAAATGAATTATTAAATAAAATTACAAGAAATGTTAAAGTAAATATTATCTTAATATTTGTCATGTATGATTTAATTTGAAGACGAACTGATTTTAGTATTACTTAATCAGTGTCATTCTTTTAACGGAAGTAAAATTATTTACCTGTAATTTATAAAGATATACACCGGCTGAAAGTTCAGAAGCATCAAACTGCTCACTGTAAGTTCCGGTTTGTCGATAATCATTTACAAGAGTTTTTACAACCTGACCAACCAGATTATATACATTTAATGTAACAAATCCACTTTGGTTAATTTTGAAGTTTATTATTGTTGCAGGATTGAAAGGATTTGGAAAGTTTTGATAAAGCTTATAATCATCTGAAACTCCGAAAGTATTTTTAGGTCCGGAATTAACACTGTTATCAGCACTGTTGTTTGAGTTAGCATAGACATTTAGACTAAATCCAACAGTTAATATTATTACGAAAATTTTTATTATTTTTATCATATCTCTTAATACAAATTTACTGAAAATATATTTAATAATCAATAACACAATATAGTCAAACTAAGATTTATAAAAATAGTTCCGGAATGGTTACTTGACATTCCGGAACTTAACAAATTATTCAATTTCAACAGCTATAAGTCTAACCAAACCATCGGAAGTTTTAACTTTAAAAACAATTATATCTCCTGTGGATTTAGTTTCTATTATACTATTAAGTTCACTCACACTGTTTATTTCATTTTTATCTGCTTCAATAATGACAAGACCTTCTCTTAGTCCTCTGTCAAAAGCTTCAGAAAATTGCTTAACTGAATTTATATAAACACCACTTTCAACTGAAAATTTACTTTTAAGCTGACTGTTCAATTCTGAAACAGTCAATCCAATAGATTCAAAACTTTTTGTATTTAAATCTCCGGTTTCTTCTTTTGGTGTAGTATTTTGAGCAGTTTGATTGTTTGTTTCTGATCTTGGTTTTAAAGTTACTTTTTTATTAATTTCGCTTCCATCTCTGAATACTTTTAGATCTACTACATCTCCAGGTCTGTGCGTACCGATTATAGTTTGTAACTCATTCGAAGCATTAACTTCTTGATTGTCAACAAACAGGATTACATCTCCGACTTTTAAACCTGCTTCATCTCCGGCTCCGCCTGCAAGAACATCCTGTACCAATACTCCTCTAGCTTTATCTAATCCAAGACCTTTAGCTTCTTTAATATCAACATCTTTTATTGAAACTCCAATGTATCCTCTTGAGATCTTACCGCTTTTTATAAGTTCAGTTGCAACTATTTGTGCTAAGTTTATTGGAATTGCAAATCCATATCCCTGATAATAACCATTTGTTGTTTTTATAGCCGTATTAATTCCAATTACAGAACCATTGATATCAACTAAAGCACCGCCACTATTTCCCGGATTAATTGCTGCATCAGTTTGAATAAAATTATTGATTGCGTAGCTGTCTCCACCCATTTGTATGTTTCTTCCTAAAGCTGAAACAATACCGGCAGTTACAGTACTATTTAATCCTAAAGGATTTCCAATTGCGACAACCCATTGTCCAACCTGAACATCGTCAGAATTACCAATTGAGGCAACCATTAGATCGCTGGCTTCGATTTTTATTACAGCAACATCTGTATTTGGATCAACCCCGATTAATTTAGCATTAAATTCTCTTTTATCAGTTAATCTGACTTTAATACCATTTTCTGTTGCATTTTTAATTACATGATTATTTGTAAGAATATAACCGTCATTGCTAATGATTATTCCTGAACCACTTCCTCTGGATGGTCCTTGATCAGGCATTTGAAAATCGGGACCTAAATCAAACGGCATATTGAATCCAGGATTTTGTTCATCACTTTCTGAGCTTCCAGTTGTAACTTCAATATAGGCAACTGCAGGAGTTACCGATTTTGCTATTTGAACAAATGCTTCATTTAAGTTTTTGATCTCAGGGCTTACATTAGTGATAGGTGGAGTGGTTTTATATTCTATCTGCGAGCTTGCAATGATCTGCTTTACATCTCCGAAATTTGCTATCAGCAAACCTCCGAATGAAAGAGCTATTACTAATAATAGACCTGCAAAAACAATTGATTTTTTTGACATTATTTTTATCTCCTTAGTTTTTAAAATTAGGTTTTAATAACTTTACATTTTTATTCGTTAAAATAAATATTGTTCCTTTTAATTTACTTATTTATTTCTCTAAATACTTTATCTGTTTTAAAAAATATTTTTGTTGAATTGTGATTTACAATATAACTGCTAAAACAATCTGAAATTTTTGATACATTATAATTACTTCTTTCATTGGAAATAGTTTCTTCGCTTGTTTTTGAATCTGAAAGTTTTAAAAGAAAATTTATATCTTCATCGTTCAAGTTAAATTCAGTATTGTTTTTTAAAGTTTCAAAATTTTTCTGTACATCTTTTAAATCAGGATACATTCCGGAAATTTTCAAGAATTCAATCTGGAAATTAAGTAATAAAAGTTTATTATCAGAATCAGGATTATTAATTCCTGTAAAAAATACTGATGCAATTTTAAATAATTCAGGGTTAGGATCCATATCAGGCAAAGATTTATTAATAATTTCAATTACCCTTAAAGCTATCTGTAGTTTATCAAAGTCCTCCGTAATATTCTTAAAGGAAGTAATAAATTCTGCTTTAGATAAATTCTGAATCTCTCTGCTCTCTTTAAAATATATGATTACTGATAAAAAATTCAGAGTTTGAAAAATCCCTGACATACCTGATTTATAGTTTCTGGCACCTTTTATTATTGCTTTTACCTTTCCCAGATCTTTTGAATAAAGTGTTACAATTTTACTCGTGTCACCATATTTTATAGACTTTAATACAATTACATCAGTTTTTATGATAGACACGGCTGTTACGTTAATTTTTAAAAAGGTGTTTCAAAGTATTATAAAGTCTGTTCTTTAAAAAAAGTTAATTTTTTAAACTCAGAAAATCTTTTCATTATTGTGTCATTTGTTAAATTTCTGATACCATCAAGTGAAAATTTTTCAACAGCAAGAGAAGCCATAGTACTTCCGTAAATTACTGCAAGTTTAAGGTTATCTGTACTTAAATCTTTTGTTTTCGCAATCCATCCCATCAGTCCTCCTGCAAATGTATCACCTGCACCGGTCGGATCAAATACTTCTTCAAGTGGGTATGCAGGTGCTGAAAATATAGAATCATTTGTAAATAGCAAAGCTCCGTGTTCGCCTTTTTTTATTATCAGAATTTTCGGACCCAGGCTCATAATTTTTCTAGCAGCAATTACTAAGTTAAATTCTTTTGTAAGTTCTCTTGCCTCACTGTCATTGATAACAAGCAGATTAACATGTTTAAGTATTTCGAGTAATTCATTATAAGCTCCTTCAATCCAGAAATTCATAGTGTCACACATAACAAGTTTCGGCTTACTTATCTGACTTATAACTTTTTTCTGAAGTGATGGATGCAGATTTCCAAGACATACATATTCGCTGTCTTTAAATTTCTCTGAAATGACAGGATCGAATGTTTCAAATGCATTCAATTCAGTTACTAGTGATTCTCTGGTATTTAGATCAAAATCATATTTACCGTGCCAGTGAAAAGTCTTTTTTGTTTCAGATATTTCCAAGCCTGAAATATCAATTTTTTTTGATTTCAAAAATTCAATTTCCTCTTTTGGAAAATCATATCCTACTATTCCGACAAGTCTTACCGGTGTTGTAAAATAACTTGCTGAGGTCGATATAAAAGTTGCTGAACCGCCAAGTGTTCTTTCTGCTTTACCAAAAGGAGTTTCAATTGTGTCTAATGCTAACGAACCAATTACTAGTAAACTCATTATTTAAATATTTTATTATAAACTGCAAAATAATTATAATGAACCCCTTATTCAAGAAGATAATATTGCTTAAAATTTATCTTCGAATCATAAAAAATAAATGATTGCTTTACCCGGCTTAAATTATATTAGTTTGAATTTTATAAAATAAAAGTATATTTTATTAACTGATTTTATTCACAAAAATAAAAATTTCAACAATATAATGGATAATAAAAATAACAAAGATCCACAAAACCAGTCTCAGCAAATAAATATAGAATTAGGAGAAAAAGAAGCAGAAGGTATTTATTCAAATCTGGCTATCATCTCACATTCACCTGCTGAATTTATAATTGATTTTACTAGAATTTTTCCGGGTATACCAAAAGCAAAAGTCCATTCTAGAATAGTTATGACTCCACAGCATACAAAATTATTTTTTAATGCATTGAAAGAAAATATGGAAAGATATGAAAATGATTTTGGTGAAATTGTAGTACATCAAGGTGTAAATAATCAGGGAATGGGAATCCAGTTGCCGGTTCCGCCAAAAGATGAAAAAATAAATTAACTTTATGTTTTACTTTATGTAATTCATTCTTAATAAATTTACAATCGCCAGCAAAAGAAATAATATATTTGCAAGCCAGGCTGTGAGCAGGGGATTCAAGTCTCCGTTGTAGCCAAATGTCTGTGATACTTTTAAAAATCCCAGATAAATAAATGTAACTAATATACTTATTCCAAATTGAACTGCAGTACCGCTTTTCCTTCTGTTTGTACTGATAGAAATTCCAAATAATATCACTATCAAATTTGAAAAAGGGAAAGATATCTTTGAGTAATAGTCGACCTTTTCACGGTCAACCCTCTGTCCGCTGGATTCCAAAGTAATTATATGTTCCTTGAGATCTTCAATCAGAAGTTCATCTGCTTTTAACTGACTTTTAATTAACTGAGAAGGGGAGAGGTACAGTTTTCCAATTTCTGAAATTTCTTCAGAATAAGAAGTATCAATAAAAACTAATGATTCAGAATTTATTGAATCAAATTTTCTTTCCAGAATATCAATAAGTTTCCATCCATTTTTTATTGAATCCCATTTTAGTATTTTTACGTCAAAACGATATAACAATTTAGAATATTCTTTTTTATCAAAAATATTTATTGTAGTATTATATGCGGTTTTTTCTGATTCATTATAACTGCCAATTGCTATAATTTTATTTTCGGAATCCTGAAAATGCAAATTTGAAATTACGCCCGGTATTATATTTTTCCCAAGATAATTTCTTTCAATATATAATTTTTCAGAATTGAATCTTGGAACTAACCAGCCATTAAAGTAAAAAGAAAAAAGTGTTACAAATAAACCAAACAATATTAACGGTACTGAGAATCTGTAAATACTAATACCGGCAGAACTGACAGCAGTTGATTCTGAATATTTGTTAAATCTGCTGAAAGTAAACAATGTTGCCAACAGCATACTTACCGGGGTGATAAGCTTTAATATTTCCGGAATAAAGTATATATAATACTGAACTATAAGTGAGTTACTTAAATTTTTATCTATGAACTTATCAATATTTTCAAATAAATCAACGAGAATAAATATCAAAACAAAACACAATAGTCCAAACAGAAAATTTCTGATAAACTGTTTTAATACATAAAAATCAAGTATTTTCAATTTTATGAATAATATTTATAATATAGATGAAGTCATAATTCTAAGCAAATTAGCTTCTTTTATTGCTGCAGATGACTTAAAAGGTACGGAAAAATTAATTATTCGTACAAAAAAATTAAATAAAATAGAACCTGAAAAGATCTATGAAACTATTTTACAGGCACATTTATTCTGCGGATTCCCGGCGGCTATTGAATCTTTAAAAATTTTCAATGAACACTTTAGTGACTATAAGCCAAAAATTTCAAAATATAATACCAGTTTATTTAGTATAATAGGAATTCGCAATTGTAAATTAATTTATAATAATAACTTTAAAAAGTTAATATCTAATATTACTGAGTTAAGTCCGGATCTAAAAGAATGGATGCTTACAGACGGATATGGAAAAGTAATGGGTAGAAAAGGTCTTAATCTATCAGAACGAGAGTTTATAAACGTTTCTGTCCTTTGTACAAGATATTACGAAAATCAATTACATTCTCATATAAAAGGATGTATAAATCTTGGTTGTGATCCTTTAGATATTAAAAATATTTTATCTGAATTAACCCAAACAGCCGGAAAACAGAATGTGATTAAAGCTTTAAAGCTATTAAAATCTATAATCAAAAGTAATTAACAATCTTAATAATTGTTATATAATATATATTATGTAAAGTCGGATAGTTATTAAACTGTTCTAAACAATTTTAATGTTAATGTCTTCTTTGTTTACTATACTTCCCTTTTAAAAATTCAGCTAAAATATTTCTTCTAAAAGTGTAATAAAGTATGTTTTATTTTAGGTTTATAATATTTAATTTTGCACTTATGATAGAAATTAATTATTACTTACTGGTCAGTGCAATTTTATTCAGCATTGGAGTTATTGGAGTTTTAGTCAGAAGAAATGCAATTATAATCTTTATGTGTATTGAGCTTATGCTGAATGCCATTAATCTGACTCTTGTAGCATTTTCATCATTTTTAGGAGATATTAACGGACAAATATTTGTGTTTATTGTTATGACAGTTGCAGCTGCTGAAGCTGCTGTAGGACTTGCAATAATAATATCATTATTCCGTAATAAAGAATCCGTAAATATCGATGAAATAAATATTATGAAATGGTAAAATCCATAAATTTAACAGACTTAAATGACTGATATATTCTACTTAGTTACGATCCTGCCATTTATCGGTTTTCTAATAAACGGACTTTTAGGTAGTAAAATAAAGAATGAAAAAGTAGTTGGTACTATTTCTACTTTAGCTGTTTTTATTCCTTTTATTATCGCTGTAATTCAATTTTCTGAATTATTATCCCTTGCCCCAGAATCCAGAAGTATTCTGATCACATACTATGAATGGATTGCTGCTGGTACTTTCTCTGTTAATGTAGCTTATCTTGTTGATCCCCTTTCAATGTGTATGGTTCTTGTTATCACTGGTATTGGAACACTGATACATATTTATTCTATAGGATATATGCATGGTGATAAAGCTTTTCCGAAATTTTTTGCATATCTGAATCTGTTCATTTTTGCAATGCTGAATTTAGTATTAGCAGATAATCTTCTGCTTATATTTTTAGGATGGGAAGGTGTCGGACTTTGTTCTTATTTCCTTATTGGATTTTGGTATGAACATAAGTTTACAGGAGATGCTGCTAAGAAAGCTTTTATCGTAAACCGTATCGGAGATTTTGGTTTTATGTTAGCAATGTTTTTCATTTTTACAAACTTTAATACTCTCGAGATATCTAAATTTCTTGAGGGTATAGTCGGTTTTCAAATCGGTGATACTTTACTTCTTACAATTGCCTTACTACTATTACTCGGTGCATGCGGTAAATCTGCACAGATACCGCTTTTTGTCTGGCTGCCTGATGCTATGGCCGGACCTACACCTGTATCTGCTCTTATTCACGCTGCTACGATGGTTACAGCAGGTGTTTATTTACTTGCGAGAACTTCATTGCTTTATGCTATGTCACCTCTTGCTTCTCAGATAGTATTCTTTGTCGGATTATTTACTGCAATATTTGCTTCAACAATTGCATTAAAGCAATATGATATTAAAAAAGTATTAGCGTATTCAACTGTTTCGCAATTAGGCTTTATGTTTATTGCTTTAGGAACCGGTGCTTATTGGGTGGCAATATTTCACCTTATAACACATGCTTTTTTCAAAGGTCTGCTATTCTTAGGAAGCGGTTCTGTAATTCACGGTATGCATCATGAACAGGATATGAGATTTATGGGTGGACTGAGATCGAAAATGAAAATTACATATGTAACTTTCTTTATTGGATCTCTTGCAATTGCAGGTATTCCTCCCCTTTCTGGATTCTTTAGTAAGGACATTATTATATTTGAAACTTATCTTAATTTTGGAATTCCATTAGTAATTTTATCTCTGGCTGCTGCAGCAATGACATCATATTATATGTTCAGAATGGTAGGAATGACTTTTAATGGTAAACCTCGTTATGATGAAAAGCATCTTCACCCTCATGAATCTCCTTCAACTATGACTGTACCTCTGATCATACTTGCATTCTTATCAATATTCGGTGGTTTGATTGGTCTTCCCGGACTTTATCATATGCCAAATCTTCTAAAGGGTTGGCTCGATCCTGTTTTTGAAAAATCTGTTCTTGTTTTAAATACTTTACATCCTCATGCTGAGCACGCACTTACTCCTGAGCTTATCATAATTGCAGTTTCAGTTATAATCTCAGTGTTTGCAATTTATATGGCATTGAAAAAATATTCAAATATGGAAAAGTTCGAAGAGAGTACTGGTTTTGGAAAAGTTCTTGAGAATAAATATTATGTTGATGAGGCTTATGATAAAATAATTGTCAATCCAATTGAAAAGACTTCTGAAAAATTCTTATGGAATATTTTTGATGTAAAGATAATTGACGGAGCAGTAAATGGAATTGCCAGGTATATTTCAAGTATAAGTTTTGACTGGAGAAGAATTCAAACTGGAGTTATTCAGGATTATGCAGGCGTTTCTGTAGCTGGTATAGTTTTGATACTTTTATATTTATTGATTTTCTGATCTGTTGAACTTTAGATGATTTTATTAAAAGGGATAATATTTTTTATTATCCCTTTTTTATTTTTAAAATTACTGACCATTGATCTTTAAAACATATTCAGAAACATCAGCTATATCCTGATCCGATAATACATTCATATTAAAGAAAGGCATTGAGCCGTCACCAAGTCTTACATTATAAGTAACTGACTTTGTATTTCCTTCAAACTCTTCCAATATTGAAGGGACTTTTTTTACTGTTGCCGTTTCACCGTGACAAACTGCGCATGCTTCTTTGAAAGTTGTCTCACCTTTTACAGGATCACCTTTTAATTTTAAAACTTCTTTTTGTACTTCTTTTAATTTCGTCTTATCCCTTGTAGGCAAAGCAATTGTTTCATAATTAATTTCAGTTGGAGAATCTGATGTTCCGACAGATGTATAATATTCGTTCAGCATTTTTATCTGCTCGGGTGTCATTGGAGTTTTCATTTTCATATAAGATTCCCAGCAAATTGTAGCTCCGCCTGCAGTGTTTTTTACTTCTTCTCCTTTGATCTTTCCATGATAAGTCGAAGTCCTTTTATCAGCACCTTTTATATCTGAAAAATATTTTGTCAATGGTCTGTCTGAATTTGTACCATCACCATGACAGTCAGCACATGCAATATTGTTAGATGATGATTTCATATAAAAAAATTCTTTACCGGGAGAACTTTGGGATTTAGTCTCTTTTTGTTCGGTCTTTTTTTCGGAATTTTCTGAAGTGTCTTTTACTTCCGGGGCTTTTTCTTCTTTGCCGCATCCATTAATTATAATTGATGCTGAGAACAAAACAATTAAAATAACTGAACAGGAACTGATTTTAATCTGAGTCATAAGTTAGTTTAAATTTAAATTTAAATAAAAGCTTAACAAATATAATAATTATTTTTTGGATTTACCTAAAAATATTACAATTCCAACATTAATACTCCATAGATCAATATTTTTTTTCTTTCCATTTACTAACTGAAATCCATTGTCAGGGTCAGAGAGATTAGTATAAAAACTCCCCTCTTCATCATTAATTGACAGATTTTCAACGTTACTTTCAAGTCTGTCATTGAAATCTCCATGTACACTTTTAAAAAATAAATTACTAAAGTGGTAACTTCCTCCAAGTAATAAAGAATATTCATTAGTTAATTTATAATTTATTCCTGCACCTGATTTTATACCCATTCTGAAAGAATCAGAAAAGTAAGTTTTGAAAACATCATTCTGTGTAAAAGATAAACTTAGAAAATTCATCGTCATTATAGAATTAACATATAAAGATAATTTTTTTCCAACTGCCGGATTTGTACTTAGACCAAGACCAAACATTGAACCCGAAAAAGCATTATCATAAGTTATTGGAACTTCAATTCCGTTAACTTTTGTAATTCCAAATATACTTCGTTTAAATGAATTCATGTTTGTATATTCACCTGAAAAAATAAAATTCAATAAATTTTTTTCATCAAATGGAAAAACAATGCTTCCTGCAACAGTAATCCCTGTGGAAATCCCATAATTATTTTTAACAAAATCCTCACTGATATTATAATATCCTGAATCATTTACAGATATAAATTCACCTCCGAGATCACCACCGGGTGAGGTAATACCAATACTAATTTGAAGTGAAGGTATCTTTTGAGAGTACAAATTATTCTGCAAAAAAAATGAAATGATTAATACAGTAAATACTTTAAGAAGAAATATTCTCAAATCGTTAGAAATTTTTTAAAATTCATTATTGTAAAAATTAATTGACCTTATTCCACCTGAAGTTTTTTTAGTTTTCTTTTTCGGACTGTCTGAAAATAAATTTATATTTATACCAATATATGCCGTACCCCAGTTTATTTCTTTTTCTTTAGATTCAAAATAATTATATGCCTCGCCAATTGGATAATAAATATTCGAAATATATCTGCCCTGTGCATCATTTATGTTTCCGCTTGACGAACCCCATTCTATAAACCCGTCTCTAAGAGTTTCTTTATAAATCAGATTTGCAAGATCATATTTTATACCGGCTACAAAGCCAACATTGCTGCTGACCTTTACTTCGATACCTGCATTGAAATTCAGACCCATTCTAAAACTACTGAGACTTACTTTGTTAGAATCATTAAAGCTGGTGACCCGGGTAAGTTCGGCAGATAGAAAATTCAAAGTTAAGTTAGAATTAAAAAAAGGAGAGACAATGTTAGTAAATGAAGTCGGTGCTATTTCGAGTCCAAATCCCATAGTAAAACTATTGAAGTCATAATTGTATTCAACCGGACGTTGCTGAAAAGTATTATTTATAAATTTTACTAAAGTAGTCCCGGATTGTCTGGATTGAAATGTATTAAAATTATTGAAAGCCAAAGAGAACACTCCCCTGCTGATGGAATATTTATCAAAATTAATTTTTACTGCACCTGCTAACTGTATACCTATCTGACCACCAAGATGATTTGCGAATAAACTGGAATCTATAAATATAAAGCCAAGTGTATCAAATGAAACATAGCTGTCACCTCTCAGCTCATCATAAGGATTAGACATACCAAAACTTAGCTGAACTACGGGTTTATCAAATTGAGAAACTGAAGATTTTTGAATAAAAAAAACTAAAAATATAAAAAGAAAAGTAAATATTAATTTATTCATTTCTCTTTCAGTTTAATTTTGAAATGATTTGATTTATAGAAACAATTGCTGCAGTTTCTGCACGAACTTTCCTGCTTCCAAGAGATTTTATTTGCCAGCCTGAATTTCTAAGATCTCTTATCTCTTCCTTACTAAATCCACCTTCAGGACCAATTAAAAGTATAACTCTGTCTGAAGAACTGTCATAACTATATGGTTTCATATCTTCTGAATATTCATACATTACAACTTTGTTTTTTTCATCTGAAAACTTTTTTATAAATTCATTTAGTTTGACACATTTTTCGAATAATGGTTTAAAGCATCTTTGGGATTGTCCCATTGCTGCAATAATTATTTTTTCAATCCTGTCTCTTTTATTTCTGCTGAACTCATTTTTCAGAATTGTAAAATCAGTTATGACAGGAACGATAGTATTAACTCCTAGTTCCACTGCTTTCTCCATTGCAAATTCATAGCGGGACATATTTCTAAGTGGGGCTATACAAAGCGTAAGGTCTATATCAGGCTCAAACAAATTAAAATCTTTGCTTAAAATTCTGCAATGCATTTTATCCCTGTCAATTTTTCTAATCTCACAGTTATAAATATTTCTTAATCCGTCTGTAACAGTAATTTTATCACCGGTCTTTTTGCGTAATACTTTTACAAGATGTCTGAATTCATATTCATCAATAATAAGTCTGCCTTCTGTTTCATTTATATTTGGAGAAGTGGTATAATAATATTCCATAATTTAATTGTTTTAATTAGAATGATGCATCAAGATCAAAAAGTACAGTTGTATATAGTTCATTGTTCTGCTGCCTCAGACTAAAATCTGTCCTGCCGACAAACCCAAACGGAAGTATGAAATTCAGACCTACTCCATATCCGCTGTGAAACTGTGTGTCAAAAAAATTATCATCTTTATACCAGACTCCGCCAACATCATAAAAAATTGTTGCATACAGACCGAACTTATAATTCAAATTTTTGAGAGCTGATATGGATTTTACCAAAGGCAAATCTCTTCCTTTTATAAAATCCGGATTTATAACTGGGATTCTGAATTCGCTGAATATTCCAAGTTTATTTTCGCCCTCGAATACAATTTTTTTATATCCTCTAATTATATTATTGTATCCAAAATATTCTTTTTGATATGATGGTATAGTACCACCAAAAGAAATTGATCCGAATGTTCTGTTTGCAAATGTTATATATTTACCGACATTCATTTCTATCGGCAGAAAATTCTTAGCTTCAAAATTTATTCTGTTAAAATCAATTGTTTTACCAAAACCAACTTTCTCATATTCTAAAGAATAATATGAACCATCGAGAGTATATTCATAAGAGTCTCTAGTATCGTATCTGCTGAAAGTACCAAATGTAAAGAATCTGTCAATTCCGTCAGTTGAAATTGTTCGGCCCGGCTGATATGGGTCTGACTCTACACTATTATATCTTAAATTAGTAGAAACAGAAAAATTTTTCGAAAAATATTTTCCAAATTTATATGAAGCACTAAAATTATAATTTAAATAATTATCCTCTGAAGACGGAATGGTATTTGAAGTTGTATCATTGAGAGTCAACAAGCTGCGGTTATAATTTTTGGAATAACCGATAGACCCCGATGAAAAAAATCGTGAGTTTTCCCCGATCCATGGAACCGAATAACTCAGATTAACAAAAGGTTCATATCCGATTCCAAAATTCAAATTTAGATTTTCATTTCTGCCCCTAAAGTTATACCAGATCAGATTCACTCCACCCCAAAACTTTGTAAACTGTCCATCTCTAAAGCCGCCTTGCGGTATTGGAAGAATATAAAATTTTTCTTCAACCATTATCATCAGATCAAACTTATTTACGGAATCTGTAGGAACAGGCAGTACATCTATTTTATTAAATAATCCGAGCTTGTATAAATTTCCGATATCTTCTTCAAGCTGTTTTAAATCGAGAATTGTATTTTCTTTAATACTGATCTCCCTTGTAATAATATCATCATCAGTTACATCATTTCCAACTAGTAGAATTTTACCGATCCGGATCTCAGGAAGTGTAGTTGTTAAAATTTTGGAAGTATCTGAATCTGGAATTAAGATTTCAGAAGAATCAATTTTATTTTGAATTATTTCAGATTCGGTCGAGTCTGAATTTATTTGAAAAACTTTACTATTTTTTCCAAAAGAAAATTGATCACAATAAAATACGGTTATAATTAATATTACCGAAAATAAGAATTTCATTTTTTACTATTCCTGATTCTGAAGTGTCTTTAGCTGATTAAGTTTTGCCAATAGTTGCAATGCATCTTTTTGCTGTGGTTTGACCTCTAATGCCCTGTTTATCATAATCTCGGCTTCATCATATTTTGCATAGTTCATAAAATAATTAGCATTATTTAGAAAAGAAGAAAAGTAAGCATTCATTAAAAAAGTATAGTGATAATCAGGTCTCTCTGAAACTGTGAAAGTGATCTCAGGTTCCCTGAGCTTTACAAATTCTTTATCTTTTGAATACCTGATCAAAACACCCTGCGGTACTCTTTTATAATCTTTTCCGAATTTTTCAGAAGTCGCCTGCTCTATTTCATAAGTAGTATAGAAACTGTGATCCTCAATATTTTTATCTACAAAACTGTTCTGTAGATTCATAAAAGTATTTTGAATCTTTTGCAGATCCTGCCTGTCAGTTTCATTTTTTGGCTGTGTATACCGGTCGGTATTCTTTTCAAACTTTAAAAGCTCAGCAAGATATGCATCAAATTCTGCCCTGCTCCTGTTATAAAAATCCGGGTAATGTGTCTCCAGATAATGCATATACCATGACTTTCTCAAAAGCTCTTTGTCTATTACAATAATGTCCGGTCTTACATTTTTTATAAGCTGATAATACAATGACGATGAGATCCAGAAGTCCCACTGTGTAGAAAATATTATAGAATTTTGATCGGCTGAATTAAATATATTATTTGTATAATCTTTTACAAAATAATTTTTACTTTCGTCTGCGGTACTATAATTTAAATTCAAAGGTATGATACACATCAGAATCAAAGCATAACTTATCTGCATTTTACTTTTTTCAATTTTACTAAGGATGAACATCAACCCAAATCCAAACCAGATACCGGTAACTATAAATGCAAGAAGAAAGTATGAATCTATATCATAAATATCATAGTTGATTGCATATACCACGCAAAATCCAAAGAGTAATAAAGTAAAGTAGAATAATCTTTTACTTCTTTTGAATATTTCGAATAATCCGGGTATGGCAATTAATACAGGTATATAGAAAAATTCAAGCGGGAAGTTTTTTGTAAAATATGTGAACTGCTTTCCTGCATTTTCAAATGATGAGAACATCCAGATACTGAACTGCTTTCCTGTAAAGTGTCTCCAGAAGTTTTCAAAATTATGCGGGTAACCCCAGCTTATCACCGGATTCTCGGCTCTTACTATTAAATAAATATAAAATGAATATCCGATCAGAAATGGAATACCTAGTATAAGTATTCTGCGGAATGAAATTTTATTAAATCCAAAGACAGAAAAATAAAGATATATGCATCCGACTGATAAAAATATTGTCGAAAGATGATTTGTAAAACTCAGACCGAGGACGAATGCGAACAGTAAAAGATATCTCTCCCCTTTTATACTGTCTTCTTTTGAAATTTTATTTCCTGAATAATAACTGCACCCTTTTAACAGGAGAAAAATATTTAAAATGAGAAAAAATGAATGAAGAGAATATACTTCAACTGCATTTGCCGTTTCCCAGAAAGTTCTTGAGAATGCAAGTACTAATACAGAGGAAAGAGAAATATTATAAATTACATCATCTGAAAATTTCTTTTTATCTGTGACAGTATCGTCAGCGTTCAGCTTGAATCCTGAAAGCATAAATGTCATAAGATTAAAGAAGATAACAAGTCCTAATGAAGAGATCACTGCGCTCATTATATTCATCATATAAACCTGGGAACCAAAAGGCAATAACGTAAATATTTTCCCGATCACAGTAAACATCGGATAACCGGTCGGATGCGCAACGCCTAAAGCAGATGCAGCTGCGGTAAGTTCTCCCGAATCAATGAAAGTAACATCAGGTGCTAATGTAATTAAATAAACAACGAATGGAATAAAGAAGGACAATAAAATATAAATAGTTTTTTTGCTGATCATTTATGTATTGTAGAAAATTTTATTATGTTCGACCATGATACACTTGTTTTCGATATATTGAATTCCGTTTTCTTCAGCGAGTTTTTTAGCTTCCGGATCGATGACACCAAGCTGAGTCCATATTACTTTAGGAAGTGGATCCATTTTTAAAATCTCTTTAACATGGTCATATAAATATTCGGATCGTCTGAAAATGTTTACAACTTCAATTTCTTTGGGCAAACTTTTGAGATCGCCATGTACAGGAATTCCGTTGCTTTCAGAGATATCTAGATTTGGATTTACACCAAACACATTAAATCCATTCATAGAAAGATACCGTCCTATTCTGTTACTAGCTCTGTCCTGCTTTAGGGAAAAACCGAGAACTGCTATATTATTATACTGATTTAAAATTTCTTTTAAAGTGTTCATTGTTATTTATAAACATTTATAAACAATAAAGGGAACGATCCCAGAGGAATCATTCCCTTTAGTAAGTTCAGTTTAAAATTTAGTTTTTGCAGTAATTATTATATACTCCATCTAAAAAATTCCACATAAGCATTGAAGATTCATCAACTGTATTTATTAATCTTTTCTGATCTTCAAGAGATTTATTATTGTTATTCATAATTTCCATTTCATCTCTTGAGTGGTACACGTCTGCTTCTTCATGAACTTTAAAAAATTCAACTGCTTTTTCAGAATCGATATTATAAAATTTCTTAAGTCCATCGATCTTTGTTCTTGAAATTTCAGGGACTTGTGATTCATAAGCATAAAGTGCAGAAAGCCCAAGTGTAAATTCAGGCGAACGTGTAAGTTCATACATTCCATCAACCAAATCTTCGACTTCTCTGATCGGCTCAGCATTTTTTACTTCATCTTCCGAAAGTCCAAGACTTTCAGTAAAGTTAAGCCATAGTTTTGGATGATCTGAAATACCGGTTTTGTAACCTTCTTCATCTGCTAAGTTTTCAAGAAGTATCTGTCTTGTTTTTACATCATCACAATTTGAATGAACGCAGCTTACAAATCTTGGAAAATGCTTTACAAAATGATAATATTGTTTGGCATATTCCTGAAGTTCATTTAAAGTTAATTTACCTTCATTCCACTTCTGATAAAAAGGATGATCAAGAAGACTTCTTTTTTTGATAGTAGAATCTACCTCTTCTACGAATTTTTCTTTTGATAACATATTTTTATTATTATTTAGATTTATTTAAGTTTTTAAAAATTATTGCCCTAAAATTAAGCAATATATAAACAATTATAAATAGATTACTTAAGTTTTTTATTCTGTTGTTTATACAGACTCTTCAGCATAATCACTGATAGGATTACAACTGCAGACAAGATTTCTGTCACCATAAGCATTATCAACCCTTGCAACTGAGGGCCAGAATTTATAACTGTCAGCAAACTTTATCGGGAACGCTGCTTTATTTCTTGAATATGTATGCTGCCAGTTATCATCTGCAATTCTCGCTGATGTATGAGGCGCATTTTTTAAGACATTATCAATTATATCAGATTCACCATTTTCAATTTCCCTGATCTCTTCTCTGATAGAAGTCATTGTATCACAAAATCTGTCGATCTCAGTTTTGTTTTCACTTTCAGTCGGCTCTACCATCATAGTACCAGGCACAGGAAATGAAACTGTCGGTGCATGAAAATTATAATCCATCAGACGTTTTGCAATATCCTCAACTTCGATTTTCGCTGAGGCTTTAAATTCACGCATGTCAAAAATAAGTTCGTGAGCGACTCTCCCATCTTTACCTGAATAAAGAGTTTTAAATTGTGATGAAAGTTTTGCCTTAATATAATTTGCATTAAGAATTGCGATCTTAGTTGCATCGGTCAGTCCTTTAGCTCCCATCATTTTTATATATGCATAAGAGATAATGAGAATACTGGCACTTCCCCATGGTGCTGACGAAACAGCAGATATCGATTCATCACTGCCAATTTTTATGACAGGATGATCAGGAAGATATGGAGCTAAATGTTCTGCCACACCGATTGGTCCCATTCCCGGACCGCCGCCTCCGTGAGGAATGCAGAATGTTTTATGAAGATTAAGATGACAGACATCTGCGCCGATAATAGCAGGGCTTGTAAGTCCGACCTGAGCATTCATGTTCGCTCCATCCATATAAACCTGTCCGCCATTATCATGAATTATTTTGCAAATATCTTTTATCGTCTCTTCAAAAATTCCATGTGTGGAAGGATAAGTTACCATAAGTGCCGCAAGATTATCTTTATGTAATTCAGCTTTTGTTTTGAGATCTTCTACATTTATATTTCCATTTGCATCACTGCTGACAACTACTACTTTCATACCTGCCATTACAGCGCTGGCTGGATTAGTGCCGTGAGCTGAAGATGGTATGAGACAAATATTTCTGTGATGATCACCATTCTTTAAATGAAATTGTCTGATGACCATAAGTCCTGCATATTCTCCCTGCGCACCTGAATTTGGCTGCATAGAAATTGAATGAAAACCTGTGATCTCTTTGAGATCTTTCGTAAGTTCATCAATAATTTCTGCATAACCTTTCGTCTGATCCAGCGGAGCAAATGGATGAATATCACTAAATCCCGGAAATGAAAGTCCGACCATCTCAGCAGTTGCATTCAGCTTCATAGTACATGAACCCAGTGGTATCATACATGTAGTCAGAGAAAGATCTTTATTCTCCATTCCTTTCATATACCTGAGCAATTCTGTTTCGGTATGATAAGAATTAAAAACAGGGTGCGTAAGATATTCACTGCTTCTTTTTATTCCTTCAGGAAAAGAAATTTCAGGATCTATATTGACATTATTAATATCAATAGAATTTACTTTCAGAAATTCTGAAAATACATTAACTATTTCCTGTATGTCATTTAATTCTGATAATTCATTTATAGAAATTCCAACTGCGTCATCGAAGTATCTGAAATTAATATTATGTGACTCTGCAATATTTTTCAGGTCGTTTATTCTTTCTTTATTTTCAGACAGATCTATTTTCAGAGTATCGAAATAAATTTTATTTAATTGATTCAGTCCCAGATTTTTTAAAGAATGATCAAGAAGAACTGTCAGCGCATGAATTCTCTCAGCGATTTTTTTAAGAAGTTTGGGTCCGTGATAAACTGCGTACATACCTGCCATGACAGCCAGCAGCACCTGTGCAGTACAAATATTACTTGTAGCTTTTTCTCTTTTAATATGCTGCTCACGTGTCTGCAAAGCCATTCTGTATGCTTTGCTTCCGTCAGCGTCAATTGAAATTCCTATAAGTCTTCCGGGTATATTTCTTTTAAATTTTTCCTTTGTAGCAAAATATGCAGCATGCGGTCCGCCGTATCCCATTGGAATTCCAAATCTTTGTGTAGAGCCGACTACTGCATCTGCACCGATCTCACCCGGAGGAGTGATCAGAGTCAGGCTCATAATATCTGCAGCTGCAATTATAAAAATATCTTTTGACGCAGCTACTTCAAATAATTTTTTATAATCCTTAACATCACCGTTGCTGTCAGGATACTGTACCATTATTGCAAAAACATCTTCGGTCAGTTCAGATTCAGTAATATCAGCAAGTCTTACTTCAATGCCGACAGGTACAGCTCTCGTTTTAATGACATCAATTGTCTGAGGAAAACAGTCTTTTGAAACTAAAATTATATTAGCTTCTTTTTTGCCGGAAGTTTTATGATGATTAAACATAAGCATAGCTTCAGCAGCTGCAGTTCCTTCATCTAAGAGTGAGGCATTTGCAAGTTCCATAGCAGTCAGATCCGATACCATAGTCTGAAAATTAATAAGAGCTTCCATTCTTCCCTGTGAAATTTCTGCCTGATAAGGTGTGTATTGTGTATACCAGCCCGGATTTTCCAGAATGTTTCTTTGAATCACGGGAGGTGTTACGGAAGGATTGTAACCCATTCCGATATAGGATTTTAAAATTTTATTATTTGATGCAATTGACTTCAGATTTTTTATGAAATCATATTCGCTTAATGGTTCATCAAGATCAAGCTCTTTTTTACTTCTGATGTGAGGTGGAATAGTCTGATCTATTAATTCATCTAAAGAAGAAACGCCTATGATATCAAGCATTTCTTTAATTTCTGTTTCATCAGGACCGATATGTCTGTTCACAAATCTGTCTGGATTCTGATAGTTTACCATATATATATTATGTATAATATTTTGAGTTGTAAAAGGAAGTAATATAAAATTTATTTACTGCAAACTAAATTCTAAAATCGGGGGATTTTTGAAAATTTTACTTTTTAAAATATGATTTTACGAGCGGAGCGAAGCAATCTCCGGTAATATGCCATACTTTCTAATTTAACCTTATATTTTTTACATCACCCTCACCCAAAACTCATAAAGCAAATAAATCCCTGAGATCGCGACAATTGCATGAATCAACGCTAGCCACATCGGAAATTTTTTTCCGGTAAGCTTCGCTGCAAGCATTCCGCCACCGATACACATTGCAATAAAAAATAAAAGAATGCTCATAAAAGGTGACTCCCCTTCTACAAAAGATATATAAAAGATCAGTATTCCTATTCCGAGTAAACCCAGTGATCCGTGGATGATGCCGACCAGCATATTAGTTTTTTCTAAACTGAATAATCTTGTAAAAAGATATATTCCCATAATTCCGACTATTGTATAAAATACTACTAATATAGTGAGCATAAATTTTTTTGAATAAACTTAATTATAATAATTTCAAGATTATATGAACAAACATTTTCGCTGTTATTATAATATTGATGTATTTTAGTAAAATGATCTCTTAATGCTTGCGGGAAAATTATCAGGCAGTAAATAGTATTCACTTGTAATTAACAGTAGATTAAGGTACGATATAATAAGTTAATTATTTGTTCAAAGATTTTTTAACGGAACATCAATTCAATATATTTGGTGAAAACTTAAAGAAGAATAACTCTTGAGACCCGTCATAATTCTAACCTGAATTTTAAATCTCACTAGCCTCAAATCTCATTTTATTTCACCTGATCTACGGATTATAAAAATGATAATGTCTTTAAATTAAATTAGCCGAAATAAATTTCTTTATTGTTCTTTAAAATAATATTTCTAACTAAATCCAATACACCGAAAGGAGGCAACAATTCAGTATACAACTTCAAACTTAAGGTCTTCCCGGACTTATATTATTTACCCTAAAAATAGTAATCTTTACAAGTAAGGAATACCGGCTTTATGAAAGGAGAATATTGTTTTCAAAAAATCAAAAATTTTTTTAAATTTAAAAATGATTATTATGAACAAAATATTCTTAATAGTATTAGCATTAGGCATTTATTGTCACAATGCAGAATTATATTCACAGGTAAGTACGAATTATTTATTTTCTCAATCACAAGGTACATACCAGGAAATTACAGGAGACACAATAGTAGCAAGCGCAACACACACAAGCATTGATCCTTTTCAGCTGAATGATGTAACTTACAATACAAATCATTTACCTTTTATTTTTAAATTCAACGGAATCAATTATACAGATTTTAAGATAAATTCAAACGGATTTATTACTTTCGGATCTACTCCTCCGGTACAGACAAATTACGGACCTATATCTTCATCAGAAAGTTATGAAAGAGTTGTCAGCGCATTTGGACAGAATCTGATAGGTGTGTTTGGAACTACTGCTGATTTTGTTTCCACTACATTTATTCTAACAAATGTTGCAAATTTTAAAGGTGTAGTTGCGGGCAGACATATAACAGCTGCTACAGGTATCAAAGCTGATACTTATATTGTCTCATTTGATACCACTTTAAAAACAATAACATTATCTAAGCCTACGGACGATATTATAGTTACCGGTCTGGTAATTCAAATAGCTGCCGGAAGTATTGTCAGATCAACTGAAGGAACCGCTCCTTACAGGGTTCATACTATTCAATTTAAAAATTTCAGACAATTCCTGATAATAGGTACCGATGACAATTTCAACTTTCAGATAAAGCTTTACGAAACTTCAGGTGTAATTAAAGTGGTCTATGGAAATATGAATGAAATTACATCAAGTGGTATATTCGGACAAGTTGGACTAAGAGGAAATGTAAATACTGATTTCAATAACAGAACAAATTCGGTTAGTCTGGACTGGGCTGCATCAACAGCCGGAACTGCAAATGCTGCCACATCGAAGCTTAGCAGCAGTTTATTTCCTGTTTCCGGACAGACATATATTTGGTCTCCGGTTCCAGTAAGTTTAAATATTTCATTTATACAGGAAGCATTTTACAATCCAGTTTCAGAAAAATTAAATTTAACTGATACTGTAAATATATATCTTCGAAATAATACTTCTCCTTATAATTTAGTTGACTCTGCTGAAGGATTATTAGACTCTTCAACTCTGACAGCAAATGTAATTTTCAATAATGCAAACTCCGGTACTTATTACATTCAGGTGAATCACAGAAACTGTATCGAGACCTGGAGTAAATCAGGCGGAGAAATTATTACAGCGGGTATAACCAATTATAATTTTACCAGTTTACAGACACGTGCATATGGAAGCAATGAGATCCAGGTAGATGCCTCACCTGTCCGCTTTGCAATTTACAGTGGAGATGTGAATCAGGACGGAACAATTGATCTGACTGACGGAAGTCTTATAGATAACGATGCATCAAATTTTGCTACAGGATATTTGCCGACAGATGTTAACGGCGACTGGATAGTAGATGTAGCTGATGCTGTGTTTGCTGATAATAACGCATTTAATTTTATCAGTAAGATCACTCCATAAAATATGCAACAGCTATGTTTGATTAAAATAATTCAAATTTAAATTTTATCCCGGTCAATAGACCGGGATTTTTTTTAAAATGTTTTAAGATGATAAACTGGGAGCTTTATGTTTCTAAAAACTTTACTGCAGAAGATTACTTATTTATTATTCAATAAAGTTTATGTATTATCAGACTTTAGAGTTAATTTTAATATCGGATATGGATAAAATAATATGGATCGTAATAGTATTACTCGCAGGAGCATTCCTTCCATTTCAGGCTGGATTAAACAATAAATTAGGAAAAGCAATTGACAGTCCTGTATATGCTTCAATGTTTTCTTTCATAGTCGGCGCTGTTGCAATGGTGCTTTATGTGATTTTTACCAGACAAACTGCTGATTTAAAAGGCATCAGTCAGGTCCCTTACTATGTCTGGATAGCAGGACTACTGGGAGCATTTTATGTCACCGTAATTATTCTTGCATTTCCAAAATTAGGACCCGGTCTTACTTTTGGGTTGGTAGTCGCTGGACAGATGACAGCTTCTATATTATTTGAACATAATAATATTCTGGTTGCTCAGCAATCTCCGATCAGTTTTATGAAAATATTTGGAGTTGTATTAATTGTTGCAGGAGTAATTATTATAAGAAAGTTTTAAGTTTTTATTTATCTTTTTTAAAGAATAATAATTCACCTTCAGGAATCACTTACTCAAATCATTATATCATTCTCAAGCTGGCTAGTCTTTCCAATACTAAATTTTGACATATCTCCATGTCTCAAAGGTTTTTTTTATAAATGCTTTCAGGCATTTTGTAAAAACTGATAAACTTTTACCTGAAATGTATAAAACTCAATGTACAGATTTTATAAATTTTTTCA
>DAORRV010000027.1:0-37145 GCA_035443185.1 Ignavibacteria bacterium | reverse complement strand
TATTAACTATTAACTATTAACTATTAACTATTAACTATTAACTATTAACTATTTATTATTTATTATTTATTATTTAAAATTTAATATTGTTAGGAGCTAAAGCGTTTTACGTCTTCGTTTTGAGTAACTTCCTGAACTTTACCAATTAAGTTTTCAACTACCTGGTTGGTTTCATTTTCTACAGATAAATATTCATCAGAATTTCTCAGCCCGTGAACTTTATTCAAGACCGGCAGATCAATTTTATCATCTTTTATTTTTGCTTCAAATTCTTTTCTGAATTTTCTTACAGTCCATTTTACTGGCCATGCTGCTGCATCTCCAAGCGCGCAGATCGTATTTCCTTCTATATTCTCTGCAACTGAAATGAGCAGATCCAGATCGGTATGTCTTCCTGTGCCGTCCATTATTCTGTTGAGAACTTTCAACATCCATCCGCATCCTTCACGACAGGGAGTACATTGTCCGCATGATTCATGATAATAAAACTTTGTGATTCTCTGAAGTACGTGTACAATATCAGTATCTTCATCCATTACCATAATGCCTGCAGTACCGATTGCTGAGCCGACAGCTTTCAGACTTTCGGCATCCATTTTCATATCGAGAGATTCTTCCTTTGTAAGAGGAGGCATTGAAGATCCGCCGGGTATGATCATTTTAAAATCTTTCCCGTCCTTTATTCCACCGCAATGGTCATTTATAATTGTCATAAGCGGAGTGCCAGTCGGAAGTTCATATACGCCCGGTTTATTTACATGACCACTGACTCCGTAAAGCAGAGTTCCCGGATGTTTCGGATCACCGATCTTGCTGAACCATTCGCCGCCTTTGTTTATAATCTCGGGTACATTTGCAAGAGTTTCAATATTATTGATTGTAGTCGGATTTCCCCAGACACCTACAGATGCAGGGAATGGTGGTTTGACTCTTGGATATCCGCGCTTACCTTCGAGTGAATTCATAAGCGAAGATTCTTCTCCGCAGATATAAGCTCCTGCTCCTTTATGTACATACATTTCTACTGAAAAATCTGAATCCATAATATTTTTTCCAATCATTCCCTTTTTATAAGCATCAGCTACACACTCTTCCATAATGTTAATCCATTTCCAGTATTCACCTCTGATATAAACATACACTGCCTGAATTCCCATTGAATATGCAGCTATCAGAGAGCCTTCTATAAACTGATGTGGGTTTTTTTCAAAAATTTCTCTGTCTTTAAAACTGCCGGGTTCACTTTCATCACCGTTGCAACAAAGGAATTTTGGCTTCTCATTTCCTTTAGGCATAAAACCCCACTTCATACCGGTAGGGAAACAGGCGCCGCCTCTTCCTCTGAGACCTGAAGTTTTTACTTCTTCGATCACTTCATCCGGTTTCATTTCCTTCAAAACTTTTTTCCATGCAGTATATCCGCCATTAGCTAAATAAACATCAATCTTATCGAGATCCGGTATATCTTTTAAAATTATCTTTTCCATTGAAATAAATTGTAATTAATTTGAATTTCTTAGTTTCTCAAGAAGCTCATCTACTTTGTTCAGAGTAAGATTTTCATGAAATTCTTTATTGTTGATCTGAAGCATTGGTGCAGTTGCACAGCTTCCGAGACATTCTACTTCTTCGATTGAAAATATTCCATCTGGTGTAATTTCTTTATTCTTAATACCGAGCTTTTCTGAAATATGATTAAAAATTTTATATCCGTCACACAACATACATGAAACGTTTGTGCAGATCTGTAAATGATATTTCCCCATTGGCTTTTTAAAATACATTGAATAAAAAGTCGCAACTCCAAGTACGTGATCCGGCGGAAGACTCAGCAGCTCTCCCACATATCTCATTGACTCAGTGGATATCCATCCGTATTTATCCTGAATCATCCAGAGGACGGGCATTACTGCTGCCATGGGTTTTGGATATTTTGAAATATGAAGCTGTACTGTCTTCATTTCATTTTCGTCAAAGATCGGTGTATAATTTTCTGTGCTCATAAAATTTGTTTGAAATATTTATTATATATCATCAGAAATAAATTGATCGTTACTAATTATTAACTTATTAATATATTCTGAATAAAGTGTAAAATTAAAATTACTTATCAGCTTCGCCCATCACAGGATCCACGCTTCCTATTATTACCACCGTGTCAGAGATCAGACATTTTTTCATCATCGGTGCAAGTGCCTGCAGATTACAAAAACTCGGAGACCGAATCTTCATCCTGAAAGGATTACCTGTACCGTCACTTATTATATAAAAGCCAAGCTCCCCTTTTGAAGATTCTATTGCTGAATATGATTCTCTCTTTGGAGGATTTACTCCGAAATTAATTATCATAAAATCATGAATAAGCTCTTCCATCTTAGTATAAACTCTTTCCTTCTGCGGCAATACCTTTTTTGACTGAAGGGCATTGTGTGCACCGGAAGGTATTTTTTCGATACACTGATTTAAAATTTTCACACATTCTATGAGTTCATCCACTCTCACATAATATCTTGAGAGACAATCACTGTCCGTATAAACAGGCACATTGAAATCAAGCTTATCATATACAAGATACGGATTGTCTTTTCTCAGATCCCTGCTGATACCTGCAGCTCTTGTCAAAGGTCCTGTAAGTCCCAGCTCTATGCAATCTTCTTTAGAAAGATATCCGATGTTTTCACATCTGACTATAAAAATTTTGTTCCTTTCGACGAGTGCTCTCATTTCACCAAGATTACTTTCAAATTCATCTATGAATTTTTTTATCCCGGCTAATGCTTCATCAGTTACATCCTGTGCTACTCCGCCAATTCTCGTATAGGAAGTTGTAAATCTCGCGCCGCATATTATATCATAGAGATCCAGTATTTTTTCTCTTTCTCTTATTGCCCATAAGAAAGGAGTTACTGCGCCGACATCCATCAGCAATGCACCTATTGCAAGCAGATGAGACTGGATTCTTGCAAGTTCAGCAATTATAACTCTGATATATTTACCTCTTTCAGGAATTTCTAGATCGATCAATTTTTCGACTGCAAGAGCATATGCAACATTGTTAGCCATTGGAGAAAGATAATCGAGTCTGTCAGTGTGTGGAATGAATTCGTGATAAGTACTTGCTTCGGCAAGCTTTTCATATCCCCTGTGAAGATAGCCAAGTTCAGGAATACATTTCATAACAGTCTCACCGTCAAGACTGACAAGCAGTCTCAGTACTCCGTGAGTGGCCGGATGCTGAGGTCCCATATTCAGAACCATTTCATTATCTAAAGCATCAGAAAACTGAATACTCAGATCTTCTGACTCAAGTGCTTCGAGAATTTTTGTTTTCTTGATTTTAGTATCACCATCTTTAAGATCCTGATATATAGTATGAGACATATTTTTCAGTTTGTGTTTATAATTATTATTACTGATGAAGAAAAAAAATTTTATTTAACAATATGTTTTTTTAATCAATTTAAAATTAACTGATATAAAATCATTTATTTATTTGGCAGCGGAATTGAATCCGGGATACCCATCAGCGGAAAATCCTTTCTCAACGGAAAATATTCAAACTCTTCCGGCATGTACATCCTTCTGAGATCCGGATGATTTCTGAATATTATTCCCATCATGTCAAAAGCTTCTCTCTCGTACCAGTTTGCAGATCCCCAAATTCCGCTAAGTGTTTCCATCTCTGGATTTTTTGAATCTAATTTGATCTTGATAAATAATCTTCTGTTAAAATCAATTGAAACAAGGTTGTAAATCATTTCAAACCTGTTCTTCTTTTCAAACCTGTCAACACTGACAGCATCCACTAAAGAATTATATTTTAATGATTCATCATTCTTTAGAATTTTACATACTTCCAAAACTTCTTTTTCGTTTAGGTAAATTGCAGGAATTCCGTTGACGTCAGTATATTCTATTTGAAAATTTCCCAGAAGGGATTTCAGTAATTCGGTAATTTCTGTATTCATAAATTTATTTAACAAACTTACTTAATAATATTTTCATTTTAAATAACAAAAAACCCGCTAATGCGGGTTCTTTGAATATATATAATTGTTGTTTTTTATTTTATCAACTGCATTTTTTTTGTCTGTGTAAAGGATTCAGTTTCAAGTCTGTAGAAATATGTTCCGCTTGAAAGTGATGATCCGTCAAATGTTGCAGTATAAGAACCTGCAGGCTTCTGACCTTGAAATACATCCATAACTTTCTGACCTAATGAATTGAAAATTACAAGATTTACATTCGAACTCTTTGCAAGATCAAAAGAAATTTTTGTACTTGGGTTAAACGGATTTGGATAATTTTGATTTAATGAAAACTTTGCAGGAATGCTTGTTCCATTTTGTGTAATACCTACTGTTCCTGTTAACTCAATATCATCCAGATATACAAAATATCCGTTTACAGCTACATCCATATTATATCTGAATGCTATATAAATATTTTGTCCTGCAAATGGAGCAAGATCAACAAATTGCTGTTCAAATAATCCGTATGTTGATCCTACCGGATAAAAGAACTGATTTCTGAATCCCTTTGGAGTTGCAAGGAATGAAGCAGGTGTGGAATCACCTGTACTTACCCATACAGAAACACTGTCGCTAAATGTAGCAGATCCGCCTGATACCCAGAAACTAAGCAAAGCATCAGAAGGAACGTTGTTAACTTTTTGTGTAACTAACCATGCATCGCAGATTCCTGATGTTTGGCCAGTCCACCAACTTACTCCGATTGCTTTATCTCCGGTATGGACTACTGATAAAGAAGTGCCTAATCCGGGAACATTAAGTCCTGCAGGTCTTACTGTCCAGTTCCATCCCGGCTCTAATGTATCGGCCGGTGAATTATTCCAGACTGACCAGCCCGGAGGTACATTAGCAGAATCACTGGATTCAAAACCCTGATTCCAGATTACCTGAGAAGTTGAAACTCCTGCAGTAAAAAAGATAATAAATAAAATTGCGTAGATTTTTTTCATGATATTTTTATTTAGGTTTATAAAAAAATTTTAATTTATTGAAAAACTTGCTTCTTCCCCTTTTGAAATTTTTTCCTGAAGTAACATAAGTGCTTTCAGGAGATTGTCGGGTCTTGGAGGACAACCTGCTACATAAACATCAACAGGTAAAAAAAGATCAATTCCCTGAACTACAGAATATGTTCTGTACATTCCTCCGCTTGATGTGCATGCACCCATAGCAATAACCCATTTTGGTTCCGGCATCTGATCATAAATTTTTTTTACAACCTGTGCCATTTTATAAGTAGTAGTACCGGCTACTATCATAACATCAGATTGCCTTGGTGAAAATCTGAATACTTCACTTCCGAATCTTGATATATCAAATCTTGGTCCGGCTGCAGCCATCATTTCAATTGCGCAGCAAGAAATACCCATTGGCATCGGCCACAAAGCATTTTTTCTTGACCATTTTATAAGTTCGTCTATTTTTGAAGTGACGAATCCGTCTTTTGATAATTTCTCTTCTAATCCCATTTTAAAGCTCCTTTTTTAATTACATATATATATCCGATCAACAATATGACAATAAATACTGAAACACTGATAAATGAATACATCATTTTTATACTGTCAAGATTTATAAAAGATACTGCCCACGGATATAAAAAAACTACCTCTATATCAAATAATATAAAAAGAACAGCTACCATATAAAACTTTACAGAGAACCGCTCATGTGCAGTACCGATAGGCTCTACACCGCTTTCATAAGTAGAAAGCTTTTCTTTGTTTGGTCGGTTTGGACCGAATAAAGATGAAAAAAATACATTGACAACTCCAAATATAACTGCAATTGCAAGTATTATAATAATTGGTATATACGATTCTAACATTGGTCAATATAAAATTTTTTTTTTTTAATTTTAATGGAAAAAATTTTAGAAATAATTTATTGATATAAATGTTAAATTATAACATTTTAAATAAATTGAACTAACTCAAGTATAGATAATTATTGTAAACAGCATGATGATCTTTTCAAAACTCTATTCGAAATACAAATTTCAGTTGAAACTCTTTTTCATAAAATAACTTTCAGAAGTATTAATTTGAAAAATTATTATTCGAAACTTCAGTTATTAAAATTATCTCCAATGAATTACATACTAATTTTATTTTAAATAAAAAAAGATTTGACAGAGTTACCTTAAAATATCATTGAATAAGAAGTTCAATAAAGTTAACTTACTCGTTTGAAATTTTGCCGGGGTAGCTCAGCTGGTTAGAGCGTCGGAATCATAATCCGCAGGTCGGGGGTTCAAGTCCCTCTCCCGGTACACCTAATTTTTTATTAAGACTAAATTAATTTTCCTTTATTCAATATTAATTCCCCTGATACTGTTTTAATGTTGATAAATTCTTTCCTGATTTTAAATTTTTCACTTAACTTTTTCAATTTTCAAAATATATCATTAGTTATCTGTATAAAATATTTCAATTGATTAATTTTTATATAAAAGCTATTTTTGTAGTTCACTTTTAAAAAAATTTATAATGGCAGAAATAACATTAAAAGCCCTGAACAGAGATACTTATAAAGAGTTAACTCTTAATCAGCTTAGAGAAAAAGGTATAATTCCGGGCATTTACTATGGACATGGAGTTGAAAACATCAGTTTGGCAGCTACCGAAATAAACCTGAGACCAATAATCTATACTACTGAATCCAGGATCATAAATCTGAAATTTGAAGATGACAGAAGTTTTAACTGTATCCTGAAGGATGTTCAGTTTCATCCTGTATCTGACAAGCCTCTTCATTTTGATCTCATTGCAATTAAAGAAGGAGAGATGATCACAATCGAAGTGTCAGTCCATATCACAGGAAATCCACCCGGTGTTAAAGAGGGCGGAGTTTTACAGCATACACTTCATAAATTACAGATTCAGTGTCTTCCAAAACATATTCCATCACATATTGACGTAGATGTATCAGAGTTAAATGTAAATGACTCAATAAAAATCGGTGATCTTAATATTGAAAATATTACAATATTAAATGACGAAAATGCATCCGTTGTAGCTATTGTTCCTCCGACAGTTGAAAAAGATCCGGAAGAAGCCACTGAAGAGCCTACAGAACCGGAAGTAATTTCCAAATCTAAGAAAGACGAAGAATCTGACGAAGATAAAAAGGATAAAGATTAGTAATCTTTATTTCACATGGTTTAAAAATTTCTCATTGTGAAATTAATAGTTGGATTAGGAAATCCGGGTTCAAAATATACATACACAAGACATAATATTGGATTTATTGTAATAGACCATTTCGCTGAATCAAACGGTGTTTTGTTTATGCCAGGCAAAGGCGATTGGTATGAATGCTCACTGACTGTTAATGATGAAGAAGTTTTTCTTCTTAAACCAGTTACATTTATGAATAACAGTGGTTCTGCAGTTAAGGAATTCTGCAATATACATAATATAAAACCTGAAGATGTACTTGCGATCTATGATGATTTTCAATTACCGATTGGTACTGTAAGAGTAAGAAAGAGAGGAAGTAACGGAGGACACAACGGTATTTCAGATATAATTTATCAAATGAATACTGAAGAGATTCCTAGAATGAGGATAGGTATTGGAAATAACAATGTCTTACAAAAAGATGATTTTATTGATTTTGTTTTAAGTGATTTTACTAAAGATGAAATGAATGATTTCATTAAGATAATGCCTGATCTGGTAAGTTGTATAAAAAGTTTTATTACTGATGAAATTAAAGTCACAATGAATAACTTTAATAAATCTTTTTTACAAAGTACTGAAATCCCGAAAGGAAATTCTGAAAATAACGCTGATAAAAAGCCGGACAATTAACGGCAATATAGAACTTACAACTTATCAATAAGAACTTTTTAAACATAATCAGAAAATCATAATTTAAAAAATGAGGAAATATTTATTAAGTATCCTGCTTGTACTTACAGCACCTGTGCTGGCTTTTGCAAGTGAGGCTGACCTTAAAATTCCTGAACTAAGCGCTGACCAAAATCAGTTGCTGATCTATGGAATTGTAGTTTGTATCCTGGGGATATTCTTCGGGATATATCAGTATTTGGCAGTAAAAAAATTACCTGCGCATAAATCAATGCTTGATGTAGCACAGATAATTTTTGAAACATGTAAAACCTATCTCTTGCAGCAAGGAAAATTCCTGTTCATACTGTTTATATTTATCGGAGCATGTATGACATTTTACTTCGGTGCATTGCAACAACAGTCTGCGGGCGGTGTAATGCTGATTCTTATGTGGACTGTTATCGGTATACTTGGCTCTTATGGTGTAGCATGGTTTGGTATCAGAATGAACACACTTGCAAACAGCAGAATGGCTTTTGCATCACTTGAAAGAAAACCTTTAAAACTTCTTACTATCCCGCTTAATGCAGGGATGAGCATTGGTGTACTTCTGATCTGTGTCGAATTAATTATGATGTTGATCATTTTTCTGTATGTTCCAAGAGAATATGCAGGAGCTAGTTTTATTGGATTTGCAATCGGTGAATCTTTAGGTGCTTCCGCTTTAAGAATTGCAGGAGGTATTTTTACAAAGATCGCAGATATCGGATCGGATCTGATGAAAGTCGTTTTTAAAATTAAAGAAGACGATCCAAGAAACCCCGGTGTTATTGCAGACTGTACCGGTGATAATGCAGGTGATTCTGTAGGTCCAACAGCTGACGGTTTTGAAACTTACGGTGTTACCGGTGTTGCACTTATCAGTTTTATAGTACTGGCAATCGGTGATATTGCTTTGCAGGCAGATCTGCTGGTTTGGTTATTTGTAATGAGAATTCTAATGATCATTACTTCAATTGTTTCATTCTATATTAACGGAATTGTATCTAAGGCAAAATATTCAAATAAAGATGAGCTGGATTTTGAAGCTCCTCTCACTGCACTTGTCTGGATCACATCTATAATTTCTATTATTGTAACATTCGTAGCTTCTTATTATCTGATAGGTGATCTTCCCGATGATCTTTGGATAACATTATCTTATATAATCAGTTTTGGAACTTTAGGTGCAGCACTTATACCTGAATTCACAAAAATATTTACTTCGCCTAAATCTAAGCATGTACAGGAAATTGTAACTGCATCCAGAGAAGGCGGAGCTTCCCTTACTATTCTGTCAGGACTTGTAGCAGGTAATTTTTCTGCATTCTGGAAAGGTATGGTTTTCTTCGGCTTGATGTTTGGTGCGTATCTCGTGTCCAATTCAATCCCTGAAGCAATGATGGACTACAGAGCGATATTTGCTTTTGGTCTTGTGGCTTTTGGTATGCTCGGAATGGGTCCTGTAACTATTGCTGTGGACTCATACGGTCCGGTTACTGACAATGCTCAGTCAATATATGAATTATCCCTTATCGAAGAAAATAAAGAAGAGAAAGAAAAAGAAATTGAAAGAGATTTCGGATTTAAGCCTGACTGGGAAAAAGCTAAACTTTATCTTGAGGAAAATGACGGCGCTGGAAATACATTCAAGGCAACTGCTAAACCGGTTCTTATCGGAACAGCTGTTGTCGGCGCGACAACTATGATATTCTCTCTGATACTTGTTTTGAAAAATGTACTCGGTGTCGAACCTGAGACAATTCTTAACCTGCTGAATCCATATTCAATTTTAGGATTCCTTTGCGGAGGTTCGGTGATATACTGGTTTACAGGTGCTTCTATACAGGCAGTTACAACAGGTGCTTACAGCGCGGTTGAATATATTAAGAAAAATATTAATCTTGATGATGATGCAGATTTAAAAGCTTCGACAGAAAAATCAAAAAAGGTTGTTGAGATCTGTACAAAGTATGCTCAGAAAGGAATGTTCAATATCTTCATAGCAGTATTTTCTTTCGCACTTGCATTTGCATTCTTATCGGCTCCGTCTGGAGGAGACAATGCTCCGGCTTCATTATTTATAAGTTATCTGATCTCGATTGCAGTGTTCGGATTGTTTCAGGCTCTCTTCATGGCTAACGCCGGTGGTGCTTGGGATAATGCTAAGAAAGTAGTGGAAGTGGATCTAAGAGAAAAAGGAACTCCTCTGCATGATGCAACCGTAATTGGAGATACAGTCGGAGATCCTTACAAGGACACTTCTTCTGTTGCGCTGAATCCAATCATTAAATTCACAACATTGTTTGGTCTACTTGCTATGGAGATTGCAATCACAGAAAGTTTCAGAGATTCAGCACCGATCATCGGATGGATATTCTTTGCAATTGCATTATATTTTGTATGGAGATCTTTCTATAAAATGAGAATAATTAAAAACTGACCATTTTAATAAATAGTATTTTAGCATTTCAAAAAGGCATCCATAACAGGATGCCTTTTTTATATTAATTAAGCATGTCAATTTTCCAAATAAAAATTTTTCAAACTTGGAAACTCTAAAGAAATTTATCTCAGACGAACTTCATTCAGATCCGGATTTTTATTTAAGTAATTTTGAAAAATATCAGGACCTCATACTCGACTGGAATAAAAAGATAAATTTAATTTCAAGAAAATCTGAATCTATTGAAGATCATATCTTAAATTCAATTTTTTTTCTTACAAAATTCAAAATTAATAACGGTCAAAAGATTGCTGACATAGGCACAGGAGGTGGATTCCCTGGAATACCTCTGAAAATTCTATATCCTGAAATAGAACTTACCTTAATAGATTCTATTCAAAAAAAAGTAACTGTACTGGAAGATGTCATTATGAAAATGAACTTCAAAGATACTAAAGCCGTATGGGCAAGAGCTGAAGAGCTTTCGATGAATAAAATTTATAGAAACAAATATGATATTGTAATTTCAAAAGCAGTAGCAACACTTGATAAACTATATCTCTGGGGTAAAAATTTTTTAAAGAAAGACGGAAAAATGATCTGTATAAAAGGCGGTGAAATAAATAGTGAAATTGAAACCTTGAATAAATTAAATGAAAAAATTAATATAGAGGAAATTTTATTCAGCTTTGGTCAGGGTTATAATATTGAAGATAAAAAAATTGTTGTTATTCAAAAAAAGCAAACCGTTAAATGAAATTAATCACTATACTTTTTTTAATACTTACCGTTATTGTGTTTTTTACAGGAAATGTATATTCACAGACATATGAAGTAAGCGGTATGATATCAGATTTTAAAACCAATAAGCCGCTTGAATATGTAACTGTAAAATTAGCAGATACGACTTACGGCACCACATCAGAAAAGAACGGAGAGTATTTTATAAGACTTAAGCCGGGAGAATACAATTTAATTTTTTCTTATATCGGATATTTTACTGATACAACTTATATACTAGTAGAGGATAAAGATATTTCAAGAAATATTTTTTTATCACCGTCTGAAATACTTACAGAGTCTATTGAAGTATACGGTGAAGATCCTGCATATGAAATTATCCGCAGGGCGATCAGTTATAAAAAAGAATTCAAAAAAACTCTTAATGAATATGAGTACAGCGCATTTTCAAAATTTGTGATCCGCTCAAATCAAGCCGACGTACCTCCTCCGACTGTCGACGGCAAACCACCGGATAAGGATCAGCTTGGAATATTCGGTATTCTCGAATCTGTAACCAAAGGATATTTCAAAAAGCCTGATCTTCAAAAACAGATCGTGATCTCAAAAAAGGAAACAGCAAATATTACGAGAGGATTTGCATTACCGCTAATTATAAATTTTTATGACGAGGAAATTGATTTCAATGAATTCAGAATTCCTACACCTCTTTCTGATAATGCTTTTGATCATTACGATTATAAGCTTATTGGTACTACTTCGATTGACTCTACACTCATCTACAAAATTAAAGTTATCAACCGGTCAGAAAGTGTACCTCAGTTAAGAGGCACGGTTTATATTGCAGACAGCATTTATTCTCTTATGAGTGTGGATATGTTTAATAACGACGCTGCAAAGCCGCTTGGTATAAATAAAATAAATTTCAAACAAAAATTCTCTCCGTTTGAAGATTCCAAAAATAAGAATGAAAAATTCTGGATGCCGACTGATGTACAGATTTTTGCTGACGGATCTTTTTTAGGTTTATTAAAATTTGAAGCGGAAGTTTTTTCAATAGTATCTAATTATGAATTAAACAAAAAAGCACCACCGGGAATATTTGATGACATTGTTATAAAGATTTTACCTGATGCGGAAAAGGATTCTGCTTACTGGGCAAAAAATGAACTTCTAAAAAATACTCCTGAAGAAAAAAATGCATATAAACAAATTGAAATAGATGATGAAATAAAATCAAGAACACTGAATATTGGACTTAATGCAATTAGTTACGGTAAGAAATTCTCATCCAATCCGGTATCATATTATTTATTCAACAGGGTAGAAGGAAGCGCACTGGCATTTAATTTGAATTACAGAGAACCATTCAGAAGAAGAACAGCCGGAGGATTTTTCCGTTACGGTTTTTCGGATAAAAAATCAAAATACGAATTAAACTATTCACAGAGATTTTTTAATGACAGGAGATTGACATTATATGGATCAGCTTTTCAAAATACAATTATTATGGCTTACAGGGAAACAATTCCCTTTCAGATCTTAGACAATACATTAAAATCATTGTTTGATAAAAAAGATAATTTCGATTATTTCTATTCTACAGGTTATGATATAGGAGCCAATTACAGGTTTATTCCTCAGCTGTCCGCATTACTGGAATACAGACAGGCAAAGCAGACAACAGCATATAAAAATACTAATTACAGCATAAGAAAACAGGATGTAGAATTCATTAATAATCCTCCGATCAATGATGCATTTTTAAGGACAATAGATACAAAATTAATTATTAACCCAAACAAATTCAGAGGAATAGACTGGGGTGACGGAGATATTTCAAGATTCCGTATCTCTAATTTCCCTTTGTTTAGGATTGGGTTTACATATTCAGGAAAGGATCTTGGCAGTACTTATGAATACAGAAAATTTTATGGAAATTTTGGAGGCAAGACTTATATAAATGCTTTTATGAATATAAAGTATGAAATTGGCGGAGAGATCATGACCGGTCAGGTTCCATATCAGTCGCTCGGATATTTCAATTCACGATCGGGTACTATTGATATTGATAATGCTTTTATGGCGACAGATTATAATGAATTTCGCGGTGATCAGTTTTACTATCTGAATTTTCAGAATGATTTTGGTAAACTGTTATGGGGTAGAATTCCAGTACTTAACAATTTTAATCTGATTGGATTTTTTAATGCAGGTAGAAATTTCATAAGTGCTGAGAATTATGAACTTGCAGCCTTTAAGAACTTTACGATCTCCGATGGTATATATATGGAAGCAGGTTTTGGAATAAATCGGATTCTTGATATTTTCAGATTAGACTTTGCATGGAGACTTAATAATCCTTATAAAGATAATAAAAGATTTTATACAAACCTTTCGATCGGGGTATTTTAGAAACGCTTCTTCCATTTTATATAAAGATTAAAGTTGATATTTTCAGACATTGCTGAAAGACATTAAAAATACGATAAGTCAGTCCGCTGTTTACGGACTGAGCAGAGTTGCTACCAAGCTGATCTCATTTATCCTCATACCTTTATATACAGCAAAGTTCTCAGCAGATGCCATCGCTAATCTGAACTTACTCGAATCATTCTGGCAGTACCTTTTTACCATCTGCATGTTTGCTTTCGAAACTGCCATAATCAATTTCTGTACATCCGAAAAAAACATTTCCAAACGTAACAGCATTATTTTCAATTTCTTCTTTCTTACATTAATCAATGCTGCAGTTTTTTATGTAATAAGTCTGTCTTTCTCCGGAGGTATATCTGAGATTGTTTTAAATGAAAATAACAGTACAGTAATTTCTTATTGTTTCCTGATCTCGATCTTTGAGTCTCTGCTGATCATGCCGATGACTATCGCCAGACTTAACAGCAGACCGGGGCTTTATACCATTATCACAATTTCAAATCTCGTGATAAACCTCTCTCTCCAGCTCTATTTCATACTCGGACTCGGGGAAGGTTTTGAGAAAGTATTTTTAGCAAAATGGATTGCGCCTGCGATAGTATTTATAGTTTTCATTCCTTATCTGATAAAAAACCTGAGCATAAATATTGACTTCTCTGAAATAAAAAGAATTCTGTCATTCTCATTTCCTCTGATGCTGGCAATGCTGCTTTCTATTCTACTGAATTCAGTTGATAGATTTTTGCTGAATGACTTTGTCAGCAAACAGCAGGTTGCTGTTTATACCACTGGTTACAGTATCGGAAGTTTTACAAATGCATTTATCATCGCACCGTTTACTCTCGCGATAAATGTGATCTTCTGGAACAAGATAAATGACGACAACTTCAGAAGATTTATGACAAAGTCCTCGACCTATTTATTTTTTGTAATGATACTTACTTCGCTTGTAATAACTTATTTCATAGACTATGCAGTTAAGATCTTTGTAAGAAATCCCGAGCTCTGGTCATGTGTCGAGATCATTCCCATTATTCTTTTTTCAAATTGCTTTGTAGCATTATTTATATTCTCTTCACTCGATTTTTATTATAAAAAAAATACGAAGACGATATTACTTATCATGGCAATTTGTCTCAGCTTCAATCTTATATTTAATTTTATTTTCATAAAATATTTTGGGATCTATGCATCTGCTGTCATCACATTATTATCATATCTGCTGATGACGCTGATCGGCGCTGGACTGACAAAGAAGTTTTCTTTTACAAAATTTGAAAAAGCAAAAGTGATTCTTCTTTCAGTTATGTTTGTCTTATTTTCTTCCTATTCCTATTTTGTCAGCATTGAAAACATATACTTGGATATATCTATTAAACTTGTCTTAATATTATTATTTTTGCTACTTCTTCACATGTTTAAATTTCTTGAACCAATTGAAATTGAAAGTCTGAAAGGATTTGTAAATAAGTATTTTATTAAAAAGCTTAAGCACTGAATATTGTCTGATATTACTTTAAAAGAAAATAAAATTTCTAAAGAGGTTCTCAAAAAAGAGTCATTTGACTTTACCGATCTGCCATTCTGGAATACTTATTATTATTCTTCAGGACTTTTGAAAAAAAAGATGGAAGAAAATATTCCTTTATATCTTTCCAAAGGTAAAAAATATAAAGTTCTCGATTACGGATGCGGAGTAAAACCTTATGAATATATCTTTGATGAATTTTCTGAAACTTATACAGGCATTGACGTTGGGGAAAATCATCATGCGGATTTTAAAATTGAACCTGATGAGAAGCTTCCTTTTGGTGACGGTGAGTTTGATGTCGTACTTTCATCACAGGTGCTTGAGCATGTAGAAAATACAAGTCTGTATCTGAATGAATGTAACAGAGTTTTAAAACCGGGAGGTATTCTCTTTCTTTCTACTCATGGAACATGGCAATTCCACTCTGCACCGATAGACGTTCAGAGATGGACTTCGTATGGTTTAAAGAAACATATCAGTGATCACGATTTTGATATTAAAGGATTTGTCCCTGCGCTTGGACAGCTTGCTCTTACTTCCCAGCTTCGTCTGACTTTTTATCATTCATTTGTTACAGAAGTTGCAAAACCGCTTAAGCTGTTTTATTATCCGCTTTCGGTTTTTTATCAGTTTAAGATGATGATAGAAGATGCCATTACTCCGCAGAGAGTGAAGGACAGAGACTCTGCCTATTATCTTGTTACGGCAGTTAAAAAATAATTTTGAAATTAATTTAGTAATATACAGTCATATTTAGAAATGATAAAAAATTTAGCAAAGAGTGTTTTAAAAAGTGATACAGGTTATAAACTTTTCAGGAAGTTTTATTACCTGTCGGTCGAGATGGATCAGATGTTTCCTGATGTCGAAAAGGAATTTCTTGAACTCAAAGCAAAGTGCCAGCCATTCACAATGACAACTGTCGAAAGTCTCTACTATACTTACAGATCTGTAAAGCATGTAGTTGAAAATAATATTCCGGGCGACTTCATCGAGTGCGGTGTCTGGAAAGGCGGAAATACAATGATGGTTGCACTAACTCTCGAGAAGCTTAAAGTTACTGACAGAAAAATTTATCTCTATGATACATTCGAAGGTATGAGCGCTCCGACTGAAAAAGACATTAGTTACAAAGATGAAGATGCAAAGGTCGAATGGTCTGAAAGTCAGAAAGGTGATCACAATGAATGGTGTTATTCTTCGCTCGAAGAAGTAAAGCAGAATCTTTATTCAACAGGCTATCCAAAAGACAATCTTGTTTTTGTAAAAGGGAAGGTCGAAGACACCATTCCCGGAACAATACCAAATGAGATTGCAATTCTCAGACTAGATACTGACTGGTTTGAATCTACTTATCACGAACTCATTCATCTCTACCCATTACTTAATAAAGGCGGATTTTTAATAATAGATGATTACGGATACTGGAAAGGTGCTCGTGAAGCGGTTGATAAATATTTTAAAGATAATGATGTAAAGATATTTATGAACCGACTTGACAATTCTGCAAGAGCGGGTATTAAATTTTAAATTAAAGCTTTGTTCCGAAAAAGATTATTATTTGTAAATCATATTTCAGCAAAGGCAAAATTTGTAACTAATGACAAAGAGATTTTAGAAAAGAAATACAATGTATCCCAATACGAGTCAGACCTATCAAATAATTTTACATTTCTGTTTTCTTTCGTATCACAATTTTTTTATTTACTCACACACATTCACAATTTTGATATAGTCTATATCTGGTTTGCAGATTATCATTCATTCCTGGCTGTATTTTTTTCAAAGTTTTTTAAAAAGAAAAGTTATATAGCTGTCGGAGGATATGATGCGACATACATTCCTGAAATTAATATGGGGCTTTTTACAAAGGGTAGTCTAAAGAAAAGATTCAGATGTTTCTGTGCGACATATTCTCTAAAGAATTGTTCCATGATACTTCCCGTTGATAAGAGCCTGATAGAAAATGAGAATCATTATATCTATTTTGATCAGCCGGGAAAGCCTGTCTTAAAGGACGGCATAAAAAATTTCATCAAAGAAATTCAGACTCCGTTTCATACAATCCGTCTCGGATATGATCCGGAGATTTTTAAACCGGACAGCATTCAAAAAGAAAATGCAATTATAAGCGTTGGTCTGATAGAAAATGAAAATGAATACAGACGGAAAGGTTTTGACATTCTCACAGAGGCAGCAAAGAAAATGCCGGATACGAAATTTATTCTGATAGGATTAAATGAATATTATTTGAAATATCTTAGAAGTCTGAACTTAAAAAACACCGAACTTTACGGAAAGGTCAGTTACGATGAACTTATCAGACATTACAGCCGATCAAAAGTTTACTCGCAGCTTTCTATGTTCGAAGGAATGCCGAGTGCCGTATGCGAGGCAATGCTTTGCGGATGTATTCCCGTCGGTTCGGATGTGAATGGAATTCCTGATATAATCGGAGACTGCGGTATTGTCGTTACAGAAAAAAATGTTGTCACTGCTGTCAAAGCATTTGAGAAAGCACTGAAGTTTGATGATAAGGCATCTGAAAATTCACGAAAGAGAATTATGGAAATGTTTCCAATTCATAAGAGAGAAGAAGAGCTTTTGAAAGTGGTGGAGTAAGTTAATTTTTATACGGTAAAAAATAACTCAGAAAAATTTTTAGATTCAACAGTAATTCTATTTGAAATTCGTAATTGAATAAAAAAATCCCGCAAAGAAAAATTATTCTCTGCGGGATAGTATTTATTATAAATTTCGTATTTGAAATTTGAAATTATTTTATAAGCATCATCCGCTTTATATCAACAAAATTTTCTGATTCAATTCTATAGAAGTACACTCCGCTTGCAAAGTTACTGCCGTTGAAGTTTACATCATAATTACCCGGCTGCTTTATCTCGTTTACAAGTGTCATCACTTCTTTTCCGAGAATGTCATATACTTTCATATTTACAAATCCCTGCTTTGGAATTGAGAAGCTTATCTTTGTTGCAGGGTTGAATGGGTTTGGATAATTTTGTGAAAGTGAATATACTCCAGGTATAGAAACAGTATTTGATTCTACTCCTGTGAGCAGCGAGATATCCATCTGAATATTTGCACGGCTGAAACTCTGTGTCAGACTGGTCGGATACTGCGTGTCACTTTGACCCCGTCTTGAAAGATAAGTCGCAGACGTAGTATATGCATATCTCGGATAAATATTCACATATTTCTGGAAATCTCTGCCGATTGCAATCATTAGATTCTGAGTGCTTGTGATCGCAAATGGTGTTGTAAGCTGAATTTCCATCCAGCCCGGATCTGAAAGACTGTTGATATTTCCCTCAAAAACTAAAGTCATTCCCGTAGTATCCCAAGTTCCTGTAGGCAATGTGATGTCAGTAGTAGTCTTCATAAAAATTCTGACGTTCTCACTTGTGATACCGCCTACATTATTATTCTGAAAAAATTTAATTTTTCTGATCTGACCGGTTGTATTGATTTCCGAACTGAGATAAATTCCCTGCCATCTGAAATAATTATAAAATCTGTTCATCGGATAAGATTCATCAGAAGTACCTGCACCAATGGTAATTGTAGAGACAGGTAATCTTCTTAGAGTAAGATTGTAAGTCTGAGCTGAAGCTGAAGAATCTGCTGCACTGTATCCGTAAACTCTCCACTGCCCTGAAACAGAATCACTTATTCCTGCACCGAGACTTGCTGCAAGTGAATCAAGCTGTGACGTTCTGATACTTGCAGAAGTATCATATCCGCTGTTTCCTGATTCGACAACTATTTTTAAGTTGGCAGCATTAGAAAAATCCGGATATGCAAACATCCATTTATATCTTACTCCTAAACCTGACTTTGTCCACTTTGGAGAAACTATAGAATAATCAGTAGGAGTGGTTTGAATAGTTGTGTTTGTAGGAGGTGAACTTAAATTAAATGCCGCTAGGGATGGAACTCCTCTTGCAAGTGAAACAGACCTCGGACCATTTTGAGCTGATAAAGAATCTACATTTGGTAATTGTCTGTAAGCATTTGCAGTCCACTGACCTGCGTAGGTTTGTCCCTGATTAATTCCGATACCTGCAAGCATATTATCAAGCTGACCTAAAGTAAATGTAATTGAGTTTGTACCTGAAGACATTGAAAATACTCTATTGCTGATAAGCGGAGCTCCAAATATCCATTTATATTCGACACCAGTTGCACATGTATCCCATGTAAAAGTAACAGTTGAAGTAGAATTTGGAAGCGTTGTGATTACCTGACCTGCAGTTGGATTCTGAAGATTGAAATTATTTAAAACCGGTACATTTGTGATCTTAACTTTATTTACAAGTTTATTCACATTCAGTCTTCCGTTGGAAACTGTAATACCTGCCAGTGAAGGAAGAGTATCTACTGTAGATAAAATATATTGTTTAAAAAGTTTTGCAAGTGAATCAGGTCTGGTCCTGCCAAGCTGAGTATAAACTGAACCTGCAGCTGCATGCATCAGCCCGATTGCTCCAGCTATCTGAGGTGTTGCCATTGAAGTACCTGTATTATTACCGTATGTATTTCCAGGCAGAGTTGAAAGTATGCTTGTTCCCGGAGCACCTATATCCATATTAATTGGACCGTATCCTGCTCCTGAATTTTTTGCATCAGTATTCGTAGTATTTGTAACTGCAATTAAATACTGACTCGGACAGGTAGTCGGCATGTCACCGACAATGTCAATGTTCACATTATTATTCGGACCTGCACCGCAGCTTAATATTCCTGCTACTCCAAGTGAATCATAAAATGCACACCATAATGGATAATTGGATGGCTGTGCATTGTCAATTCCCCATGAAGAATTAGTAGAAACTACAAATGCTCCCATTGCTCCGTTTGACTGATTATATATTTTTCTCTGCTTTAGTATATAGCCATATGCTTTTATAGCATTGGCTTCTGTAGCAGACCCGTATACAACAGGCATTGTTTTGACTGTCCAGTTTACTCCTGCTACGCCGATGCCGTTATTTCCTATTGCACCTGCAATTCCTGCGCAATGTGTACCATGAGAATTAGCCGGAATTGTTCCGTTATTTGTGCCTGCATTCCATCCAAAAATATCATCTACATATCCGTTATTATCATCATCAATATTATTCCCGGGAATCTCATAATAATTTACCCATGTGTCAAGGTCGACATGATTAGTCTGCTGACCGCCGTCTACTATAGCAACTACAACAGTATCACCAAGAGAAGTCTTTCCGCCTTTGGAAACTTCCCACGCTTCAGGTGCATCAATGTCTGCATCAGGAGTTCCACCGCTCTGACCTGTATTATTCTTATCCCACTGCTCAGCAAATCTTGTGTCATTGGGAATAATAGGCGGGGGCATTTCCCTTTCCTGAAATCTGTGATTGAATTGTGCGATGGCGACTTTGTCATTTCTCATGACTGACATCAAAGCATCTACCGGCTGAGATCTTGCTACGTCATATCCGAAAAGATATATGTTCATGTCCTTTACGAGTACTTCTTTTACTCTCATTCCGATATCAGAATAATTATTCAAAAAATCCTGAGCATTGACAGACTCTTTGAACATTACTATAATTTCACCTTCTATATAATCCTTATCATTAATATAATTTGTAAGGTCGTCACTGCTGGTAGTATCATCATTCAGAAACAAAGAAAATAATACCATTACTGTAATTGCAAAAAAAAGTATTGATGTTTTCATTTTTTAAAATGTTTTTTAATGTTGGTTAATTTTATAAAGATATAAGTTAATAGTTAATAGTTAATAGTTAATAGTTAATAGTTAATAGTTAATAGTTAATAGTTATTAGTTATTAGTTAATAGTTAATAGTTAATAGTTAATAGTTAATAGTTAATAGTTAATAGTTAATAGTTTGCGGTTAGTAAAATAAAATTCTTTGAACTTAATGACTTTGAGGCAAACTAAAAATTCATTTTTGAAAAATCTGTAAATTTTGGAAAACCGGTAATTTATAATTTTAAATTCGTAACTCTGTTTATTAACAACTAACTATTAACTATTAACTATTAACTATTAACTACTAACTATTTTACAAGCATCATAACTTTAGTATCAATAAAATTATGCGCTTTTAACTTTGCATAATAAGTACCTGAAGCAAAATCGGATGCATTCCATTCTACTTCATAAGTGCCCGGCTGTAAATTTCCATTCAGCAGTTTTGCTACTTCTTTACCATTCGTATCATAAACTGTAAGAGTAACATCCGATCTTGAATTATCTGAAATATCAAATTTGATCTTTGTAGTAGGATTAAATGGATTCGGGTAACTATCATAAAGTTTAAATGTATCCGGTTTGATCGTATTTATCTGTTCGACATTTGTAATAAAATCTACAATAGCTGTATAAATGCTCATCGAAGTACCATCAGCTCTTGCCCAAATCGGTCTGACCTTTCCGTCATAAGCTGTAATATTTGTATAGTCACCGAAGAATACTGAAGAACTTGGATTGAACGGAGTTTCGCTTACTTTAAAATTGCTAATAGTTTCACCGCCGTCAGTAGATCTTCCCATATATACATCGGTCTGATTATTTGCATAATTTCTTCTGTCATAAAATACAAAATACAGATTTCCGTTTTTCTGATCGATTGTCAGCCACGTAAAGAACTGCTGCTTGCCCGGCGGATCGTCATTAACTCTTTTCACCTGTCCCCATGTATTTCCACCGTCAGTAGATTTTATTAGAAATACATCCGTGTCAGTAGTACCGTTTCTCTGGTCAGACCAGTTAATATAAATTGTTCCTCTGTCAGGACCATTTGATATATCACAGATCGTAACCGGCAATCCATTTGCTCTGCTGATACCCGGTATAGCATAATCCCATCCACCCGGCTGTGTTGTAACAAAAATTTCTTCGTCGAGCCAGGTAAGTCCTTCATCAGTAGATCTGTCCATTACAATACCCAAAGGTCCGGACCATGCAACATAAATTTCACCATTTGGACCAACAGTCGGCACTGCACCTTCGACTGTATTTCCGTTATCGATACAATTTCCCGCAATTTTATTTATCCTGACAGCATCACTCCAGCTTTCACCACCATTAGTCGATCTTGAAAATAAAATTGCCGAGCTGTCAGAAGGTGATGAACTTCCATAAGCGTCGAACTGTGTCCAGGTCATATAAAGATTATTGTTCCGAGGATCCACACATATCCATTCTTTATCCTGCTGCTTTGGCGGGACATATCCGGTGAATGCTCCGTTGTTCCAGTTCATACCGCCGTTCGTGGATTTCTGAACTACGATCCTGTCTATGAAATAACTTCCCTGTGGATTTGTAAGATGACCATAATAAAAATGGCCGGCTGTATCTACTGCGATAGAAGGATCACCCCAGACACTCAATGTTGATGTCAGGGTAGCACGCGTCCAGTTATATCCTCCGTTTGTAGAGTAGTAATAGAAGTTCAGGTTTGATCCCGCCACTATCTGATCTGTGTTTTTTGGATTCATACAAATTGCAGGCTCATTTGGTGAACCTGTACTTGATATGAATATATTCTGATATTGTGCAGATGTAAACCCTGCCGTAAATATCATCATAATTATAGTAAATATATATTTTGTTTTCATAACATATAAAATTTTAGTTCTTGAATTGTAATCTTATTTTTTATTTAAAATTTAATATTTAAAATTAAACTCAGCCATTTATCCATTTATAAAAAATTCTTTCCTGATCAGATGATATCGCTTCCATTCTTTTAATCTTAAAAAGCTGAAATGGTTTTGCAAGCATTACATTTATTTCTTTTACAATACCGTCACGGCTTATCATAACTTTTATAACATCACCGGGTTTTTTACCCGAGAGAATATTCTTTGCAATTTTCTCATCAGCTCTGTAGCTGTCGATCGAAATGATCTCATCTTTAAAATTAAGTCCGGAGATATATGCTGACCCGCCGGTAAATACTTTTGAGATTATCAATCTACCCTCCTGTGTCAGGGATTCTATACCGAGAAAACTCGAAGCAGTGTCAGCAATATCTTCAACTTCAAGACCTGCCAGACTTATGTATTCTTCCATCGGTATTTCATCTTTACCATTTACATATTTTTTCCAGAAGTCATCAAAGTTTATTCCGGATACAAACTCACAAATTTCTTTTACTCTTTCCTGTGTAAAACCTTTTGTATTATCTTTTTTATAATCATCAAATAATATTCTCATCACATCATCGAGAGATCTTTCAGCATTAGTATTTCTGATTATTTCCAGATCCAGCATCATTGCAACCAATGCTCCCTTTGTGTAATATGAGATCTGAGAGTTATTATAATTTTCATCCTTTCGGTAAAATTTTATCCATGTATCAAAACTCGAATCCGTTAATGACTGATGATGTCTCCCGCTGTATCTCATTATGTCATTATACTCATGCCCGAGAAATTCAAAATATTCCTCGTCATTTATAAGTCCGCATCTTCTCAGAAATACATTATCATAAAAACTTGTCCAGCCTTCCGCCACCCACAATCCTTTTGTATAATTCTCTTCATTGTAATTAAAAGGTCCGAGCTCGGCGGGTCTTATCCTTTTTACATTCCATAGATGGAAAAATTCATGTGAGACCAGTCCGAGAAATTTATTGTAAAGTTTTTTATCACAAAAATTAAGTCTTACCATCTGCACGACAAAAGAATTCCGATGCTCAAGACCTCCACCGCCATTTTCTACAAGGTGAATTATAAAAGTGTAATGCTCATATGGTATTTCCCCGCCAAAAAAATTTATCTGCTCTTCAGCTATTTTTTTAAAATCATGAATCAATTTTACGCCGTCATAATTTCCAGAACCGGTAAGGCTTATAAAATGCTTTACTCCCTGTATTTCGAATTCCAGTATATTGTGATTTCCGATCTCCAGCGGTGAATCGATCAGAATATCATAGTTATCTGCGTAATAAATATTTTCCGAAATATTTTTTAAACCAGTTGATATTTCCTTCCATTCATCCGGCAGATCTAACTTCACAATACATTTTACGGATTCCATTCCTTCTACAGTCATGAAAATTCCCGCCGGACTTAAGAATGCATGGTCACTGTTTATTCTGCTCGTCCTTACTGTAAGTTCGTTGCAGTAAACTCTGTAACTGAAATTTATATTTTTTTTATCAGGGTTAAATACTCTCCATGAATTTTTATTTATCTTCTCAGTAAACAATTCTTCACCATCAGATGAAACAGCTTTTATATCTTCAGTATTTTTTGAAAACTCTCTGATCAGATATGATCCCGGTGTCCATACAGGCATGTAGAATATTGATTCACTCTCTATGGGGTCAGTCAAAATTATCCCGACTTCACAATAATGTACTTGTCTGTCAGGAAAAGAAATATTATATAAAATTTCTTTATACAAAATATTTAAGATTTATTTTATTGAATCGAGAGTTGCGGATATAGAAATTACCTGTGATCTAAAAAATTGTGATTGAATATTAAATAACATCAGATGTCAAATACACTTTGCTCTTCTTCTCGGAATAATTTTAATACCTCTTCACTGGATTTTGTTTCTTCAAGTCTGTCTCTGAATTCATCTTTATTCATAAGTCTTGAAATTCTGCTCAGCAGTTTAATATGTGCATTCAGTAAAGTTTCCTTTCCAATAATAAGAAAAATGAATCTGACAGGTTCGAGATCAATGGAGTCAAAATCTATGGGATCTTTTAAAACTGCAAAAGCAGCTACTATATCTTTTATCTCATCTGTTTTCCCGTGAGGAATAGCAAAACCTTTGCCCACACCGGTTGAGACAAGCTCTTCTCTCTGAAATACACACTCTCTGACTTTTTCTTTATCAATCATTAATCCGGAATGTGAGGCAAGTTCGATCATTTTATTTATAGCATCTTCTTTATCTTTACATTCAAAATCCACTCTAATAACTTTTTCGTCTAATATTTCACTTATATTCATAATAAATTTTTCTTACTGTTTTAAGTTTTTTATTTTTTACTTAAATATTTTTCTATCTTCTTTTTATATTCTTTATGATATTTTTTTGCAACAGAAAGTTTATTTGATTCTACATTCAGGTGGATCAGATTTCTATCAGAATCAGGGATACACAAGACAGTAGTATTTTTATCAATGAAGATCTTTACACCGTCTATAAGCTCTTGTCTGTATTTAGTATTATCCTCCATAAATTTTCTCATTATACTTCCTTTGTCTTCCCTGGCACATTCAATGTTTTCTTTAAGTAAATGAAGTCCTGCTGTAGTTCTGTGCAGATCATCAATTGATACCCCGCTTCTTGCGATAAGCTCAATTATCTTTGCAACAGAAAATATACCGTCAGTTGCATAAAGAAATTCAGGGAATAAAAATCCGCCTCTCGTACCTCCGACAAATTTAACCTCCGAATCATCACATGCCATCATCATAGAATAATGAGTATTTTTAACCCGTATTACTTCCACTCCAAATTCTTTTGCAACCAGATCGATCTCTCCCGTAGCCTGTACCGGAACTGCTATCTTCTTAACGTTTTTTGTCACCATCAGAAACATCTTTAATACTATCACAAGAAATCTGTCGCCTTCGAGAAGTTTTCCTTCAGCAGTTGACATCCAGATCTTTTCACCCCCGGCATCTATCATAAATCCAAAATCATATTTCAGTGATTTTACTACATATGTAAAATGTTCCTGTGAACTGTGATATTCTTCCAGCGGTCTTGTTACTTTTTTGGAATCAAGATGAGCTGATAATGAAACTACATCACAGTCAAACTCTCCCAGTATATTCGGAAAAATAGTAGATGCAATTCCGTATGAATAGTCTATTACTATTTTAAATTTCTTTTTTCTTATTTCGGGAAGGTCGAGACATTCCAGAAAGTGCTTTGTATATTTTTCGTTTGAACGCTCCTGAAATTTTATCGAGCCTACTTTTTCAAAATCTGCACGTTTATACTCTTCACTAAAAAATAATCTTTCTATCGATTTCGTTTTGTTACCCGAAAGGTCTTTCCCGTCTTTATCAAAAAATATTATATCGGAGGATCTTCCGTCAAATGGAGATTTCCTTACAAAGATCCCTCCCGAACCTTCACCGCTCTTAAGTTCCTGTCTAAGCATAGGGATCGGCACTACCTGTGAGTCGATCACATTTACGCCTGATGACATAAGTCCGCTTGTGATCGCGCGTTTTATCATATTGGAAATGTAATCACTGTCACGTGCTATTATAATACTCTTTCCCTGCCCGATAAATGCTCCATAGACTGAACCAAGCTTTGCACCAAACTCCGGATTTATCTGCAGATTTGAAAGTCCCGTTATCCTCGAATCCGTGAAAAGGTCTGCAAAAAACTTATCATCGTAAATAAGACTTCGTGTGACTTTCTGATTATTTTCTATCTGTTTATTGTCCCATATTTTCAGACTCGAACTTATAAAAACATTATTGCCAATAACGCAGTTTTCTCCAATGAAAACGTAATCGTTTATTCGTGTCCCTCTTCCAATGTAACAGTTACTTCCTACCACATCAAAAAGTAATCTCGAATCTGAACATATTCTGATATTTTTCCAAAGCACAGTATTTCTGATGATCACATCTTTTTCAATAATTACATTTTCTCCGATTATGCTGTTTTCTATAACTGCATCTTTGTCAATTTTAGAAGTTTTACTGATACAGTTTCCGTCCTTACCTGCAGCTTTGATATAACTGAGTTTACCGCTCAGTACATCAAGGTTTGCATCCATATATTCCTCCAGATTTCCTACGTCACGCCAATAACCGTCTGTCTTATGACCGTACAGCGGAATGTTTTTATCAAGGAGTGAAGGAAAAAGATCTTTGGAAAAATCAAAGTTTTCACCGGGCGGAATGTGTTTAAAAATTTCCTTATTAAAAAAATATATACCTGTATTAATTGTATCAGAAAATACTTCAGATGAAGAAGGCTTTTCTAAGAACCTGACTATCTTATCATTCTTATCTGTCAGGACTATACCAAACTGCAGAGGATTCTTTGATCTGTATAATGCAAGAGTGGCAATGGTTTTTTTCTTTTTATGAAAATCCGAAATTGCAGTAAGATCAAAATCAGTGAGCACATCACCGCTGATAACGATAAATTTACCTTTAATATACTGCTCAGCCAGCTTCACAGCTCCTGCTGTTCCGAAATCCTGATCAGGCACTACATACCTGATCCTTACACCATATTTACTGCCGTCACCAAGTTCTTCCCGGATCACTTCAGGCATAAAAAAAAGGAGCACTACAAAATCCTTTACTGAATGTGTTTTCAATAAATTGATAATGTGTTCAAGTATCGGTTTGTTTGCAATAGGAACCATTGGCTTTGGGATATTATTAGTAAGAGGTCTGAGCCTGGTACCAAATCCTCCGGCCATTATTACTGCCTGCACTTATTCAGATGTTAAATTTCTAAAATATATTACCTGCTTATTTTTCCTTTTTCTTGAAATCAAAATTCACGTCAGGCGAATTCTCGCTTCCCGCAGTAGATTTAAAATATTCTTTTTCTTTAAATCCAAAAATCTTTGCCATTATCATGGTCGGAAAACTTCTTGTCTCAGTATTGTATGCCTGTACCGCTTCATTGTATCTTTTTCTTTCAACAGAAATTCTGTTTTCCGTGCCTTCAAGCTGTGACTGTAATTGCAAAAAGTTTTCATTCGATTTAATCACCGGATAACTTTCTACCACTACAAGCAGTCTGGATAATGCGCTCGAAAGCTGATCCTGAGCCTGCTGAAACATTTGAAATTTTTGAGGGTCGCTCAGATCGTCAGCATTCAGTTGCACCTGACCTACCCTGCTGCGGGCATCTGTTACTTCAGTAAGCACACTTTTTTCAAAATCCGCTGAACCCTGTACAGTGCTTACAAGATTTGGAATCAGATCTGCTCTTCTCTGATATTGATTTTCAACCTGTGACCAGGCTGAATTAACGCCTTCCTCCATTGTAACCAATGTATTATATCCGCATCCGTAAAAAGATGTCGAAAATAAAACAACGAACATTATTACTAAAGATCTGTATGTATTTGATTTCATTTGCTTAAAATTAGTTTTTCAAAAATACCATTATGAGGTTTCAAATACAATTTATTAATAAATTAGTCATGCCTACTCACCACCAAGACACCAAGACACTAAGACACTAAGAATTATTTAAGATCAGTATTCAGTCATTTCATTTCAAATATATCATTTTCTTCATGTCGGTATTTACACCATTTATAATTAAAGAATAAAAATATACACCACTGTACAATCCGGAAGCATCAAAGTTAATTTTGTGATTTCCTGCAGTAAGTGTTTTTTTAAGAAGTGATTTTATTTCTTTGCCCTGAATATCATAAATCTTAATTTCTGCCAAGCTGTTTTTAGCTAATGAGAATTCTATTTTTGTTGAGGAGTTAAACGGATTTGGATAATTTTGGAATAATGCAAGTTTATTTAATTCATTTAAATTTGAGTTATTTATGTTTACTAAAATTTGTCCTCCATTTGTTGTTGAAAAAATTTTAGCTTCACCACCTACCATCCATCCAATTGAATCACTGTATAAATGCATGGAAATAATTTCATTTGGTGGAAAAGATGAGGTGTTTTGTCTTTGAAAATTATATCCTCCATTAGTTGATTTGAAAAGATATCCCTGTTCACCTCCGACAAATCCGGTATTCTCATCAATAAACTCTGCAAATCTCATTGATATTGAATTCTGACTAATTGGAATTCTTGATATTGTATCCCATGTATCACCAAAATCTGTTGTCTTATATACTCTTTTATCACTTCCGGCAATCCAGCCTGTCTGATCATTTATAAATGATAATTTATAAAACGTAGATACTGTAAAACCAAACTGAATATTTAATTCAAACCAATTCAAACCTCCATTTGTGGTTTTGAAAGTGCTTCCTAATGAAGAACCTGTGACAATTCCAGTTAATGCATCTTTGAAATACATATCATGAAGATTACCTGTAAAGAGATAATCTGTAATTATAGAATCACAGCCGTTCGTTGTTCTCAAAATTTTCTGCCCGGTTCCGGCAATCCATCCCGTATTTTCGTCAATAAAAAATACTGCATCATAACTTGATCCGAATCCCCAGCCATTATTTCTGATGACTATCCAGCTCGTGCCTCCGTCTGTAGTTTTTATAATCGTTTCAAACCAACCAACGACATAGCAGACATTAGAATCTACAATATGAATACTTGACAATGGTTTTCCTACAGCAGGATTTGGCACGTTATTCCAGTTCGTTCCGCCGTTTGTAGTTTTTAATATTGTACCTCCGTCACCTACAGCCCAGCCGGTATTCCTGTTATAAAACTCAATGTCATATAAATTGTTATTAGTAAATGAACTTTGAAGTATCCACTGCGCTTCTGCACCTTGGTTTAAGAGTAGAATTATAGTAAATATTAAAATTATTTTTTTCACTTATATATTATTTTAGCATAATGAATTATTTTAAAACAATCATCTTCTTTACATTTACTAACTTACCATCTATTTTCAAATTATAGAAATAAATTCCTGAAGGAATTCCCCTGCTTTCAAATTTAACTTTGTAATTACCCGGAGATTTGTTTTCATTTACAATAGTTGAAATTATTTTACCTGTAATATTAAAAACATCTAACTCAACAAATCCCTGTTTAAATAATTGATATTCAATGTACGTTGATGGATTAAATGGATTAGGATAATTTTGTAATAATTTAAAATCTTCAGATGATAATTCTTCAAATTGCGAATTAATATTTGTAAGCCACTCTCCGCCATTTGTTGTTTTGTATATTCTTCCAACAGCACAACAATACCACCCGGTAAGTTCATTCACAAATGCTATTGAAGAAATAAATGCAAGACTAGAAGGATCCGTTTTTTGTCTGTAAAAATTATATCCGCCATTTGTTGTTTTATAAAGTGTATTTAATCCTCCTCCTATAAAACCAATTGAATCGTTTACAAAACCAATTCCATCAGCTCCAATGCTCGAATCGGAGATTATCCAGTTTTCTCCCAAATCAGTTGATTTGTAAATTTTAGGATTTCCTCCGCCTAACCAAATATTGTTTCCTGAAAATCCAAGTTTCCTAAACATTGGAAAACTTCCACCAACAGGTATGTGAGTGTCAATCCAATTTTCTCCTTTGTCAGTTGATTTAAAAACTCTTCCAGTACCGCAAAATATCCCCGTATTAATATCTTTAAAATAAATATCAAAATTTGTAAACCAGGGTACATAAAAGGAATCTAAAGTAATACCTCCGTCATATGTTCGAAATACTTTGTATGCTCCTAATACCCAGCCTGTGTCTTTATTTAAAAAATAAATTCCTTTTGTTGAAGAATTACATGAAGGACATGAATGAAGTACATCCCAGTTCAATCCTCCATTCGTCGTTTTCATAATAAAGTCACCGCTACTAGTCACATATACAATATTCTCATCAATAGGACACACGCTCCATAAATTTGGACTGATCAATGGAGAAGGGTTTGGTAAGTAGAGCCAGTTAGTTCCACCGTTTGTAGTTTTGATCACTACTCCCGCATCACCTACCGCCCATCCTGTTTTTTCATTTATGAATTCAATGTCATAGAGATTCTGGTTTGTGCCGGAGTTTTGCTGTATCCACTGAGCTTCAGAATTTAAAACTGAAAATAAATATAAGAATACAAGAATAATTATTTTTTTCATATTTTCACCGTTATTAATTTAATGTTTATTTTAGAAGTTCTCGTTTGGGGCGGGAATATTTTTTTTAATTTTACACATATTTATATATAAAAAAAAACAAAATCAAGTTAAATTTTTTCGGTTAATCAATCACGAGAATTGTGCCGTTGTAGTTGATCAAAAAGTTGCATTAGATATGCAGTAATTTTCAACTGTCAATAAGGTAAACTTTTTGGAACACCAACGAGGCGGAATCTAACAGCAATTTAATTAATATGGCGTAAAGAACTTCTACATATGTATAAAAATTTATCCAAACCATTTTTATAATAAATTTTATCAGATAATTCTTGATTTAAAATATTAATCAGGTTAAGTTTGTATTAAATTAAAATCTAATACCATGGCTCAATCAGACATAAGAATTGCCAATTTAAATATTAAAAATCAGACTACGGAAGAATTTACAAATTCGAATTACAAATTTCCGTTTAAGGTTTCTATCAGTTTCAATAAATTGATTGAACATATTGAGGCTGCTGCTGAATGTACTAATGATATCAAGAAAGAATTCGCAGCAAACATTCTGACTGAAATAAATAAAAATCCGGGAATCAAAGAAACATTTAACGAAATAAAAGATGTAAAGCCTTACGAAAAGCTAATATCCACCATGATGTTATTTGTTTTTCCGGATGCATTCTGGGAAAAGCAAACATACGCCTTAACTACAGTATTTAAAAAGGAAGAATTCTTTACTTCACCAAAATACCGTGAAATAATAATGAACGGCGGGGAGGTTTTAGATGGAGACCTTAATATTGATGAAGTCTCATTTAATTTCGGACGAATCGTTGGCGGTTATGCATATATTTTAAATTATGTATATGGATTTGATTTTAAATTTGAAATTCCAATCGTTTATAAAATTCCACATCCGGAGACCGGGTTAGACAGGTATTTCAAATTAAATATGGCAAATGAATTTGCAGATGTAATAGTAAAAGGTAAACTCAGAAAATTCACTGAAGAGGAAAGAAAAGAGATCTACAGAAGAATTTACGATATTGAATTCTTAAAAAAAATTATTCCTCCTGAAGATTATGAGTATACAGGCTTTATCGTAGTTAACGCTATAAACATTACAGACACAGAAATTCTTTCAGCAATAAAAAAAGACCTGATTGATAAACACACTGTTTCGATGCAGACAAGTTTTCTGAAGCTTCAGCATAATATCAGATCGTTGCTCAGAGAGAGTTCAGTGACCATGGGAATAGCGCCTATAGACAGTGAAAAGGATTTAATGTTCTTACATGGCAACAGGGTATTAAATAATTTTCAGCTCAGCTGCTTTTGCGATTTAAATACAGACCGTGCCGGATCTGTTTATGAAATGTGCGTTAAAGAAAAAAAGGTTTTAATTATAGATGATATTGAAGATTATCCTGAAGCCACACCGACCGAAAAGCATATTCTCAAAAATGGTTACAGAAATCTAATGGTGGCACCTCTGATATTTGAAAATAAAGTAATAGCTGTACTTGAGCTTGCTTCTCAGGAGCCTTCAGTAATAAATACATTTAACACATTAAAACTTACTGAAATTTATCCGCTGCTTGGATTATCCATAGCAAGGTTTAAAGATGAATTTGATAAAAGAATTCAGTCGGTAATAAAAGAAAAATGCACTGCAATTCATCCGTCCATTGAATGGAAATTCCAAAATGCTGCTGTAAGTTATTTACTTGCTAATGATAATGAATTAAATGCTGACGGTAAACAGGAAATTGAAATGGAAGAGATCATTGTAAAGAATGTTTATCCGCTATATGCATTATCTGATATTAGAAATTCTTCGGTTATAAGAAACGACTCCATTAAAAATGATCTTATTGAAAATCTTGAAATGATAAATGATATATTGAATGAATCATTTAATTTCAAACCTCTTTATATACTCAAAAATCTTATCTATCGAATTGAGAAAAAGATCAAATCACTGAACTTTGCAATAAACTCCGGTGATGAAAACAATATTGTGGAATTCGTAAATTCAGAAGTTTACCCTCTTTTTGACATCATCGGATCATTCGATAAAAAAGTATCAGATAAGATCGAAAATTTCCGAAAAGAAATTGACCTGGACTTCGGCATAATTTATAAAAGAAGAAAAGATTTTGAAAAAAGTTCAACAGCGCTTGTAAGCATGATCACTACATATCTTGATTCCGAACAGGAAAAAATTCAAAAAGTATATCCTCATTATTTCGAGAGATACAAAACAGACGGCGTGGAACATAGTATTTACATCGGCGCGGCACTGAATGAAGACGGTCATTTTGATAATCTTTATCTGAAAAATATACGGCTTTGGCAGCTTATACTTACATGTGGTATTATCTGTAAAGTTAAAGAGCTTGAAAATGAACTTAGTATTCCCCTGCAGACAGCCCAGCTGATTCTTGTTCAGAATAGTCCGCTTACGATCAGATTCCGCTACGACGAAAAGAGATTTGATGTGGACGGTACTTACAACGTGCGTTATGAGATCATGAAAAAAAGGATCGATAAGGCTGAGATAAAAGGAACTGAAGAGAGACTTACTCAACCCGGCAAGATCGCTGTTGTTTATTCACAGACTTCAGAAGAAAAAGAATATCTGCGTTATATAGATTATTTACAGTCTGAAAAATATCTGACGAAAGAGATCGAAAAATTTGATCTGAGTGAGATGCAGGGTCTCAGCGGGATGAAAGCATTACGGGTAACTGTAAATACTGAATCCAAAGAGACCGGACAAAAGATCGATACTGAAAAACTGCTGAAGGTTGCGGAGAGGATAAATTGATATTCAGATATCAAATGTATGGATTATAAACAAAAACATCCGAAGTTATCCTGGCTTCGGATGTTTTTGTTTAAAAATTTCGAAAGATAATCATTTTATGTTCATCTCCGCTAAAGTATATAACGCCCAGCCGTGATGAGCGACTTCTTCTTTCGGCGGCAATGCATTAAGTGAAAACCATTCCATAGAATCTACATCTTCTGATTTTACAACATCAGGTAAATTTTCTGCTTTATATTTAAAATGAAATACAAGATGCCATGACCCGTCATTTCCCGTGAAAGATTCTATATGATCAAATACCGGTGCAGAATCTATTATTCCCAACTGCTCATTCAGTATCCGTGAAGCCGCATCTTCAGGATGCTCTCCGTGACTGACCAGATCATCAGGAAGAAACCAACCGCTCTGATGATCATACTTATTTTTGTCTGAATATTTTACCATTAGAACTTTGCCTTCTTGCAGTAAAGTCACATCTGCAATGATCTTTACTTTTTTTTCTTCAGTTGTGATCATGTTTTAATTATTTGCATTTTCCGGTTTTTCTGTTTTTCTGTCATCATTTTTTTTCTTTCGGGTAGCATATCCGATGATCCCCGCTATCAGTATCACACCGAGCAGACCATTTGAAGCCATGCTGATATTTTTTCCGGCATAATAAACTTCAGGCTCATATCTGAATTCAACTTTATGTTTTCCCTGCGGCACGATAAGCGATCTCAGGAAATAATCGGTCTTGTAAAACTCTGCAGGACTTCCGTCTATATAAGCTTTCCATCCGAATGGCAGATAGATCTCACTGAACACAAGCAAATTATTTCCGCTGGCATTTACTTCATATTCAAGACTATGAATTTCGCCTTTTACAAGCTTAGCACTTACAGTAGAATCCGGCTTATCGATCTTCTGCGGAATTTCTTTTTCAACATAAGCAGTCTGCAGCGGATTGAAATTCAGATCACGGATATTATTGAGAATGTTAATTCCGCTTTCCACTTTTACTTCATCAGCAAAGAAGACCAATGGTATGAAATTATTATTTTCATAGATAAGTCTCGAGCCTTTGAATACCTGTGTATATGAGCTGTCCTGAATCGGATTATCTGTAATAATATATTTAACGCCGCCAAGTGAAAGCAGCATCGGATTATTATCACCGGCTACATCTACCGCATCCTGATAGATTCTGATCTTTGCTCCGTGATATCCATTAAAAGAATGTATTCTGTAATATGACATAGAATTATTTGTCGAGAGTCTGCCTCCGTTCATTTCAGCGACACGGTAAGTATAAGTATCCGGAGCATTTTTCAATAGCCAGTTCGTATAATCAGTATCACCGAAAGCACTGTTATTATCTCCCGGATTATCCCAGTGAAGAGTTTTTGAATTTACATTCCAGAGATCAATAAGTCCGACAAGTACGACACCGATAAGAAACATTTTAAGGGAAAGACTTTTCTGTGAATACATCAGAGCAAGTCCGATGACAATTGCAATAAAAAATGCATGCAGCCTCAGATCACTGACAATATTTTCATAAGCGACTGTTGAGATCTGGCTGACGTACTGACTGATCTGCTGTGCATTTGCTCCCTGCTGCTGAAGTTTTTTAATGAGTGAACTGTTTGAAATGGAATCTGTATATGAATTTTCAAAACCAATAATTGAGATAAGAAACATCAGCCCTGCAATTCCAAAAAAGACGTAACACATTTTTTTAAATTTTTCCAGATGGAGTCCTTCTTTTACAATATCGACAATTGACTTAAGTCCGAATCCGGCAAGAATAACTATTGCAATATTCATAAAATGATGGATCATTACAGGTGCACGGAAGCTGCTGAAGTACGGAAAGAAATTATAAAACATATCGAATATCAGAGAGAAATTCCTTCCGAATGAAAGAAATAAAAACAGTACGGCTATGACAGTCATAGCCTGGACAGCAGCGTTCCGTTTGAAATTATATATGATCCCGATCAGACACAGTACAAGCGTGACTACACCGAAGTACATCGGATTGGTCGTGAACGGCATCTGTCCCCAATAGAGATTTGCCTTCTGACCCTGCACCTGCACATCTCCAAAACCATAATAATACGGCAGCACAAAAGTAATTACTTCGCCCGGACTGAAAGACCAGTTGGTAGCATATTCATAATCAAGCGGCTGATCGTCGGCAACTTTCGTATCCAGCTTTGCCAGAATTCCCGCCTCACCTCTCATCGAATATTTATTATACTCCTTCATCGTCATCAGCACATCTGCATTCATCGCAAGAGCAATGACGGCAGCAACAATAAAAAATGCACCGGCTTTGATCATGCCGGAGACATTTGTTTTCTTTACTAAATTATAAATTATTAAATAGCCGACATAAATACCAAGCATCAGATAGCAGTAGAATATCATCTGAATGTGATTTGAATTCAACTGGATATGAAGCATGATGGTAAGGAAAAACAGGTTCAGCAGATTCTGAAATGAAAAAAGTGATTTCGTTTTATCGCTGAAAGAATCTATGAGTTTATCAAGAGCAAGAAGTATCAATGGAAAAAATGCCAGCGACAGAACTTTTGTATTATGTCCGACGACTATCCTTTGAATAAAGTCAGTAGCAAATGTAGCAGATAAAGCACAATACAGAGCTATGAGTTTATTTTTGAATTTGTATTTTGCGTAAAGATAAAATCCAATCCCGAAAACTACATAATACATTACAATAGGCAGCACCGGATTTTCCGAAGAGTTGGTCAGCAGTCCGTAGCCGCTGTCCCACAGGAAGTAAAAGAAATCATATACTCTGGGATTATATGAGATGATGGGAAAATTCGGCATGCCCATGAAAATGTAAGGCACCCATAGCGGAAAGATCCCGTTCTTTTTTGCATCATCGAGAAAAGTCCTGAAACTTTCGGATGCGATGTTATCGCTTGTTGCAAATATCTTCCCTCCGAAGACACCTTCTCTGAAGAAAAATAAAACTATCAGAATTATGAGAGCAATGTAAATGTAATTATCATAATTTGTAAATCCTTCTGATGTGTCATGAGCTTTTGTTTTCAGAGAACTTACCGTTGACTTGCCTTTCTGTTTCGCTTTAGCCATTCGTAAATTGTATATTAAAAAATTTTATTAAAATAAATTAAATCATTTAAACAATCTAATTACTTTTTTGAATGTATTTAATTTCATTATGTAAGGACTTACTCTTCTAATATTTAGTTTTAATTTATGAATATATAAGTGACCATTATATAGAAAAGGAGATCAGTAGCGTCATAAACATTTCAAAAATGAATAAAACAGTTTGAAAAACCTTTACAAATGTAGTTTATTATTTTAATTAAAAAACTAAACTTACATTTTAATTTAAAATAAATTTTGCTGAATATAACCCGCCTGTGATAAATTGCCGATAAGAAATTCTGAGCAATGGCGTTAAGAAAAAATATATTGTTTGACGAAACCGTTAGTGCTTTTCTAACGGTTGAGGAGTTTATAT
>DAORRV010000026.1:0-38413 GCA_035443185.1 Ignavibacteria bacterium | reverse complement strand
AGTTTTCTTTTAAAGTATTTCAAAAATGGGACAGCGGAATCAGTTTTAAATTTGAAAGCAGCTATATAGTATTTGTGCAGACGGAAAAGAAATATGCAGCCAATTCATATAACAGAAAAAATACTGGACTCAATCATCTGGCTTTTCATTGTACTTCAAGAAACTTTGTTGATGATTTGACAATAGATTTGAAATACAGAAACATAGAAATTTTATATCCAGAAAAGCATCCTTATGCCGGAGGAGAAAATTATTACGCAGTATTTTTTGAAGATCCCGACAGAATAAAAGTTGAAGTTGTTGTCTCTGAAAATTGAAATTTTTCTCCTTTCAGTTTTATGAATACTGTTAAGATTTCAAAAATATTATTCAATTTCTTATTAGCTTATATAATTCTATTTTATAAAACAATTTTTTTATAACAGAACTGTTCTGCGTGATCAAAGCTGTCTTTCGAAATTCACAGTGATGGCAAACTAGTTCAGACCGACTATCTGAATTTTCAAAACTGCAGATAAATTACTTTTAAAATACAAATGAATAATAGACACATTACTTTTTTTTTGTTGTTAGTTAGTATTATTTTTATTTACGGATGGGGTGCTAACGGACACAAGATCATTAACAGAAGATCGACATTCTCATTTCCATCACCATTGACTTTCCTTAACTGGGCTGACCTCCTTGCTGCTCATTCTTCGGACGCAGACTATAGAAGATCAAGTGATCCTAATGAAGCACCGAGACATTTTATTGATATTGATAATTACCCGGAATTTATTGCAACTGGCAGAATTCCGCAGGATCTGGATTCTCTTATCGCAATTCATGGAAGTACATTTGTATATGATAATGGTATTTTACCATTTTCAATTATGGCAACTGCAGATTCAATAAAAAAATATTTTCAATTACAAAATTATCCAAAAGCAATGCTTCATGCCGCTGACTTAGGACATTATGTAGGTGACGGACATAATCCTCTGCATATAACAAGAAATTATAACGGACAATATACAAATCAGAATGGAGTTCATTCAAGATATGAAACGCAGCTAATAAATCGTGACTCTGGAAACATTATTTATTCATTTGAAAGTGCTGTTTACATTCCAAACATTAATCAGTTCGTATTTGATTTTCTGTATAATAATTACACGTATGTGGATTCTGTACTGAAGTATGACAGCATAGCAAATGCAATGGCACCGGGCTATGGTACAGCTTATTATCAGAGATACTGGCAGCTTGCGGGAAATTTCACAATAATGTTATTCAATAATGCATCGCACTTTATTTCAAGTCTTATCTATACTTCGTGGGTGAATGCCGGCGGTGCAGTGTCAATTTCAGCAACAGAAACTTCACTTCCTGAAAAACCTTTCCTCGCACAGAATTATCCAAATCCATTTAATCCGTCGACTAAAATAAAATTCGGGATCCCGGATTTACATCATTATAATAGCGGTGGATCTCATACGAAACTAACGATTTATGATATTTCAGGAAAAGAGATTACAAATCTCATTAACCAACAACTTCAGCCCGGGACATATGAAGTGGTGTGGAATGCCGCAGACCATCCATCCGGAACATATTTTTATAAGCTTTCAGCAGGTGATTATTCTGATTCGAAGCGTATGTTTTTATTGAAATAATCTGGATCTTTTTGTTTAGATTTTCCCAATCACCGGATTAGATAAAGTATTCTTAATTAATAATAATTTCACTATTTAAAGATTTTTCAGATTATAATTTTCATTTTTGAAAAGTTTTGGAAGCAATTATAAATTTAACATTAAAAATTAATTTTATGAATTGTAAAAAAGTATGTAAATAATTAAACTTTACGAAATTTATATTTTCAACTCAAGCCCCCAAACTTGGTTATTCAAAAAAAGAAATATGAAACACAATCACACTAATATATCACCGGATATTAATAAATACTTATATATTAAACCGAATAAAAAATGAAAACTTTTACTCTTAAATTTGTTTTAACAATTCTGTTTTTATCTCTGATACAAAGCATTTCATTTGCACAGCCTTACAAGATCAATCTTTACAATTCATATGTTTTTGATGATGGGATTGAATTTGTCACTGATAATAACAGATATATCAATGGTACAATGAATGGTGGATATCAATGGGGAATTGGTTTTGAATATATTCTGCAAAATTCTGTAGGGATTGAATTAATGTATAACAGGCAGAATACAAATTTTCCGATCACATACAGTTCGACTATTGATACTACAAGGTCCTTTGATGTGGATGTTAATTATATTCTGCTCGGTTCAAACAAATATATTCCATTGCAAAATAAAATGATCAAGCCATTTGGCGGAGTAGCCATCGGTCTTGCAATATTGAATAATCAGAATCCTCTTCCGGGAGGGGAATCTTCATCTACTAAATTTGCCTGGTCAGCAAGACTTGGTTCTGATTTTATGTTTTCACCAAGTGTCGGGATCAGGATACAGGGTCAGGTTCAGTCTGCAGTTCAGGATGTCGGCGGCGGTCTGTATCTTGGAACGGGAGGTGTCAGCACAGGCGTAAATACAGAATCCTCTATGTATCAGTTCGGACTGGGTGGATCATTAATAATTCAGTTCGGCGCACCGAAGACAAATAGAAGCAGATAATTTCAAAAAATAAAACTAAAAATATCATGTTGCATACAATGCTAAAAAAGTGGTGGGTGATTCTGATACAGGGTATATTACTTTTTATACTCGGTATTTTTATTTTCAATAATCCCGCTGAAGTACTTGCAGGTATTTCACTCTGGATCGGAATATTGTTAATGGTAACAGGTGTGATCGGATTATTCGGCTGGATCTTTTCATCTAGCGGAGACAGAGATACCTGGGTACTGATATGGAGTTTGCTGACTGCAGTATTTGGGGTAATAGTATTGATGAATATGCTCGCAGCAATGAAAGCTGTTACATTTATTTTTGGAATATGGGTTTTGATTACAGGATTTAATCTTACTTCGTCAGGATGGTCTATGAAAAATGAGAATGGACTGGGATGGCTGCTTTTTATAATTGGATTTCTTTCGATCTTTGCAGGGTTCATGATGATCTTTAATATCAGTGCAGGAGCTGTCGGAGTTGCAACGATCCTCGGAATTCAGGTGCTGCTTACAGGCATTGCAATGATATTACTTTCGTTTGTGAAAAAGGCATTGTCAAATAAAGTGAAAGGTAAGATAGAAGAATTAAAATCGAGTATTTAATTTCATTTTAATTAATCCTCAGAATTTCAAGAGCACGTGACTCTGCGGAGACAGACACTTGATATGATGACTGATACTATGAGCGGTGCTTTACATTAATATTAATTACTGGAGTCAGGGAATTTCTCCCGGGCTCTTTCATATTTTCATAAATCAATCTCTTCAAAAATTTAAGGAATGAAATCATTATTTCCATTTTTAAAATAAAATTTTATTGAGAGATAATATTGTTAATTTCATTCCCAATTTATAATTCCTTTCAAAATAAATATTAATTGTATTAAACCATCTCTGTTATTTTTGATTTTTATTTTTATTTCTTCCTGCGGTCAGCTTAATAAAGATCAGGAAAAAAGTAAGTTCAAAAATAAAAATCCGGAACATTCCGATAAAAAATCTTCCGTCACAAATCAAATTTCAAAAGATAATCTTATCACTATAATCGCAGCAGGGGACGTAATGCCCGGATCAAATTACCCTTCCGGATATTCTCTGCCGCCGGATGACGGTAAATATTTATTTGACAGTGTGAAAAATTTTACTGGCTCAGCGGATGTGAATTTCTGTAATCTCGAAGGTACGTTATTAAACTCTGGAGGCAAACCTAAAGAATGTAATACGCCTCATAATTGTGTTAGCTTCCGAATCCCTGAGCATTATGCAGGCTATCTAAAAGATGCAGGATTTGATCTTGTAAGCACAGCAAACAATCACAGCAATGATATGGGAGAGGCTGGAAAAATTTCGACGATTAATACACTTAAAAATTATGATATTAATTTTGCCGGATATAATGATCATCCTACAGTTGTATTTGAGAAAAATGGTGTGACATTTGGATTTGCGGCATTTGCTCCTAATAAAGGAACACAGGATCTGAATAATATTTCGAATGCTGTAAAAGTAATTTTAGATCTGAGAAAAAAATGTAAAATTTTAATCGTCTCATTTCATGGCGGTGCGGAAGGATATTCTGCGCAGAGAGTTTCAGGTGATAAGGAAATTTTTCTCGGTGAAGACAGAGGCAATGTATATGAATTTGCGCATTCAGTTATCGATGCGGGTGCAGATATTGTGATTGGTCACGGTCCGCATGTACCGCGAGCTATGGAATTGTATAATGGAAAATTAATCGCATACAGCTTAGGAAATTTCTGTACTTACGGAAAATTCAGTCTGAGCGGGCCGCAGGGTATTGCTCCATTGCTGAAAGTATATTTGGATGATAAAGGCGATTTTGTAAAAGGAAATATTTATTCTTTTAAACAGGTAAGGCGTGGTATGCCTGTTCCGGATGAAGAATTGAATGCGGTGAATCTTATAAAATCTCTGACTGAAAAAGATTTTCCGGGAGGTGATCTTTTAATATCAGATGAAGGGGAAATTACAGTTCGTAGGTCAGAATAGTACCGTAGGTCAGAATAATATTCTGACATACTCTGAACTGATCTTTTTGTATTTTATAAAATAATAAAAAGTTATTTTTGTATACACATTTTATCTGAATGAAAAATATACTGGTAATTCCCATTCTTATTATTTTCTTATTTTCAGAAAAAAATTATTCTCAGTCATATGACAGCGGAGATGGTTTTTATTCTGGATTTGGAACTTCCATATCAAGTTACTGGGGAGGATATTTTGGGGAGGCATATCAGATGAGAGTTTTGTCTTCGTATGATTATTATGATGATATTAATTATTCAAATGATAATTATGATGATTATTCTATCTGGTCTCCATATACTATCAGTTTTACTTTCGGAAAACATTTTTCGGATAATTTATCAGTAGAAGCGGAATCGGATTTTCTATTTCATCTTAACGGCAGAGTAGATCCGCAATTTGTAACTGCTGAAATTGGTGACCAATATTTTCAGGACAGAAACAGTTACTCGACTCTCTTTGCAATTCCGATTTCTTTAAGTATTAAGCTGAGTATGGAAGATGAAAGCGGCGGAGCATTCATTAAGATAGGTCCTGCCTGGCAGTATACATCCGAGCAATACGACAGGATCCGGAATTATTATTCATATGAATATTATAACAGTTATTCTTATGATGTCTATCTATATAATGTGTCGAAAGATGAATGGCTTTTTGGATTTAAAACAGGAATGGGATTGAAATATTATATGTCAGATTTTACTTATGCAGTTACCGAACTTGAATATGCCTATTTTAATATTAACCCTACAAATAAAACAGCACTCGCGCTGGACCGTGCTCCTGAAGCACAGTTGTTTTCTTTATCTGCAAAAGTTTTTTTTGATTTCTGATCAGGATTTTTTAATTCTTTTAAAATCTTGAGAATAATATTCTGACCTTCCAAAATTATTTTACAATAAAATCTTTTCCCGAATTTGAATTAATAAGATACTCCTCTACAAACTCTGCTATCCCTCCCGAATAATTAGTCACATTTGTAAATCCGGCATCCGTAAGTATCTGGCTGCTAAACGGACTTCGACGGCTGTGTGAACAATACACTATCACTTCACTGTCTTTGTATTTCATTATCTCTCCGATATTTTCCTCAAGTATATCACTGGAAAGATTCACAGCATTTTTAAAATGTTTGTATCCATGCAAAGATCTAGGACCTTTTCCTTTGCCGTTAAATTCTTCTGCAGATCGGACATCTAAAAGTATAAACCCTTTTTCATTTTCAAGTTTTGAAAGAAATTCCGGAGTGTCAATGCTTTTGAAAATCACTTTACTCTTTTCGATCAAAGGCATATTGCAATCTGAACAAATACCCTGTGAGTGGTGAATCTCTTTATCACATCCGCTACCGCATGGATAGCAGACATATTCTGTTTTTTCCTGAGAATGAGATTTAAGAGGTAAGAGTAAAATCGATGAGATTAAGAAAACGAAAGTAAAATATGAAGTTTTCATATTTAAAAAATATTAATTAAAAAAATATTTTAATGAATCAATTATTTTTTAATACTTAGAAAAGTAAGTTGGGTTTCAATCAATAAAATTCATATTGTTCCCAAAATTTCTGATAGTCTGAATATCCTTATTTTAAAAGAACCATTTTTTTTGATTCAACCAATCTGTCTCCGGCAAAGAGTGAATAAAAGTAAACACCACCCGGCAGCTCATAACCGCTTTGATCAAATGCATTGAATGTAACTTCGTATGTGCCTGTCGTCAGATTTGAATTTACAAGAGTCGATACTTCCTTACCGTTGATGTCATAGACAACGAGTCTGAATTTATTTATACCATTGCTTTCAGAAGGAATGTCAATCTTAATTTTAGTAGATGGGTTAAACGGATTTGGAAAATTCTGACTCATATAAAATCCATTTGGAATTTCTGTACTGATCTGATTAATTCCAATGGTAGCAAGATCGATCGGAGCCATCCATACCTGATAGACACCTGTTATGTCGTCATTCCAGACGGGGAAGAGTTTATTGTTTGTGTTTGTGATTCCGATGTTGTCTCCCTGATTACCTGCTCCTGCACCTGATACACTTTTGGGAAGAAATTTGTGATCACTTACAATGTAATCTGTCCAGTTATCACCGCCGTTAGTCGAACGTGAAAGATAGATCTGTGCTGAGTCAGGTGAATTTCTGTTATCCATATAGATCACATTTATTCCGCCGGATTCATCAATAGTAAGAGCAGGGAATACCTGATTCTTTCCATTATTAAGAGGATCCTGATTTACACGGATACCGGAAGACCAGGTAATTCCGCCGTCAGAAGATCTGTGAAATACAACATCCGGATCAGATCCCGCCGGTGAAAAGTTTACCTGAGACGAAACAATATAAAGCCAGCCGTTTCTGCTGCCACCGGTTTTGTCAATCTCCAAAGCGGGAAAACCATTTACACGAATATTCCACGGCTGAAGAGAAGATGACTTAACTCCGTTGCATGCATAAATATTTTCATTCACACTCCATGAAGCACCGCCGTTAGTAGAAGTTGCAAAACCCATATTTTTTTCATTAAAAGGAGAGCTCAATAATGAAGAAGCCCAGACGACATAATTTTTTCCGTCAGATCCGATTACCATCGTAGGTCCGTTTGATTGTCGTTGCGGAAGTGAGTTATTGACCTGAGATACTGAAGTCCAGTTCAGTCCGCTGTTATTTGAATAAGAAGTAACAATCGGAAAAGGATTTGTGAATCTTGTCCACACAAGAAAAGTCCTGCCGTAATACGGACTCATCTGATTATTATCTGTTGCAGGATTTCCTTTGTCCTGGTCATTACCTGCTATCTGTAAATTATTTGTCCATGTCTGTCCCATATCGGTGGATGTATTTGAATACATTCCAAGAATAAATCCGCCCTGATGAGTTATAATAAAATTTCCGTCCTTATCAATAATCGGTCCGGGGTCTCCGCCGTGATTAGATAAAGGCTGACCTGTGCAAGTGTCATTTCCGGTCCATGTGACACCGCCGTCTGTAGTTACATAAATTCCTTCACTCTTAAATGATAATCTTATAGTAAATGCGCTAGCAAACATTATATCGGGATTTAATGGATGTACGACTAATGTAGGTTCTATCTGATTATTCAGCGATGGATGAATTCTGAAACTTGGATATTGTGAGTAGATCTCAGAGCTGCAAAATATTATTATTAAAAGGAAAATGTAATTTCTCATGTGAAAAAATTTAGATGATTTAAGAGTTAAAAAATTTAGTAATAAAATTATAAACTTTATATCCTAAATAAACTTCATTTAGGATAATGATCATTGCAGTAAACCGTAATACTAAATTGAATAATTCATATAAAATTATATGCAAATAAAAAATTCCTCACCGTTAAAAAAAAATGATCAGATGAGGAATAAATTAAAAAATTAAAACCGGTTACCTGTCGAATAAATATGAAATATTCAGACCGCCGAATATATTTCCTATCGGACCGGATTCATAATATTCCTGCCTGTCAGAATTTATCTGAACGAATGCTACATATTTTTTATTGAAAATATTATTCATTCCTAAATATGTCAGAAATCTGAATTGTCCAAAGGTAAGGTCAGCACCGAACTGCACTCCCATTAGATAATAGGGGTCAGTTTTCAAACTGTCAACATTTTTATCACTTACAAACATTGAACCCACATATTGATTGGTATTTTTTATAAAGACGTTGTAGTTTTCATTAAAGTCATAAGTGTAAGAAAGATTTGCATTGAAATAATTATCGGGATTTGCAGGCTCAGTATTTCCTGTGTAATCTTCTTCTGAGATCTGACCGGTTCCTGAAATACTTCTTGCTGTATATTCCTCATACTTAAAATTTGAATATGTATAACTCGTACTGAAATCAAATCCTTTTGCAATTTGAGTATTCAAACCAACTTCTATACCTGTTCTTAATACCTGTGCAGCATTTCTAAAAAAAACATTTCCATCCACAGTAAAAGGAATAATTGCATTATCAATTTTTGTAGAATACATTGTCAGTTCCATAAAAGTATTTCTGAAAATTTTACTGCCTCTGTTTGGAATCTCGCCTTTATATCCGAGCTCATAGTTAACAGTCTGCTGAGGGTTAAGGTCAGGATTGATCAGCTTCAAGCCGCCGTCAGATGAAAAAGGATAATTGTCTAATTCATTATTAGCAGGGACATCAAATCCAAATCCAAAAGAACCATATATAGACATTTGCGGAGTAAGTAGAAAATTCAGAGCAAACTTTGGAGTAAAATTATCAAACAGTCTGCTTGTATCCCTGAATCCGGCAAGCAGATCTGTTGCAGCAGTGACCACTCTGTCATATCTTCCCGTGATCAGCAGACTTAATTTACCCGGTAAAACAGGGTACTGATTTAAAAAATAAAATCCGACATTGGAAAGAGTTTCATCAGTCAAAGCAATCAGATCATCACCTTTTACACCGCCGATGTTATTGAATTCGCCGATAGGACCAGTCTGATAAAGCAGATCACTTCCGACAGAAAACTCGTTTTCCCTGTTTGCAATAGTGGATTTATTAATGAATCTGAATGTAGCTCCAAGTCCGTATCTGTTAAAAATCCTGTAAGTTGCATTTGTCCTTACAAATTCTTTAATTGTACCATATCCTGTCACTTCAATAAAATTTTTCTTTTCTTTATCAAAGTATGAATTATAAGTAATGCCGAGTCTTCCTTTATCAGTTAACCTCTTTGCATCTCTGCTTTCATCCCTTGCATTTGCCTGAAGATCATTTGCATTGTACTGATCAAGTGTAAGAGATCCGGGAAGTTTGATAAGTCCGGAGACATAATAACCGTTTATAAGGATCTTTTCATTATCACTTATATCAGCTTCATAAATTGAATTGAACCTGGTCTGATATTCATTATTGTGTGCTCTGTACCCATTATAATTTTCATAACTGTAAGTAGCCATAAATCTTTCACGGTCTGTCTTGACACCTACTTTGAATCCATTTTTTCTGAGGTCATAAGATCCGAATTCATTATCGGTAAGTACAAAAGATGTTGGAAAATATTTATCTGTAAAAAAGTTGATCACACCACCGGGTGCATTTGTATATAATGAACTCAGGTTTCCTTTTGCAATTTCGATCCTGCCGATAGCAGTAAAGTCCAGTGCTTCGAGACGTGTTTGTCCGTCAGGCTCAGATTCTGGAATTCCGTCAAGAAGTATCCTAACACCTCTGACTCCGGTATTTGATCTCGAACCAAATCCTCTGATGGATACTCTTACATCATGATTCCCGTATCTTGGCTGAAGTATAAGCCCGGGTACAGTTGTTAACACGTCATTTACTCCCATTTTACGGGATGATTTCCATGATGACTGATCCACTCTCTGTACGGAAAAAGGAATGTCGATAAGTCTTTGCTCTGTCCTCGTAGCGGAAATTATTATCTCATCAGTTTCGTAATCGGTTGTATCTTTTGATTCCTGAGCCATGACAGTTCCCACTGTAATGAGAAAAAATACTAAACTTTTTTTTATTAAATTCTTCATATGTTTTATTTTTTTTAATACATGAATAATTTTTATATGAAATAAAAAATTATCAGAGATAATTAATTATTATGAAAATTCACTTTGCAGTTCTGTGTCCTTGTTTCTGTGAAAATTAAATTAATAAAATACATCATCAATTATATCACATTCATTTTCTGATATAAAATGATTATCAATCACATTATGCCTGTTAATGGATTTTTTAAAAATTTCCTGTGGAATGAATGTCTGTTTGGTTTAAGACTGGAAATTAAAAAAAAGTCTTTAAGTTCTGCACCTGTTCTGATAAAGATTTATCCTTCGGTGCTGAGTTTTAAAGTTTTGAAAAATCTACCTCTAATTTAATAATTTAAATTTGCAGTGGTAATATTATTTGTTAATATATGATATTCCAACATTAGCATTAAAGAAAGTAAATGAATTATCATCTCCTCTGCCGACTATCGGATTTCCTGCACCAAGAGCATAGTTATAATTTGCATTTACATTAATACCAAATCTTTTTCCAATATAAAAAATTATGCCGGCTTCGGGGCCTGCTCCGAAATGCAGGTTATTATTACTCTTAAAATTTGCACCAAGCTGTAATCTTTCCCATATATAATAAGCACCGACATTTGCCTGTATATATGGAAAGACTCTTACCATATATCCTTTATTAAAAACGTAACCAATACTAAAAAGCATCGGAGTGTAATTCAGATATCTTGCCTGCGGACCTGTGATAAGACCGTTCTGAACTTCTGTAGTTCCGTCGTCATATTTATTTGAAAGGACATTATGACTTATATTAAATCCAACTGTAACACTCTGCGAAATGAATTTTTTGATTCCGAATGAAGCACCCCAGAAACTCACATTGCTCACATAATCATGAGCTCTGCCTATGTTAAAAGTAGTGCTGTATTGAAAAGTACCTATATAAAATCCCTTACCTGTTTTTTGAGCATTTGCTTCGGAACATATAACTGAAACTATAAGGAAAACAATAATTGAAATCTTTTTCACAAAGTAAAATTTTATATTAATTAATTAATTAATTTTAGAATGATTTTTTTGAAAAATCACATCTGATTTTTTAGAGATATGTTGACTGCGTAAATGCTTTATTAATGCTGTCAATGATCTTCTGTGAGACATTGCCTCCTGAACTCATAACTCCGTTTGATAATCCGATCCATTGAATTGGAAGTGATTCACCGTTCAGAACTTTAACATCTACTATCACAATGCCGATAGTTCCGGTGGAATACTCATATTCAGTATCATAAGAATAGCAACTGCTGTAACTCCAGACACCACCCCAGCATCCATTATTTTCAGTTACAGTATAAGATGTTGTTGTAACCACATTCCCAACAATTACAACTCCCGGATCTCTTGCCATTGAACTATCAGTGATCCTTGTCCAGCCAAGTGCATTCAGATTATTTATTGTCGTATTTTTAATTGTATTATCATATACTCTTGTTACATTTGCTCCATTGATCTGAACTACAGTATCAAGAAAGTAATATTTAGTAACATCATTAAAATTATAACCCGGATTAAAAAAGCTGGCTACAATAGGAATATTGTTGGTAGCTAAACCATAGTCAACATAACATGAAGAAATGACTACAGGGGACGTCATTAAAATAATTAATGAAAATATTCTTATAAATCTTAAAGTTCTGGACATTTGATTTTTCATAGGTTATGTTGGAAATTTTTAAGAAACTAAAAATAACTTATATAATAAGTATTATCAATCAAGATTTTTTTCATTTTAAATAAGTTCTTTCAAAAAAAAAGACAGACTGTAAACAATCTGCCTTTTTTATATAAAAATTTTGGAGAATTTATTGAGTGTAAGCCAGACCGATATTGGCATTAATAAAAGAATACGAATTATTGTCTGTATTTCCAATAGGTTCACCTGAGCTGAATGCATAATTGTATCTTGCATCAAGAACGATTGCAACATTCTGACCAACATTAAATAGCACACCAACCTGTGGACCGATACCAAAGTGCCAGTTATCATTATCAATAATATTAGCACCTACCTGTAATCTTTGCTGTACATAATATGATCCGATATTAGCCTGTATATATGGGACAGTTTTACTTTTACCTTTATTAAAGAAATATCCGACAGTTGCCATAACAGGTGCATAATTGATAAATCTTGCCTGCGGACCTGTAATTGTACCATTTTTTACTTCTGTACTGCCGTTTTCCTGCTCTTCAGAAATTACATTATTTCCGATCAGAATTCCAAAAGATATATTTTTTTGTACAAAACTCTTTATTTCCATAGAGCCGCCCCAGAAACCTGGAGTACTTAAATAATCAGAAGCTTGTCCCATATTAAAAGTTGCATTATATTCTAAAGATGCAAGATAAGCACCTTTTCCCGTCATATTTTGAGAATAAGAGTCTGAAAAGATGAATACAGTAAGAAAAACGGTAAGAGCAAATAATTTTATTTTATTCATTATGTTCAAGTTTATTTTAGTTTTTAAATTATAAAAAGCACCTTATATGAAATTTCAAGGTTTCTTCAGATAAGGTGACTGAGCAAATGCCTGATTAATACTGGTAGTAATCCTTGAAGTTGTATTACCGCCCTGACCAATCAGTCCGTTTCCAACACCGATCCATTCAATTGGAAGATTTGAAGCGCTTGAATTACGCAAATCTGAAATAGCTACACCGACAGTTCCGGTAGAATAATCATAAGTATTTCCGTAATATGGATAGCACCACGAATATCCCCAGTAATCATACCAGCATCCGCTTCCTGTATTAACTACGTATGTGGTAGATGTTACGAATGTTCCTACTACAACTACACCTGATCCGGTTGAGTCTGTGACTCTTCTCCATCCAAGTGCATTTAGATTTGCTATTGTAGTTGATAGAATTGTATTGTCATAATCTGTTGTAATTGTACCGCCGTCTCTGTGAATTACAGAATCGATAAGATAGTAATCGTTAACATTATTAAAATTATAATCTGGATTATAGAAACTGCCAACTACATCATAATTATCTGTTTCTAAAGTGTAATCAGTATAACATGAAGAAAAGATCACAGGACAGATAATTATTAATGCAAAAAGTAAATTTCTAAATAGTTTTAAAGAATTTTGAATTTTCATTTTTGTATATTTTTTATTTATTTTAATATGGTGCAAAATAACTTTTATTTAAAATATTTACAATTCTTAATATCAGTTTTTTATAAAACCCGCTTATAGTTTGTATTTTTAAAAATCTGTTGATGATTTTGAATAAAGGATTATTTAAAAGTATTTTTGATTTTTAAGAACTTTCAATACCTGATCTGAGTTATTCATAACTCAGCTTGTTTATCTTCTTGGCTTTTTATTCAGAACTTAAATAGGTATTTTAACCGATTAAATTTTAAAATTAAGAAACCATTAAATGCAAAATAAGAAAAATTATTTAAAACTGTTTTCACTATTTATAATGATCTCTTTTATTGCAGTTATTGCATGTTCCTCTAAAAAGAAACAGGTAGTAGCTGAAGTAGGTGATGAAAAGATATATCTTGATGACTATGAAACACAGTATATGAAGACGGTAAATAATATTGATTCAGCAAAGAGTTCAAACATGGAAAAACGCACCGAATTTTTAGATCTGTTAATCAAATACAAACTAAAGGTAAAGGATGCACGTGAAAGAGGATTATTAACTTCTGAAGATATTCAAAATGATCTAAAGCAGTATAAAGAGAATTTTCTGACCTCATTTCTGATCGATAAAGATATAGTCGAGCCGATGATAAAAGATCTTTATGATAAAAAAGAATACGAAGTAAGAGCTTCACACATTTTAATAAATCTTCCAATGCAGAATATGTCTCCGGAAGATTCCATTGCAGCATATACCAAAGCAACAGAAGTACTTGCTAAATTGAAAGACGGAGTTGATTTTTCCGTTGTAGCTGCTGATTATTCTGATGACAATTCCGCAAAACAAAACGGCGGTGATCTGTATTATTTTACAGCCGGAATGACAGTACCTGAATTTGAAGATGCACTTTATGAATTAAAAGTTGGTGAATATACAAAAGAGCCGGTAAGAACTAATTTCGGACTTCATATTGTAAAACTCACTGATAAAAAGAAAAGAAACGAAGGAATAAAGGCATCACACATTCTGATTCAGGATCAGAAAGACAGTCTTGGAAATACAATCGATTCAATCGGCACATATAATAAAGCCAAAGAAACTCTCAGCCGCATTAAGAACGGCGAAGATTTTGGAAAGGTAGCGACAGAAGTTTCTCAGGATCCCGGCTCTGCACCAAAAGGTGGTGACCTGGGATTTTTTGACAGAAGAAGAATGATTCAACCTTTTGACAGTGTTGCATTTATGTTAAAGGTAGATGAAGTCTCTGACCTTGTAAAAACACCATATGGTTGGCATATCATCAAAGTAACAGAGATCAAGCCTTATACTTCTTTCGAAAAACAAAAAGAAACTCTAAAAGGTGATTACAAAAAAGGTCCGGGATTTAAAGCTGAATATACAAAATATATTGATAAGCTGATAAAAGAATTCAAATATGAGGTTAATAATGAAGGTCTGAATTTTTTAATATCAAAATTTGACAGCAATAAAACTTTGTCAAGCTTTAATATAGATTCTATGTTTAATGCTGATGAAAGAGCAAAAATAATAGCAACATACAACGGCGGCGATGTAAAAGTAAATGATTTTGTAGTATATATCACAAAAAACAGAGATGCTCAGGCAAGTCTTGCAAACAGTGAGACTTTGAGAAAAGTAATAACAAACACCGGTGAAATGCCGCTTTTATATAAAAAAGCGATCAAGGAAAATATAGAAGATGATCCACTTTATGTAGAACAGCTGACTGAATATGAAAACGGACTTCTGAGCTTTAAAGTAGATCAGGAAGAACTCTGGAGAAAGATCAAAATAAATCCCGAGGATCTTGAAAGTTATTATAACAGTCATAAGGATAATTATTCTTATACAGATAGTAATGAAGTAAAAGTAAAACCTTTTGAAGAAGTAAAATCAGAAATTTCGAATACCATTCAGCAGGATAAATTCAAAGAGCTTGAAAAAGAATATATCGAAAACCTAAAGGCAAAGTATCCCGTTAAGATAAACGCCGCAATTTTAATCGAAGCATTTAAAGAATAAATTAAGATGTTAAAAGTAATATTTATAATTCCACTATTTCTGATTCTGTCATCAGCACTTTTTGCTCAGCCCGAAGGTGACAGAATTATAGCAGTAGTAGGAAAAGAAATTATCACAGAATCAGATTTCCAGTATCAGCTTCAGCTATATGCGCGTCAAAATCAGCTTGCAGACATTTCTCCTTATATGGTACAGCAGATTTTCCAATCTATTCTGACCAATAAAATAATTCTGGCAAAAGCAGATCAGGATAGTATTTTTATTTCTGAAGAAGAGCTGAACAGGGAACTGGAGAACCGTATAAAGAATCTGATAGGGCAGGTCGGCTCAGCAGAAAAACTTGAGGAAATGTACAGCATGTCTATGACCAAGATCAAGATCCTTTTGAAAGAAGATCTTGAAAAAAGTATGAAGACGGAGAAGCTTAAAAGACAGAAATTTGCAGGTGGTATGAGGGTTTCAGATGCAGAAGTTAAAGAATTTTATACTTCTTATGGTGATAGTCTGCCGGATGTCAGTGAAGAACTTGAGATCGCTGCAATTATTATGGAAAGAAAAGTAAGTGAATCTGAGAAAAAAGAAGCTGAAAGAATAGCTTTGCAGATTTTAGACAGTATTAAAAACGGAACGGAATTCTCAGATCTTGCCAGAAGAAATTCTGCTGATTCATTATCAGCTATTGAAGGCGGTGATCTCGGTATAGCTTCCAAAGGTACTTTTGTAAAGGAATTTGAAGATGCTGTTTTTAGTCTCTCTCCGGGTGAAGTCTCCGGTATTGTCGAAACACAATTTGGTCTGCATATTATTAAATCCAATGAAAAACTCGGAGATAAAGTAAAAGCTCAGCATATTCTCATCAGATTTCCGAAATTTGAATCTTCGGATTTTGAAACACTTAATTTTCTGAATGATCTTCGTGATAAGATCAATAAAGGTGAAATTACATTTGAAGATGCTGCTAAACAATATTCTGATGATCCGCAGGCAAAGAGTAATGGCGGTTATGCCGGTAAGGTTCCGGCTGAACAGTTTGACAGTGCGACTGTAGAAATTTTAAATAACCTGACCGATGGTCAGATAAGTGAGCCTATCAGAGTTGGAAGCGATACCGAATATGGCTATCAGATAATTAAAGTGATCAGTAAAATACCTCCGCACAAACTTACTTTGAAAGATGATTATGAAAAGGTAAAACGTTATGCTGAAAACTATAAGGAAAATAAAGAGATGGAGTCATGGATCGAGGAACTGCGTGAAAGTATTTATGTAGATATTAAAATGTAATATCCGGCTTCATCAAAATCAGCTTGTTTTAAAAAATATAGTTTTAGGAAGGACAATGAGACTGAATTTCTCTAGTCTTTTAAATCCAATAATTCCATTAATTGCATTTTTCAGCAATTTAAACAAAAGGTTTTGAATTTGATAAGCTTCCTAAAACCAACCCGGTAAAATGAATTTTTCATTCAGCGCAGAATATGGTTTTGTCTATGCAGCAATAATGCTGATTGTCGCCGGTGCAGTCTCATATTTTTATTATAAAAAAACTATACTCAAAGAACCTCAAAAGAAATTCCTTACTGCTCTAAGAGCTTTATCAGTTTTTTTTATTTTTATCTTACTGCTTTCTCCGGTTATGTCATTCATTTCAAACATTTCCCCTTCCCCAAAAAATATTTTTCTCATCGATAATTCTGAAAGTCTTTTAATTGAAAACAGAAATAATCTTTTAAAAAAGATAGTAACTGATGAAATTAAAGGTATAGGTGCAGGGAATTCAGAAGATCTTTATTTTCTTTTTTCAGGAGATCTGATAAAGGAAATTTCCGCAGATGAACTTAACGGAATTACTTATGAAGGTATAAATAATTTTGAAACAGATCTTTCTTCACCTGTAAGCACACTTCAGGAAAAACTTTCCGCAGCAAATATTTCAACTGTAAATATTGTCTCAGACGGGATGATCAATGAAGGTGGGAATCCGTTAAAGTTTGCAAGGTCAATGAATGTACCATTTAATTATTATCTGACAGGTGATACGATTCAGAAAAATGATGTATCAATCAAAAATCTTTACTATAATAAGACAGCTTTTGCGGAAAGTACCGTGCCTGTAAAAGTTCAGATCGCTTCTTACAATTATAATACAAATGTAAATGTCAGTCTCTATGAAGAGGATAAGCTGATTGATACAAAGACAGTTGCGGTAAATGAAAGAGATAATTTATATGATGTATCTTTCAATGTGTTTTCTGCTGAAGATAAAATTGTAAAGTACAGAATAGAATCCGAGCCGTTAGAAAATGAGATCACTTTAAAAAATAATTTCAGAGAATTTTTTATAAAATTCACAGATAATAAATTTAAAGTACTGGTTATTTCAGGTGGTCCGTCAGCCGATAATGCCTTTATTACTGAAGAACTTAAGCAGGTCAGAAATTTTGAAACTACTGTGCTCACTCAAAAATCAGGCGGAGAATTTTATGAAGGCGGATTTCCGGATATTAATATATTTGATACATTTATTTTGATTGGTTATCCGACTGCAGTTTCGGATCAGAGTATTCTGAACAGGATCAGTGCTGAGATCGAGAATAAAAACTCATCGCTTATTTTTTTTGCAGGAAGGAATACGGATTACAGTAAGCTTATGTCAATTGAAGACAAACTGAGTTTTAAAATTTCTTCATCATCAGATAATGAAGAGCTGACGGGGCTTTCTTCAGTAATTTCAACTGACAATGAAATTTTCAGCAGTCTTGATCAGCTCAGATCAGTCAGTAGTATGCCTGACATATTTAAAACTTCTTCAATCTTTTCATCAAATCCATCTGCAGATGTTTTTCTTTTGACAACAAAAAATTCAATTCCTGCGCTGATAATTGAAAACACAAAGAGTAAAAAGTCAGCAGCATTTCTTGCTTACGGTTTTTACAAATGGAGACTGAATAAAAATAATAAAGGTAGTGATGATCTTTTTAGAAATATACTGTCAAATATTATTATCGCAATCACAGACAAGGAAGCTCAAAAACATTTTTCCATCGAAACAACAAAGTCCGTTTATTCAAAATATGAAGATGTGAAATTTAATGCATCCATTCTGAATCATGAAGTAAATGGAAATGAAAAGATACTTGTAAAAATTTCAGGAAACGGTATCGATAAAGAAACTGATCTGATCAGATTAAATGACAATCAATATTCAGGAAAGATAAACATTCCTGAAGATGGAAATTATGAATATACAGCCGGTCTTTATGATGACAATGTTTTAGTGGAAAATATACTTGGAAGATTTTCGGTGGGGGAGAATAATTTTGAATTCTCAGAAACCAGAGCTGACAATTCTGTATTGAAAATACTTTCCTTAGAAACAGGCGGACAGAATCTTACAGGAAAATCCAAAAGTGAAATCGATGACATTCTTACAGAAATGAATGGTAAGTCGGAGTATGAATTCAAGACAGCGCGTAATCTGGAGCTGAACGTGAATCCGTATTATCTTGCACTGTTGATATTTTTATTGTGTCTTGAATGGTTTTTAAGAAAGAGAAATAATCTTCCGTAATAGCCGAAGGTAACTTATTTTAAAAGATAGTAACATTATATTTTAGATGCGAAAAATATTAAAAAGACGGTTTAGCTCCTCCTCTCTGCCCAAAGGGGAGGGTGGGAAGGGTTTGTAAAACCAGGTTTGATTTGACCAAACTATCTAAGGGTTGAGTTTTATGCAATATATTATTGCTGTTTCTTTCGGTTACAACCCTCTTCGCTCCCCCTTTTTTAAGGGGGAAATACTTATTAATTATTCTTAAACGTGCTGTTTGAAATTTGATTTAGATTCTAAAATATTGAGTAAAAATTTTATTTCTTTTTTGAGAATAATTTAAATTGTTACTGGCTAATGTACTGTAAGGAAGGATTTAAATTAAGAATTAGTTTAATTAATTTAACATATAAAATTAAAAAGTATTAATTCCGTTTGAAAAAATATTTAATAATATTGACTGTACTTTTAAGTTGTGCTGTTGAAGCAGTGGCTAATGATGATTATTGGCTTATACAGTCGAAGCAGACTTCACAAAATCTGTCATCATGTGAATTTACTGACACATTAAACGGCTGGATCGCCGGCGATTCAGGACTCATTATTAATACAAGAAATAATGGCTTGAGCTGGGAGACTCAGTTTACGGGCATTACAAATAATATAATCGAATTATTTTTTCTCAATGGAAATATCGGATATGCTCTCGCCTGGGTACTCGATGCAACTCCACCTAATTATTACGGAACAAAAATTATCACTACAAAAAACGGCGGTCAGAACTGGAGCGTTACGATGTTTCCTGATTCAAATGTTTTTCTGAATACAGTTTTTTTTCGTGACAGTCTGAACGGATATCTTGCCGGATCGGGCGGTAAACTATATTATACTTCTGACGGTGGTGCTGAATGGCTTTTAGCACCTATTGATTCCGGAATGGACTTTGGATTTCCTGTTAATAAAATTTCTTTTTATGATGAAAATTATGGTATTGGAGTAGGAGGGGCAATTGATATCGCAGGAGTAGTATGGAAATCCACTAACGGCGGCAGGTCGTGGAGGACAATTGTAGTAGGTCCCGAGCCAATAAATGATTTTCTGTTTCTTGATAAAAATAATGCAATCGGAGTAGGCGGTGATTTTGAATACGGTTCGAGTCAGATAAATTCTTATAACATGGGGGCAAACTGGCTGTATGAGGAATTCCAGGTGTTTGGAATTGCAAATACAATTTCTTACCGAACTCCCCAGGAAGGCTGGATATCTCTCGGCATCGTTGACAGTTTTCTTGTGACAACTAACGGCGGTCAGAACTGGGATCTGACCGGTACTCCTCAGCAAAGTAACATCTATGACATTGCATTCAGCAGCAGCAGGAATGGCTGGGCAGTCGGAAATAACGGCGTGATTCTGAAATATAATTCTGAACTGGTTGGTATTGCAGATGATATTAATTCAGTAAATCCCAATAATTTTATTCTGCATCAAAATTATCCAAATCCATTTAATCCAAAGACAGTTATTAATTACGAGTTACAAGGTACTGGTAATGCGAAGCTAAAAGTATTTGATGTGCTGGGGAATGAAGTTGCGGAGCTTGTCAATGAGAAGCAAAATGCTGGAAGTTATTCAGTAGAGTTTGATGGCAGTGGATTTGCGAGTGGGATATATTTTTATAAGCTGACTGCAGGAGAATTTAGTGAAACAAAACGTATGGTGCTTCTAAAATAATTAGAAATTAAAAATTAGGAATTATGAATTTTTATTGCAAAAATTTTCCCGCAGAGAATGGGAATTTCCCTAAAGGATTTTTATTAATATATGTCTTTGCGAACCCGGATTCATTCGGGTGAAGCAATTCGAATTTTATACATATCTATAATTTAAAAGATTACTGATTCCAAAATTGAATGATTATTCACCGCTGATAATTTTTGTCGTAGATTCGGAGATTGCTGTGCTTCGCCCGTAAAATCATATCTTTATTGTAAAATGATCAAAAAAAAACGCCGGTGAAAAAATTTTCCGGCGTTTTAAATTTTGGTTACTATAAATTACTTTTTATCTTCAGTACCTGCATTATACTCTTTCATTACATAACCTGTTAAAAATCCTGAATCCGGATTTATCTTTAATCCTTCATCTATCATTTCTTTTGCTTTGGCTTTATCTCCTTCGTCATCTCTCTTTAAAAGACAGAGAGCAATATAACCATAAGACATATCCTGACCCCAGTCCGGGTACAGTTCGCTTTTTGGTTTATATGTTTTGAAAAGTTCTTCAGATTTTTCAAGTGTCGGAAGAGCAATCTTGACACCGCCGCCAAAAGCTTCAGGCATATAGAATTGTGAGATGCCTGTGACCAGTACATATCTTGGATTATTTGCATCAAGCTTTTTTGCCTCTGTGTCAGCGTATTGCGTTGCTGAAATAATTTCCTCCATCTTCTCCTGCTCGTACTGCCATCTGTTAAAATTCAGCGACTCAAGTAATACAAATGAATCACAGAATTCAGGATTTTCATCAATTGATTTGTTAATTGTCTCAATTCCCGACTCAGTATATTTCTTTGTCTTATCTTTATCTTCAGTTCTCATCCCCACTAAAGCAAGTCCATAGTCTGCTAAAGCCATGTAATAATTTACAAGCCACGGCTGCTGCTTGAGCTGAAGTATTCTTTCGAACTGCCCTCTTGCCTTGATTAGCTTGGCTTCGTCACTGATATTCATTGCTTCAGTTAGAGCTTTCTTACTTTTAAGAATTGCTTTGTCAAAATCTTCGTCAGCTTTTACTGATACCGATCCGATTGAAAGCAAAATTAACAAAGCGATAATTGAAATTGTTTTTAGGTTCATTTTTTTAATTTCTCCTTTTGAAATTAGTTTTTGGTTTATGATTTAGTTAGTAAAAAATTATAATTGTAATCCGAGTCCGAGATACAGACTTCTTTTATTGTTTGTATAAATTGGTACCTGTGTAGAATAATCAGTATTGTAAGTATAATCATAAAGATTATTCTGATTAAAAATATTATTCACTGCTAAAACTCCGACAGCGAATTTTCCAAACATTGAAAAAATATACTGAGCATTCATATCCAGACGGTTGTAAGTTGGGAATCTTCCGCTGTTCACGTCACCATAGACCGGTACATATACATTCATATTACTGTTAAAATTGCTTCCTGTCACAGGTGTATATGGTCTTCCGGTTGAAAGCTTATAAGACATTCCCAATACTATTTTATCTGTGAGATTATAACTGCCGACCACACTTAGATTATTTGTAATGTCAAAATTTGAAGGAGCGATATAGGCAGCGTCATATTGCTCTCTCTTTGAATCTGAATATGCATAAGATATCCAGCCTGTGAATTTATTTGAGATCTTTGTTTTAAAAAACATATCCACTCCTTTAGCAAATCCTTTTCCTTCTGAACCGTAAAAAAAATCTGTGACATTTCTCAATACAAGATTGGAATAGTCTTTATAATAACCTTCCACTCTGAAAACTATATTTCCTTCTTTATTGAATTCATATCCGAGAATGTAATGTATAGCTTCTTCAGGTTCGAGATTATTGTCATCACTGCTGTAATACTCTGACAGACCCGGATACTGATGATAAATACCTACTGCACCTCTTACAGTTTGATTCTTTGCAAGGAGGAATCCAAATGAAAATCTCGGATCAAAACTTACTTTCTCTGAAAGTGACTGATAATCAGATCTGATACCCGGAATAATAAACAGATCACTAGTTAGTCTGATCTGACCTTCGACATATGCACCGATCCTGCCTGTATTTGCGCTTGTATCAAGATCTGTCGAAGGAGCATTCAGCGCGAGATTATACTGAAACTGGGGTACAATTCCTTTAATGTTGTAACCACTATATTCATACTCAACACCGGTATTTATATCAGTTTTATTGCTTGCCTGTATAGTAAGTTCTGCCCGACCTTTTGAATAAGTTTGTTGTACAGTCGTATTTAAAACTCCGTAGGCAGAATTATTTTCATTAAAACTGAAAGAACCTCCGATGCCAAGTAGTGTAGTTACAGAAGGTGCAGATGTATATTTCAGATTTGCAAAATAATTATTCGAACTTCCTTCAAAATAACCGTCGTATGTCGGTCCTGCATTTTTTATTCCGACCTTATCGTCACTGTAATTTCCGTAAGCTTTCAGATTTCCTGTTTTGCCAATGTTGTAAGAGATCGTACCACCGAGCTGATTTGACTGCGGGATCGGATTATATTCAGAGTGCTTTCCGTTGATTGCGAAATACGGTTCGAGAAATAATTTCCCTGCTGTAAAAGTCGCGCCGAGTTTTCTGTCATCTGAAAGATAGACTCCGGAAAGTGAAGCATTTGCGAGACCAAGCCATGCAAACATTCCCGAACCCTGAGGCATGTCATAAGATTTTAGATCAAGTACAGCTGACAGTACGTTTCCATACTTTGCAGAAAATCCTCCGCTCGTAAAGTTAATCCCTTTTAATCCCCATGGATTAATAGTGGAATAAGACGACGTATTAAAGTCATCATCAAAAATGAACGGATTATAAAGTGATGCCATGTCAATGATGGTAAGTACTTCATTTGGATTTCCACCGCGTACTGTAATACGGCTTCCTTCGTTTACCTGATTGGATCCGGGGAATGTAGTGATGGCTCTGTAAATATCAGCATCTGCGCCGGGTATTCTTACTATCTCAAGCGGAGTCAGTGTGACGGCATTGTTGTTACCTGATGTAAATGAACTTGCAGTGACCAGTATTTCATCAGTCCTTATCTCTTCTTTTGAAAGTCTTACATTTAAAACTACAGGCTGCCCTCGGAAAATATCTAAAGGTACTGTCTTTGTAGTATAGTCTATGTAAGAGACAATTAAATTTACCGGTCCGAATTTTTCTGTTTCGAATTCATAAAATCCTTTTTCATCAGTGGTAGCACCGTCTATAGTTCCTTCGATCACAACGTTGACGCCGACAAGAATTGTTTCTTTCTCTCCTGTGACTTTACCTGATATAAGTGTCGTCTCAACTGTCTTTTCAGTCTTAACAGTTTCTTCAGTCTTTACAGAATCTTTTTCCTGTGAAAAGGAATTTCCGCAAGACATCAACAAAATTATAGTATATATTAATGTAAAAATTAATTTCATGTTTGTTTAAAATTTTAATTTTTCAATATCTTTTGCAATGTCGATATCCTTTTGAGTAATTCCTTTTGCAGAATGTGTTGAAAATGAAACTTCGACTTCGGAATATTTCATTGTCATATAATCCGGGTGATGATCATGCTGCTGACAAAATGCACCGATAGCAGCGACCAGCCCCATAGTCTGCGGAAATCCGTCTGTTTTAAATTTCTTTTTTATTGATGATCCGGTAGATTCCCATCCGGTTAGTTCCTTTAAATTTTTTTCGATCTGATCTTGTGTAAGCTTTTCCATTTTAAATATAGTTTAAGTTAGTTAGTTATTTTTTATTTGATCTGATAATATTTTCGAGATTACTCAAATAGTTTTCAAAAGCTTTATATCCTTTTGAAGTGATCTTATATTTTGAAAGTGGTTTACGGTCAACAAAAAGTTTCTTTACGCTGATATATCCTGCTTGTTCTAATTTTTTTAAATGTACACTCAGATTTCCGTCAGTTGCATTTACTTTTTCTTTGAGAAAATTAAATTCAGCTTCATCTATTCCCACAAGTACTGCCATAATGGAAGTTCTGATCCGGGAATGTATTACATCGTCAATTTGAAGATAGTCATAATTCATTATGCGGTTCTTTCCAGAAATTTCTTTGATTTAATGTTCAATAATATTCCGGGTACGATCTGAAGAAGGATTATCATAACTGCAAATACAAGCAATGTATGAATCCCCGGAAATATGAACATGACAATTGCACCTGCCCACCATCCAAATGAAACCGATCTCAGCCAGCCAAGCTGCTGTATCGATCCGCTTGTAAAATATGAAATACCAAGTGATGTTGCTATTATAGGACAAATAAAAATCGAATTGTATGCACCTGATAAAGGTCCTATAAAACCATAAATAAACATTGCAACTCCGGATGCCAGCCATAAAGATGACATTAACCTGCCGGCATATGTAGAGACACTGCTTCTTTTGCTTTGATATTTAGCGATAAAAATATCTGCGACCGCTCCCGATACCATAAGTACCATCCAGACAAGACCCACATACTTAGGATAAAAGTTCAGTTTTAAAAACAGATAATTTATAAATAATGCAACTGCTACGAGTACGCCCCAGAAAATAAAATGAATACCATTATCGATATTCATCTTGCGTGTGTCCTCCATCATTTTTTTGATCAGGGATAGTTCCAGTTCTGCTTGTCTTGATTCCATTTTTTATTTAATTAAAGTGCTTTGTAAAATAAAGTGCTTTACAAAATTAGCAGATTTAAAATTAATTGTCAATATCTAAAATTTTTTTATTAAAAAAAAACTTCCGGAATCAAATGAACTGAATCCGGAAGTATAATTTATAAAAACATTCAGATCAGGAGTATCCTACTTCTCCGTCAAAGTTGTACATGTGTTCTGTCTTAATAAAATCAAATCCTGAATCATAAACTTTTTCGAGCAGTTTTATCACGTCCGAGTTATTGATCACATCACCTTTATTTACAGTGTGATATCTGCATCTCCAGTGATCAGTGCAGAATGTTTCAGGTTCACCATTTGGCCAGACTTGCACGCCTCTGTTGCTGATGTATGCAAGATATAAAACATCCGTGCCGATTTTTTTCAATATCTCACCGAGATCTTCAGCACTTCCGTTTCTCCAGTCGAGATATATATCCACTCCGACCAGATCTTTTTGCTGAATTTTTACCTTTGCTATTACACCTTTGATTTCCTTTTTTGTAGGTGATCTTTTATACTCTACTGATTTAAGAGTTGTCGGTACTTCTCCTAATCTTTCTATTACTGCTTTTGCAAATTCCTTTGTACCGACTTTTTCTTTGCTGATATTTTCTTTAAAAATATCATAAGTATGTACTCCGTCTTCGAGAGTTTTCAGCCAGGCATTATGAACTTTACTTGCAGTTTCACTCTGACCAATATGATTCAGCATCATTACTGCGCCAAGCAGCAGACCGGATGGGTTTGCGAGATTTTGACCGGCTCTTCTCGGAGCTGATCCGTGAATGGCTTCAAACATTGCAAAGTTCTGTCCAATGTTTGCTGATCCTGCAAGACCAACTGATCCTGTGATCTGAGCTGCGACATCTGAAAGTATATCACCATATAAATTTTCCATCACGATCACATCAAAATCTTCAGGTGTGTTTGCCATTTTTGCTGCACCTATATCAACGATCCATACTTCATTTTCTATATCGGGATAATCTGCCGAGATCTCTCTAAAGACCTGATGAAATAAACCGTCGGTTAATTTCATAATATTGTCTTTTACAAAACAAGTAACCTTCTTTCTGTTATTTGCAACTGCATATTCAAATGCGTACCTGATTATTTTTTCTGAGCCCGGTCTTGAGATAAGCTTAAGACACTGATAGACTTCCTGAGTCTGTCTGTATTCAATTCCGGCATAAAGATCTTCTTCATTTTCTCTGACAATGACAACATCCATCACAGGATGCTTTGTGGAAACATAAGGATGATAAGAAATACAGGGTCTTATATTTGCATAAAGCCCGAGAGTCTTTCTGGTAGTGACATTCAGACTTTTATATCCGCCGCCCTGCGGAGTTGTGATCGGAGCTTTGAGAAAAACTTTTGTTCTGCGGAGTGAATCCCAGGCAGTCGGTTCTATACCGGCTAAATTCCCTCTGAGATAAACCTGTTCACCGATCTCAATGGTTTCTATATCAATATCTGCTCCCGCCGAAGTAATAATATTTAATGTTGCCTCCATTATTTCAGGACCGATACCATCGCCGTATGCGACAGTTATAGGTGTGTTTTTAGACATGAAATCCTTTCTGTTATTTTTTTAGTTTTCCAATTTAACGATATGTATCTATATTTTAAATCTATTTTTAATTGTAATTTTAAAACTCAGTTTTCTGTAACAAGCGGGTTTGTAGAAATATCTCTTTCCTGTATGTAAGTCTCTACTTTATATCTTTTGGCTAACAGAACAAATGCAAATGCAGTGACCAGCATAAGTATTGCAAAGAACCAAAAATATTCTGAACCTTCAAGTTTATAACTTCCGTCATCATTTACTATAATTTCATTTACTAGTGCTGCTATACCATTACCAAGTGAAACGCCAAGAAACCAAAGTCCCATAACAATAGACTTCATACTGTTTGGAGCTTGTGTATAAGAAAACTCCAGTCCTGTGATTGAGACCATTACTTCTGCTGCAGTCAAGATCACATATGCCCAGAACTGCCATAGAATGCTCGGAGTATTGCCAGCTGTTATTGAAGTTTCTGCAATTGCTATCAGCGCAAAAGAAAATGCAGCCATAAACATACCGATCGAAATTTTTCTCATCATCGTCAGAGGAAATATTTTATTAACCATCGGATATACAAAATATGTGAACATTGGAATGAAGATCATTATCAGCAGCGGATTGATAGCCTGAATCTGTGATGCCAGTAATTCAAATTTCACGAATCCGAGATTTACGAACTTATCCATCTCCTCTGCCTGAAGTACCCATGATGAGCCGGTTTGATCGAACAGTGACCAGAATACCGCTATAAAAATATACATTACACTTAGATTCACCAGTGCTTTTTTACCTCTCTCACTAAACAAGTCAAGCTTATATGCCTTCCAACCTACCGGGGGAATTGATATAAATACTTTCCTTCCCATATAAAAAACAAGTGTAGCTAAAAGCATCAGTAATCCGGGGACTCCGAATGCAATATGCGGACCGTACCATTCTAATAATAATGGTGTCAGTAAAGTAGAAATAGCAGCTCCGAGATTTATGGAGAAATAAAAATATCCAAATATTTTTTCGAGAAGATGTTTGTTCTTCTTTTCAAACTGATCTCCGACATGAGCGGAGACACAGGGCTTGATACCACCGGATCCGACTGCGATCAGTGTAAGTCCGATAGCTAAACCTATCCTCGATTCATCAATCGCAAGTGCCGCATGTCCGAGCACATAGACCACTGAAAGCAGTATGATAGTTTTGTATTTTCCCCAGAGTACGTCAGAAATTATTGCACCGACTATCGGAAAAAAATATGTAGCCATACCAAATACATGATACCATTTTGTTGCTTCATTATCATTCATCACATCCAGTCCTTCTGAATTCATAAGATACTGTGTCATGAATACAACAAGTATGGTTTTCATCCCATAGTAACTAAATCTTTCCGCAAGTTCATTGCCTATAATGTACGGTATACCTTTTGGATATTTATTACTGTTAATTTCTGACATATAAATAATTATTTAATAAAATAAAAATTATACTTCTAATTAAAAACTTAATTTACAAATTTACATTATTTATTCTGACCAGTTCTTTTACTTTATCTATTATTGTATCTTTTGAAAGCTCTGTCATACAAATATTTCCAATATTACAATTAAGTAAATTGCAATATAAACAATCTATATTCTCATTTACAACGGAAAGATTATTTTCTCCGAAAGGACCCTGCAGCATTGGATTTGTCGGACCGTAAATTCCAAGTGTCGGGACTTCCATTGAAACCGCTACATGCAGCGGTCCCGAGTCATTTCCAATTACAATGTCACATTTCTTGATTATAGCTGCCAGATATCTGATCGGACTGTCCGGTATAAGGAATGCGTTTTGCTTCTTTACAGAATTTTTGATCTTTTCACAGTTCTCTTTTTCTTTTTCATTTCCCCAGAAAAGTACAAAATTTACATCATAAATTTCATTCAGCATATCCATCAGTTTAATGTAATCATCAATTTTATATCTCTTCGATTCCCATCCGCCTGTCTTTGATATCCCGATCACTTTTTTAGAATAAAGATCATTTGCTTTAAAAAACTCATCAGCAAATTCTTCATGCACAACATTTATAGGCAGGTAAAGTTTTTTTGATATGATTGGAATTTCCAGTGCTCTTAGTGAATCCAGATTGAATTCAACATTGTGTACTTCACCGCCTCTGCCACGGGCTTTCAGATTATACGCATAATTTCTTCCTCTGAAATTAAATCCAAATCTGTATTTCGCGCCGCTCATAAATGTAATAAGTGCAGTCCTCGGATTTCCAAATAAGTCTATCACAAGATCATATTTTTGCTGTCTAATATTTTTAATCAGACACCATGACTTGTCTTCGCTTGCATCATAAGTGAATGCACGCGTAATGTAAGGATTGTCGATAAGTATGTCACGTGAATGTCTGACAGTCAGGAAATATATCTCTGAGTCCGGAAAATATGCTTTAAGATTCGGAAGTACAGGAGTAGTAAGCAGTATATCGCCCATTCCGCCGAATTTAATTACAAGTATCTTTTTTATTTTAGATTTATCTAATTTCAACTGGTCCGTAAATTTTCTAGTATAATAAAATTATTTTCTTTAATGTCAGTGTGGGATAAATTTCTTTTAAAATAAATTCCCTTTTCAGAAAATTCACACATGTCATACAAAAAACATAGACTGCATAAAGGATTTTTTGCTTTGCAGATATTCCTTCCAAACTTTATAAGATTCGAATGCAGCTCGTATTTTTTTCCTATCGGAATAATGTCCTTTGCCTTCTCAAAGGTTTTTACTGCCGAAGATGTCTTAACGATTCCAAGCCGGTTCAGTATCCTGTGAACATGTGTATCCACAGGAAATGCATCTCTCCCCATTGCAAATATCAGAACGCATGAAATGGTCTTTACACCAAAACCTTTGTGAGAAAGAAATTCCCCATACACTTCTTCATCAGAATATTCATACATAAATTTCAGATCGAGACTTCCAAACTTCTTTTTTAAATTATTCAGCATTGATTTAATTTCTCTGGACTTTGTATCTGCCAGTCCGCAAACCTTTATTGCATCCCTGATAGAACTTTCGTTAACCTCAGAAATCTTTTCCCAGCTTCCGTATTTTTCCTTCAGATTAGTAAATGCTTTGAAGGAAGATTTATCAGTCGTATTCTGTGAAAGCTTTGTCGCAATTAATACATCCAGTATTCCTGCCCGGTCTTTTGTTACATCAAAAGGATTTCCAAAATAACTATTCAAAGCGGAAATGACTTTACGTAGTTTTTTCTTTACTGCAGCTTCCGGATTTATTTTATCTTTTTTAATAAAACCTTTACTATCCTTTCAGCGGCTTTACCGTCCCAGAGCTTCGGAATTTTTCCTTTTTTAAATTTACCGCTTTCGATTTCTTTAATATGCTTTATGATTTTTTTCTCATCAAGTCCGCATATGACATTGGTTCCGATCTCAGATGTTACAGGTCTTTCTGTATTTTCCCTTAAAGTAATGCACGGCACTTTTAAAAATGTAGTCTCCTCCTGTATTCCGCCTGAGTCTGTTAGTATGAATTTTGCATTTTGTATCAGATTCAGAAAATCCAGATATCCAAAAGGCTCTGTAACTATTAAATTTTTGATAGAATAAAAAATATCTTTGAGTCCGAATTTTTCGAGCATCTTTATTGTCCTTGGATGTACAGGAAATACAATGTCTAGTGACGGATCAATTTTGTTTATATTTTTAAAAATAGAAATGATCTTATTCAGATTTTCTTTACTGTCCACATTCGAAGGTCTGTGAAGAGTGACAAGTGTATATTTTTTTTCTGAAATGCAAAGCTCTTTTAATACATTAGATAGTTTAGATTTTTTAAGATAAAATTCCAGTGAGTCTATCATCGTATTTCCAACAAAGAATATTTTATTGCTGCTTATACCTTCTTTTTTTAAATTTTTAACACCGCTTGGCTCTGTAACAAAAAGGTAGTCTGCCAAAACATCTGTTACCATTCTGTTTATCTCTTCCGGCATTGTCCTGTCAAAACTCCTGAGTCCTGATTCTATATGAGCTATTGGAATTGTTCTGCCTGATTTAGTCAGTATTTTCGAACAGACCATCACAGCGGCAGCAGTAGAATTTATATCACCGTACACAAGTACGAGATCAGGCTTCTCTTTTAAAATAATTTTTTCAAACTCCATCATGATCATCGCAACTAGTTCTGCATGTGATCTTGAGCCGATACTGAGATGAATGTGCGGTTTTGGAAGATCAAGCTCCTCAATAAAAATATCAGACATTTTTTTGTCATAATGCTGTCCGGTATGTACAATTTTATGAGTAACTTTCGATCTGTGTTTGAGAAGCTGTTTATGGATGGGTGCCATTTTCATAAAGTTCGGTCTGGCTCCAACTACTGAAATGATTTTATTCAAGAATTCAATTTATTAAATATCCGGATTTGATTTTTATGAATTTATGAAAAATATAGATTAGTTTAAATTGAATTAAAGGTTTGTATATTTTATGGTTTTAAAGATTTTGAAATGGATAATTTCACAAGTTGACCTCAAAGTTAGAATACTACAATTCAGCATTATATTGTTTTGTGAAATTGTAAAAATATATTTAAATTAGTTCAACGGATTTTAATTAAACAATCTTTAATTTTTATGAAAATATTATTTTTCTTTTTATCCATGCTATGCTGCACACAGATCTTTTCACAGGGAGTCTGGATACATGCAGGAAACATTTCTCAGAGTAATAATGACAATGTATATTCAATGACATCAAATTCCTCCGGCGATCTTTTTGCAACAAGCTGGGCTGTGGGAGTTTTTAAATCCACCGATCAGGGAATGAGCTGGAGTCTATCGGGGCTTCAGGGGAAAAGAGTATCTACACTGAGAACCGCTCCTGACGGAAATATATATGCTTTATCAAAAACAGTTGACTTTTCATACATTCACAGATCCACAGACAATGGCAACACATGGAAAGATGTTGATACACGTTCCTTTCCACTTAATTATGCCGGAGGTGGTGAAATTGTATTTCCTTCAGACGGGTCTATCGTAGCATCATATTCCGTTACAGTGGGACCTTTAATTGGAAATGTATCAACCTTTGTATTTAAATCTACTGACAATGGAAATAGCTGGGTTCAGACCCAAAGGATCAATGCAGGATTTATCGGTGGTATGGCAATTACAAATGACAATAATATTTTCCTCGGAACTTCACTGGGCGGTGTAGTTTATTCTTCAAATAACGGGAATAGTTTTAATTTACTTAACACCTTTCCTCAAGTCTTTATAGCAGCTATTTTCAAAGCACCTGATAATTCTGTGTATGTCTCTGATGCATTCAACCTTCACAGATCCACAGATAACGGACTTTCTTTTACGAATGCAGGAATAAATATCACTAACAATTATCTTGGTGAAGCCGGTGTAAACAGTAACGGTGATCTATATGTCTCAATGGATGATGGGAATGTTTATTTATCTGAAAACAATGGGTTGAACTGGTCAGTGATCAATAACGGGTTACCTTCCTCGGTAAATATAAAAACATTTTTTTCATATTTGGGAAAAATGTATTGCGGGACCGGCAATTCCGGAATTTATTATTTTGATAATTTGACTTCGGTGAATCCTAATATAGAAAATGTAAATGAGTTTGAACTTTACCAAAATTATCCGAACCCATTTAATCCTGTTACCAATCTGAAATTCAATATTTCTGCAAAAGGATTTACATCTTTAAAGATCTATAATAATATCGGCAGAGAAGTTGCAGTAATAGTTAAATCCGAACTTGAACGCGGAACATATAATTATAATTTTGATGCTTCAAATTTACCAAGCGGAATTTATTTTTATAAGCTTATAAGTGGCGAGAGTAGTATTGTCAAAAAAATGAATCTGATAAAATAAAATTCTTCGGAACAAAACTTTCAGCCTTCAGTTTTATAATTTGCAATTAACTTTAAAACGGGAGGCTAAAATGTTTAACAGAAAAAGTAATGATTATGACGTCTTTCAGGAAATTACAAGAAAGATGAAGTACGGAGCACCTGAGTTAAAAAAGTTTTACAATGTCTTTTTGATAAAAGGATTAGCTGTTGCAGTAATTACAGCATCCATAATTGCTTTATCAAGCTTTAAATATATAAGCAGTCATACAGATAAATCGGAGACAAACTTAAATACTCCCGAAAGAAATATTATACTTAAAGATGCATATGTTGAGATACCGATACTGGAAATTCCGGTAATAGAAAATCAGATACAGGTTCCTTTGAAAGATCTTTCGGCATTGACTCCGGAGCCCGTCGCAAAAAGAAATATAAAAGAAGATGTAACATTAAAAAATCAGAGTGAACTTGAAAATGTAAAACTGCCGGTATCATCTGAAGGAACTGAAGATCCGTCAGAAGTCACAGCAGAAGTTCCGGGTAAAATAAAAATAGATGAAGTAAAAATTGATGAGAGTATTGAGAAGATTAAAGAACCGGTAAAAACACCTTTTGAAGAATTTCAGGTAGAAAAATCACCGTCAGCATTAAATTTAAATTCAATAAAAGCATCAATGAAATATCCTTCGATTGCACTTTCCACAGGGACAGAAGGAAGAGTTACAGTCAGAGTGTTGGTCGGCACAGACGGTTCAGTAATTAAAATTGGAAGCATAAGCGGTCCGGAAGTATTTCGAGATGAGGTAAAAGAGAATGTAATGGGACTTCAGTTCACACCGGCTATGATGAACGATCAGACTGTAAAATGCTGGGTAAGTGTACCGTTTAGTTTTAAATTGAATAATAAATAAAAATTGTTTTTTAAAAATATCCACTCCTTCCTGAGCTGTATCTCGGGAAGGAGTTTTTTTGTAATCAATTTTAAGTTATAAAACTTTGCCGTTACCGGAGTTCCAAAAGTTTGAAGAGTTTAATGTTCAGAATAAATTTGTAAGTAGTTCAACCTTTTTTAGTCTCCAACAACAATGTCATTAGCTGATCGTGCTGTTCTCTCAAATTATTGGTGCCTGAAAGTCTGAGTTCAGTTATATAGTATTCTATACACAGTGTTTGTCAAATTTTCAGGAATTCCAACAATGTTGAAATTAATTTCAATTCGAAACATGAACTTCAAGTTCTATCTCAATTAAAAATTCCGGTAATGCCAATTCCTTAACTCCAAGCCATGAGCCTGCAGGGAATTGTTTTGTGTAAATTGAATTCCTGTATTCGGATTGAATCAGAAATTCAGGCATATTAGTTGTAAATATATTTTCAACAACCACATCGTCAAATGTACAGCCAAAATGCTTTAATACTTTTTCCAGATCAGAATAACAGTTCTTCATCTGCAGCTGAAGATCTCCCACAGCTGTTGGATTACCGGAATCATCCATGCTGACTGCACCTGAAACTTTTATATCATTGCCGATTCTTACGGCATGCGTGTATCCATAAGCTTTTTCAATTTCCGGTCGGAGGTTGAAAAACTCAGGTTTTGAAGATTTTTCCATTTTAGTTTTTTTTTGAAATATTATCCTACTCTATTCTGAAATTAAGGTTTTCGGATTCCCTTTTTTTATATATCAAACTAACTTTTAGTATCCTTGATACGATTTATAAAAACTTCAGCAAGATCAATCTCCTGAACATGTGCGCAATCATTTATTATAACTTTTAAATCTTTATGTCCAAGCTCTTTAAGTTTTCTGTATAACGGTAAAAGATGATCTTCCACAGGACAAATCTCATCATTGTATCCGCAAATAATGAGAATCTTTTTCTTTAATAATTTTTTGGAATGCCTGACAAAATCATATCTGCATATATTATCAGTAAGATCTTTGACAAATACTTCTTTTTCCTGATTGACTACTCCGTTTGGTAAGAAAATATTTTTAGCTGTTTCCTCAAGGAATTCTCTTATCTTTGAATACGGATCCATAAATTGTCTTCCAAAGTAACCATGGTCACAAAGTGAGACAGCGACTATGTTTTTAATTCTCGTATCATACAAAGCTCCTACAAAAACCACTGAGGAACCAAAACTGAATCCTCCGAAAATCAGATTGTTTGTGTCAATCTGATACAAATCGGTATTTACTTTATTATACAAAAAATCCAAAACGCTTTTGAGATTGATAAGAGAATTGCTGAAGTTAAATTCACCATCATTACCCCATAAACCCTCATAATTAAATCTGAAAACATTTACTCCTTTTTTTGAAAGTTCAATAGACCAGGGATTTGTTCCGTCTTCCGGACCTCCCGGATTTCCCTGCAGCCATATTAAAGTTGGTTTCTTTTTACTCCCGCTGCCTTTATAAAAATATGCACATAGATTAATTTTATTGCTTGTGAAATCCAGCTTGTCAATATTTATCTGATCTGATTTCCTTTTCATAATTAAATATAATTTTTAGTTACCTGAAGAATACTTAGACCGGCTTTTTGTATAATAAACATGTTTATATCTTTCGAATCAATTTTAGAAGTTGTTGGATTTCCAAAAAAGTTTGAAAAATTTAATATTCAGAAAAATTTTAAAGCAGGTTAAATTTTTTTCGTTAACGGCAAAATCCTAAAGTTAAAATAAATATAATTAGGTTTTAAATAATCACCACGACCTTACCCGATTTATAGTTTCCACACTTGTATTATATGAATTGATCATTTTATTATAACTCTGAATAAGTTCATTAAATTTTTCATTGAACTCATCTTCACTTTTTGATTTGGGTGCACTTCCAAAAAACACCTTTCCCGCATTAATAAAACTTTCGGCAGATGGAGCAAAATAATCTTCGTAATGATATTTCATAAATTTTACTGTCTCTCCGAATGAGGCTTTCATAACAGTGGATTTACTTTCTCTAACGGTCTTTTCAAACTCATTGAATTTAGTTTCAGGAACTGACAGGTCACTTTTATATTCAATCTTCTCAATGCTTTCATAAAAACCTTCTGCTGATTCAAGTATATCTCCATATACATTCAGCATAGTCTGAGCTGAAGCTTCATCAGGATCTGATACAGAGGATGGGTCATAAATAATTCTTGCAGGTTTATATTTTTTCAGATCCGCTGCGAACTTATCAAATTCAGTTTTATATTTATTGTAAACATTTTCCATGTCTTTATCATAAGGAACAATCTTTGACATATCATTTACATATTCTCTTTTGAAATAATATTCAGCTACTCTATAAGAAACTCTATAATATTCCTCTAATACCGGTAATAGATTTTTCAGATCGGATTCTAAAGTTTTCTGCATTTCGTCAGAAGCTTTTAGTTTGGAAAGTTCTCCGCCGTCGAGAAGTGATCTCTGATAATCTTTGACAGTGTTTCCGAGAAATTGACATTCCATTTGCATACTCATATTTAATATATAAGAATTTTTATTAATCTGTCCAGGTGGGGGCACTTCTCTTTTATAATATTTATAAATATTCTCTCCCTGTCCCTGAATCTTGTTCATCACTTCAATATATTTATTATAAAATTTCAGATCTTCTTCAGAAGTTTTATCTGAAGTAGATACTTTCTCTGAAATTTTTTTACCGCCGGAGATCAGCTTTTCTTTAATGTTTGAAATAAATGAGCAGCCGGTAAGTATTAGTAAACAGAAAATAAGTAAAGCAAATGATTTTAGTTTTGACATAGGTTTGAATTTGATTGAACTTAATTTAATAAAGCATAAATTGAAATTCACTGAACAAAAGTCAGGAAAGTATTAAGGAATTTTCTGCACTATCATTTAATACACTGCGAATTCATATGTTAAGAGATTTTTTTTTACTAACTTCAAATCATATTCGCGCTAAATTTTTGATACCAGCATTGTTTGAATTTTTTTGTAAGTAAAAATTAATTAATAGTTTAATCCAGCACTTCATAGACATTTACCGGAATGCTTTTATTTTTTAAAATTACTTCTCCGACTTTCCGGCAATTAAAAGATTCTTTTATTTCTTCATATGCCGGTTCGCTTAATAATATTTGACCCGGTTCTGCAGTTGATTGTATTCTTTGTGCTGTGTTGACTGTATCTCCGATCACAGTATAATCCAGTCTTTTCAGATTGGCTGAACCAATGTTGCCTGAGATCATTTCACCGCAGTTGAGTCCGATGGATACTTTAGGATTAAAATTTACACTTTTTGATAATGCAGGTAACTTTTCTATTTGATTTCTAACAGCAAGACTAGCATCTACTGCCCTGTCCAGATGATAGTCGCCACGAAAAACAGCCATTATTGCATCGCCTATAAATTTATCCACATAGCCACCCTGACCAATAATCTCTTTTACAATTATATCAAAATAACTGTTGAGTAATTTCACGACTGTATCCGGGGGTTCTATTTCACTGATTGTAGTAAAACTACAGATGTCAATAAAAACGACACTCGCCTCTATAGTTTCGTTTGCCATTAAAGAGGTTTCAAACTCCCGGCTGTCCATAAAGTTGAGTACTGTTTCATCCACATACATTTTCAGTATATTATTTTCCTTTATTGCTTTTAAAGTATTTTTGATTTGTAAAACTTGATTTATAGTCTTCTCCATTGTGACTGCAAGATCTTCAAAATTAATGGGCTTGGTGATGAAATCAAATGCGCCGCGGTTCATGGCTGTGCGGATATTTTCCATATCACCGTATGCAGAAACTATAACTGATTTGAGCAAAGGATTTGATACATTAAGTTTGCTGAGTAAAGTCAATCCATCCATCTCAGGCATGTTGATATCGGTAAGAACAATATCAATATCAGTGTGCTGTTTAAGTTTCTCCAGTGCGTCATTTCCGTTCACAGCAAATACAAATTCATATTCATGTTCACGGATCTTCTGTCTGAACTTTTGTTTGATGAGAATTTCAAGATCAGTTTCGTCATCAGCTACTAATATTTTTGCCATTATTTTATATTTTAAGTTTTTCTTTTAATAATTTGAAATCAACTGGTTTAGTTAAAAAATCATCCGCTCCCAGCTCCTGAGCTGTTTTAAAATTTTCTCCATCACCGTAAGCTGTTATCATCATTACAACCGGCGGTGGTTTGTGATATTTCTTTTTGATATGCTCAAGCAGTTCCAGTCCGCTCATGCCCGGCATATTTATGTCGGATAATATCAGAATAGCTTCATGTTCCAATTCATGCAGACTTAAATATTCAATCGCTTCTTCACCGGAAAAAGTAAAAGCAAATTCCACAATTTTATCTTTGATCTCTTTTCTGAAACGCTGTTCAAAAAGAGTTTGTATATCCTTTTCGTCATCTACAACTAAAATTTTCATTCCATATATTTAATTTTTTAAATATGGTAAAACAACTGAAAATTCTGTACCCTCACCTGACTTCGTCTCCACTTTCAGCTCACCTCCATGCGCTTTGACAATATCATAGCTTAGAGACAATCCCAGTCCCGTTCCCTGTCCAGTCGGCTTTGTTGTAAAAAACGGCTGAA
>DAORRV010000025.1:0-39454 GCA_035443185.1 Ignavibacteria bacterium | reverse complement strand
TCAGAGACCTTGCAGGTATTGCAGTATTCAGAAGAGGCGTATTGCCGGGTAATGTTGATGTGCCAACTGGTGCCATAGTTCAGAATAATACTGTAAGCGGTTATCAACAGATTAGCTCGAGTGATGGATTTGGAATCGTAGTCGAAGGTCTGAATCACAGCGTATTAGGAAATACAATTTCATTATGTGATGTTGGAATTCAGAGACAGGCAGGTCATTTACCATATCCCGGAGACGGAGATCAGAATAATGTAGCTGATACATATTTCGGAAGAGGAAATTCACCTCAGACATGCGGTATAGTAATGAGCGGAAATATTCTTTCTAATACTGTTGATACTCGAGATGTCGGTGCGAATACAGGTTCAGGAGTAGTTATGAATTTGAATTCAACTGAAATGTTCTGTTCTATCCAGACTGCAATTGATGATGCTCAGACATTGAACGGACATGTACTGACAGCCGATTCAGGATACTACAATGAAAACGTAGTCATAAATAAAGAAGTCACTATAAAAGGCAGCGGTACGACAAAAGAATCACGTCCGGTAGTAGAAGGCTCAGCCAGCCAGACAATTTCTGTAACAGTTCCGAATGTTACTATTGATAATGTAATAGTAAAGTTCAATCAGCTGGCAGTTAACACAGGAATCAGAGCTGCAGCTTCAGGAACTTTCAATAATCTGACAATTAAAAACAGTTGCGTATTCGGTACAGCTACAACCGGTGCAGCAATATTCAACAGTTTTGGAATTCAGCTTGGAACATTCGGCGGTGTTCAGTATGACCAGGTCAATCTTGACAGTAATGACATTAAGCATACAGGTAATTCACCACTTGGACGCGGTGTCAAGACCTTTAACTGTTACGGCGACTGGAAGAACAGTATAGTCAGAGCATTCTATGCCATACAATCAGGCGATATACAAGGTGGTATATTGAATATTACCAACGATTCATTATTTGGACAAACTGAAATTAATTCTCTCGGAAACGGTACACATAGTTTCGCAAATAATGTTTCCAATGTATCTAATGCGTTTGGTTCAGGTACTGACTTTGCAATGCTCGAATTGAAAAATATTTCAAACGGCAGTGCAAACATAGAAGTTACCGGAAATACCTTTGAAAATTATGTGAACTTCGGAGTATTCTCAGGAAGGTCTTCAAATGTAAATATTGATAACAATACATTTACACCTGATCCGACAGCAGAACTTTTTAAATCTATAAGAATAGATTCGAAACAGCGTACCACTGCTCCTCAGACAGCATTCACAAGTAATGCATCCATTACCAATAATACTTTTAATGGTAATGCTGCTTTTAATCAGAAAGGTCTTTCTGTAGAGCTTGCAAGTTCTGATAGTTTATCTTCTATCGGAACTGTAATTGTCGGTACATTAGGAAATGAAAATGATTTCAATACTGACGTATGGAGAAATATCAGTCTTAACAATCAGACTACAGCTACATCAGGAGATCCAATATGGACAGGTACTTATGTATCGACCAAGGAAAAAGTAAATGTAAATGTTGACGGAAGAAATAATAACTTTAATGTCGGAGCAGGTCTTCAGTCTCCGAATGTTATGACACTTCCTAATCTGTTTGAACTCGAAGACAGAATTCAGCACAAGATCGATGACGGAAATATCGGATTCGTTCTTGTAAAAAATAATAATGATTACGTAACTGTAAATAGTTTTGTAGCTCCTGGAATTACAACACCTTCCGTACAAAGAGGAATCAATGCAGCATCCCCTGGATTTGTAGTGAACGTAGGTCCTGGATCATTTACAGAACAGCTTGAAGTAAATAAAGATATTACATTAGACGGTCAGGGAACTGGTGTTACAAATATTGTTTCTCCAAATACTCTGACATTATCTTATGTTACTTCAGGTGTAAACAAACCTGTTATATATGTTCATGATGCAGCAGGTGTGATCATCAAAGATGTAACAATTGACGGTGCCGGCAAAGGTAATGCCAATAACAGATTCCAGGGTATTGGTTACAGAAATGCAGGCGGTACAGTAAGAGATTGTGAGATCAAAGCAATAAGAAATACACCTATAGATGGTGCACAGGCTGGAGTAGGAATATTTGCTCTTGCTGATGATGGAAATGCAAGGACATTGGATATTATTAGTAATAATATTTTTGATTTCCAGAAAAATGCAACTTCATTATCAGGAATTGATCTAACTGCAAACGTTGACAGTAATACAATTACAGGTGCAGGACCGGTAAGCTTTATTGCGCAAAATGGAGTGCAGATTGGATTTGACGCTGCCGGCTCTGTTACAAATAATATTATCAGTAATATTTCTTATGTACCATCGACAACTGTTTCCTGTGGAGTTCTTTTATTTTATTTAACTAATCCATCAGGAACAGTAACTACCGCAAACAATGATCTGACAGGATGTCAGGTTGGTATATATTATATCAATGTCGGCGGAATGATCAATGAAAACACGATCAATTCTACTTTAGCAAACAATGGTACAGCAACTTATTATGGTATAGTCGCTGATCCGGGTGACGATCCAAGAGTAGTGCCTTCTCCTTTTGAAGAAGATCTGCTGGCTGGAAAGAATTCTAATCTGCCGGATAATCCGAACATCATTACTACATCTATTTACAGAAATACTCTGATCAGTGACGGAACAAATGGTACCGGTATTGAAATGGATGCATTAGGAACAGAAACACTTAATGCAACTGCTACAGAAAATAAAGTGAATGGCTGGGATGCCGGTGTAGTATTCTATAAAGATGCAGGTGCAACTTTAAACGGTGTTGTAAATGACAATGATCTGAGTTCAAATACTTATGCACTTTATGATCTGACAGGTGTCACACAAAATGCTTCATGTAACTGGTTTGGATCTTCTGATCAGTTTGTAATCTCAACAAAGGTCTTTGGTGCAGTAAGTTATTCTCCTTATCTCGTAAACGGAACTGACAATGACGCACCTACAGCAGGATTCCAGCCTGTACCGGGTTCATGTACCGGATTCCCGATCATTGCATATTTTGTTAACGACAATTCACTTGCAGGTGATGTATTTACAACTGCAGTTGGAAGTGATGCAAATCCGGGTTCAACTTCAGCTCCATTCTTAACAGTATCATATGCTGTTTCAGTAGCAAATGATAATGATACAATTTACATTGATGCTGGTACTTATCAGGAACAGGTTATTATCAATAAATCTCTGACAATAACAGGTGCAGACAGTGCAGGTGCAAGTGCTGCAGTAATTAAAGCTCCATTGTCATTGAATCTTGTTCCGAATGCAAATGCAGCAGATCACACACCAGTTGTTTATGTCTCAGATTCCGGAACAGTTGTTGACATTAGTCATATCGGAATTGACGGTGATGGCAGAGGCGGTTCAAAATTCTATGGTATATATTATTTTGAAGCAGGCGGTAGTTTTACAAATTCAAGAATCACCGGAGTAAGAGATGCTGTTTATAGTGGTGTCCAGTCCGGAAATGCATTCTTCGCTAACCATACATACGATGTCAATTTTGATCATACAATAATTGTTTCTGATAATGTGATTGAAGATTATCAGAAGACAGGAATTCTGATCAATGAATTAAACACGCATGCTATTGTAACAAACAATATAGTAACAGGACAAAGTATTCAGAATGTAAATGGTCAGAATGGAATTCAGTTCGGATACGGTTCTTATGGCACAATCACAGGAAATACAATTTCAGGTAATCAGTACAATGGTCCGGCAGCTGACGGAGCAGGCGGAATACTGCTTGCAGGTGCAGGTGTCGATAACTTTAATGTACCTACAGGCAACGTTACAATAATCGGAGGACCTGGTGCATTGGCAAATAATCTCTTTGATAATGAAGTTGCGTTGTTTACAGACGGCGGAGGATTTGGTTATAACTCGAACGCAGGTATTACTTATAACGCAAATACTTTTGCAACAAATTATATTCATGCATCTCTGAGTGCACCAAATCTTGTACCAAGCGGATTGAACGTGTATGACAAGTGGATAGATAATACTGCTTATACAAATATCAAATACGGACAGATCCAGCGTTCCGTAAATGATGCTTCAGCAAATCATTTACTTCAGGTAAGTGCTCATACATTTACTGAGCAGGTAGAGATTCATAAAGCAGTAACTCTTGAAGGACAGGGTATTGGTTCGACTACAATATTGTCTCCAAATATACTTCCACTTTCCTTCTCAACAGGTCCAAATAATAAACCTGTGATCTATGTTCATGATACATCTGATGTTGTCATTAAAAATTTGACAGTTGACGGTGCAGGAAAAGGAAATGCAAATAACAGATTCATCGGTATTGCATACAGAAATGCAGGTGGTACAGTCACAGGCTGTGAGATCAAATCTATAAGAAATACTCCGATTAATGGAGCGCAGGCAGGAGTTGGTATTTATGCATTCTCTGATAACGGTAATCCGAGACAACTTAATGTAGTAAGTAATAATATCTATGATTTCCAGAAAAATGCAACAGTATTAACCGGAGCAGATCTGTCGGTAAGAGTTGACAGCAATACAATTACCGGTGCAGGTCCTGTTGCTTTCATAGCTCAAAACGGAGTTCAGATAAGCTCCGGAGCAAACGGTTCCGTCAGAGATAATATTATCAGCGGTCTGTCTTATACACCAGGTACAGCAGTATCTTGCGGAGTACTTCTGTTCCAACCTTCTGGAATTGATACAACATCACGTAATACTCTCACAGGTTGTCAGGTTGGAATATATTACATTGATGTTGGTGGTTTAATAAGTGAAAATATTATTAATTCAACAGCAGTAAATAATGGTACAAATGTTTATTACGGAATCATTGCAGATCCGGGTGGAATTCCGCATGTGACTGCAGAACCGTTAGATGTTGTATCTACTTCATCAAATAGAAGCGGAAACATTCTTGATAATCTTGTACTAAATACTGAAATCTACAGGAACGTACTTGTCAGCGATAGTACAAATGGTGTTGGTATTGAAATGGATGCTCTCGGAACAGAGACACTTAATGCAAACGTAACTGAAAATAAAGTTAACGGATGGGCAACAGGTGTTATATTCTATAAAGATGCCGGTGCAGTTCTAAATGCTACTGTTAATGATAATGATTTAAATACAAATACAATTGCTCTGGATAATCAGTCAGGAGTGATACAGAATTCAACCTGTAACTGGTATGGTGCTACGGATAATGTAACTATATCTGCACAGATTACAGGAGCAGTAAATTATGTACCATATCTGACAAGCGGTACTGATGATCAGGGTGGTGTTATTGGATTCCAACCGGTTCCAGGATCCTGTAACGGTATTCCGAACTCAACTATTAATATCAAAGTATTGCCTGAAGCATTCTATAACGGATTGCAGCAGTTAAATTTAAGCGATACAATGACTGTCTATCTGCGTTCTGACAATTCACCATATAATATTCTTGATACTTCTGTAGCAGTTGTAGATTCACTGACTTTCACAGGAGCATTTACTTTTGATCTGCCATCAGGTAATTATTATATTGTTATAGAACACAGAAACACTATTGAGACATGGAGCAAGTCAGGCGGAGAAGTATTTATATCCGGTACTACTATGAATTATGATTTCACTGATCTTGCAAGTAAAGCATTTGGAAACAATATGCAGCAGGTTGATAATTCTCCGTTAACTTTTGGTATTTACAGTGGTGATGTGACTCAGGATGGAATTATAGATCTGTCAGATATAGCAGTTATCGATAATGATATTTTTAATTTCATTACGGGATATGTTCCATCAGACTTAAATGCTGACGGACTTGTAGATCTGACTGATATGACATACGCTGATAATAATGCATTCAATACGATACAGAAAGTTACCCCATAATCTCTTCTATTAAATAAATTCAGATTTCCAATCGGAATTTATTTAATATACTTAAACCCGTTCCGGTATTGATTTCCGGAACGGGTTTTTTATTTTTTACATTTTAAAAAAATTTAAAGTCTGAAATAATCTGAAATTTTAAAAATACTTTTCATTTTAAATCAGCCAGTTTGTCAGATTGGAATTCCCGGCAGGTGAAGTAGAAATTGAATTTGTAAAACTACCTTACTTCTGACCGTTATATTTCTTTGACCATAAAAGATCACCTGGAGAAGAATACTTTTTTGTCATGAAATCATAAGATGAAGAAAATCCCGTTGTCGTCCCTGTGATCAAAATATTGCCGGCACAAAATCTCTGTCGGTATTAACTCCTTTACTTTCATCTGCAATAAAAACATTTCCGGAATTATAAAGATCAATTGAATGTGCAGTGTCATTACCATCTCCGGTTCCGTTTTAAAATTTTCCAAGATAATATTTCCCGTAGGATTAAATTTAACTGCATAAATATCAAATCCCGAATTCAGACTCTGGATTTTTCCGGCAGCAAATATATTTCCCGATTCATCAGTGACATATTTAGTAATGCTGTAATATAAAACAGTTCTGTTTGTTTTTTATTAATCTATTTATTTTATTCACTTATATCAAAACTATTTAATTGCTTATAGTAGTATTCTTATTTTGAAAAAAATTTATTAAAAACCGCAGGAAAAATCCTGCGGCTGCATGAAATTTATATTTCTGTTTGTAAAATATATCTTTTAATTAATTAAGGTGTAATTTTTCCTACAAAGTTAAATCCATTATTATCTGCAAACACAGCATCTGCCAGATCCGAGACTTCATCACCATTCACATCTGTCGGCAGATATCCTCCAGCAAAATTAAATGCGTCATTATCAATAAGACTACCGTCGCTGAGATCGACTGTTCCGTCCTGATTTACATCTCCGCTGTAAACTGCAAATCGGACCGGACTGCTGTCAACCTGTTTCATATTATTTCCGAATGCTTTTGTAGCCAGATCAGTGAAGTTATATGAAGACTGTTTTGTAAACTGATTGAATTTTATCACCGTCGAAGTCCAGGTCTCTATGGAATTTCTGTGTTTAACGGCAAGAAAGTAATTTGTCTCCGGCTGTGCTTTTGTAAATGATGCATTTACTGATCCTGATGAATTCACTTTTGCCTTTGATGAATCAATTATTGAATATGGTGAAGTGATGCTGCGCAGGAAATATCTTACTGTATCAGCGGTCATAGAGTTTGAAGATGAATTATAAAACCCTTCTATAAGTGATGAGCATTCAAGATTATAAGGTAAATTATTATGTTCATTTATCTGCAGTCCCCAGCTGATCAAAATTCCTGTATCTGCTGCGCCTTCATCAATTATGGTGAGTATCCAATTACCTTTTGAATTGCTTCCGGAAAATATTGCATCAATGTCGAACAATGGTTTTATACCCGGACCGAAGCTGACATATCTGTTACTTATCAATGAGCTGTCATTGTCCGAATCGAATATAGTAACAAGATTTTTATTACTGTCCATCAGGGAAGTATTCGCGAATAAATCTGTCGAAGCACCAAGCGGGCTTGTAATTGTTATTCTTAAATTTTCTTCCCTCATGTGATTTATTGCAACATAAATATTCAGATCGGATATCGTTTCGGATGATAAAATTTCAATTGTATCTCTTATTGTTCCGGCTGTTCCTGAAGCAGGGATTCTTTTCTGTGGCATATTAAGATAATATCCGCTTTGAAATTGTCCCGAAGAATTATTAATTAACGGCGAATGTGGAATAGCTGAAGAAATTTGAGAAGTGTTAAAAATAAAAATTGAGGATCCTCTTAAATTTAATCTCGGACCATCATCTGTACTGGGAAGAGTTGAGCCGTCCAGATTATATGCAACGTTTGTCACTGCATCATTGTCATTCGATTCGTTTACTGAACTGAACATTTGCTTGTTTATGTCATGCAGTGTTTTCAGTTCACTTGTGATTCTCAACTCGTCAATATATCCGTTTAGAGTGCTTGTTAAGGGAAATGCTCCGACAAATAAAGAATCAGAACCGTTATTAATATTTGCGGGAGCAATGTTTCCTGTTGTTCCCTGCTTTCCGTTCACAAAAAATTCAAATCTGCCGGTCGCCCCAAAATATGTAAAGGCAACATGCGACCATCGTTCGGTCTTTACAGAATCCTCCGAATTAATTTGCGTATTGTTAATATAACCGACTAATTTTCCTGATATCACTTTAAGTCCGTAATCCGGATTGCTGCTGAATGCCGGACCTTTATAAACAATGGCGTAATTTTGTGTCGAAGGAAAAATCCAGCATTCAATAGTTAATTTTGTCACAGGACTTACTGCGGGATTATCAGATGCGGTTAAAAATCCTGACGGACCGAGATTTACACAATCCGACAAATGGTGAATTCCTGATGGTCTGTCTTTAAGATCAAACGCAGTTACATTTCTAATAAAGCCGTGATTTATTTTATCGGAATGATCCATTGCTGAAAATATTGTGCCTGCCCCGGTATTATTTTGAAATGGTATTGAGAGGACCAGTTTGGAATAGAATGTTCCGCTTACACCTAAAGTGGTTTTCCTTAAAAAAAAGATCTCTAATGGTGAAAGATTTGTATTCCATATCCTTACCTCGTCTATCTTTCCAAAAAATTCCGTTGATGGTCCGGTGCTTCCGATAAGGAGCGAATCCGAAGTTACCGTGGGTAAAGTTCCCGGAAGCGAATTGGAAGTATCGAGTATTCCGTTGATGTAAATCTGATATACTCCTGTTGAACTTAAAGTCGCAGCTACATGAGTCCATTTGTTCAATGGTATCGGATTCGATGCGCGGCTTACTAATCTATTTGCTGAATTTGTTAATATAAAAATTCTTCCTGATACCAGTCTCATTGCATATCTGATATTGAGTCCTGTGCTTTTTGATATTATTCCTTTGGCAATAAAGGAAGCCGCCGCCGGATTGATCAATGCTTCTAGTGTGAATCCACTCGTTAAGTCTAATGATGAAGAATTTGGAACGGCAATGTGGCTGCCGACCGTTCCGGGAAAATCTCCGGCCTGATTCCAGTACATCTGAGCATTAGCAGAAGATCCGCAGAAAATTGTAATTACAAAAATGATTTGCAGGGATAGAATTGTTTTTTTCATTTTTAACTCCTTGTTGGTTTAATGATTAAAATATAAATAATTTTAAAAAGGGGTATCCGGCAAGCTCCTAAGTTAAGGAGCTTCGCCTTCCACCCTCCATCATCCCTGACAGTAAATATTTTGGAGAACTTATAAAATTCAGATTCGGGATGAAGGATAATCTTTTAAAATTCTTTACAAATATATTTCTTCAGGCTTATTTTTAAAAATCGAATTTGTTTTATTATTAGTTAGAATGAAGTGTTGATTATTAAATCAGGATGTGAAATGATTAATTATAAAAGAAATTTCGTATTTTTGTATAAATCTACAATTAAATTCATTAGTCAGAATGAAACCTTCGGACGATATTTTCCTGCTGATAAAATCAATGTCGGGGAAAGAAAAATCATTCTTCAAAAAAAAATTTCTTTTGCTAATTGAAGAATCTGATAACAATTATCTGAAATTGTTTAATGAAATTGCAAAGCAAATTGAATCCGGAATCGACTATGATGAAAGTAGGATCAAAAATGGAAGCTATTCAGGTAAGTTTATTAAGAACCTTCCCTTCCACAAAAATTTTTTATATAACTCAATTCTTAATTCATTGTGTTATTTCCATAAAGATGATAATGACAAATTCTCACTCAGAAATTTACTTATTAAGTCTGAAATACTTTCCGACAAGTTCCTTATTGATCAGAGCTTAAAACTTTTACAGAAAGCAAAGAAGACAGCAGTCGAAAAAGAAATTTATAACAGTCAGTATGAGATCTTAAATAATGAAAGACTTATTAAAAAATATAAGTGCTCAGTAGAGGAATACACAATTCTGTCAAAGGAGATCTTTGAAAATCAATATAATCTGCTTGAGTTGAATAGAAATCTTCTTGATTATTACACATTAAATGAAAACGTCGGGATTTTCCTGAGAAGTGAAGGTTCAGGCAGGGTAAGGAATAAAGAAAAGCAGATTGAGTTTAAAAAAATATTCGAAAGCACTCTCCTGAGTGACATTAAAAATGCAAAGTCATTCTTAGCCAAATATATTTTTTACAATTTATGGCTGCAGTATTATCTGACTATGGAAAAATTTGAAGATGCATACAAATGCGCAAAATCTGCTGTCGAGCTTTGTGAGAATAATATGGTCAAGTTGAAAAGTAAATTAGATAATTATATTTTTTCACTGAATAATCTGGCCAATTGCGAAATAAGGAACCGTAAATATGATGAAGCTGAAAAAACTGTTGTTAAAATGGAGAATGTTTTAATAATTCATTCCGGATCTGTTACTGAAGTTAATAAGGTTTTTATATTTTATTCCTCTTCCATCCTCAGAATTTCTATTTATATGGAATCTTTTAATGAATCAAAATTAGTAAAAGCAGAGTCGGATATACAAAAAAATATCATATTGTACGAAGATAAGATAACTATATATCAGAGAATAATACTTTACTACTTTCTAAGCGCATCGAATTTCATTCGGGAAGAGTTCGAAAATTGTATTTACTGGAACAGTAAAATTTTTAATTTAGGAAGGACGGATCTATCAGAAGATTATCAGTGCTATGCAAAGATTATTCAGCTTATTTCATACTATGAATTAGGTTACATCGATTCAATGGAATATGCTTTGAAATCAGCATATCATTTTATCAGCATGAAGAAGAAAGTGTATATATATGAAAATATAATTCAGAAATATCTGAGGAAATCTTTCCGCGTAAAAACTGACAAAGAGATGATAGAAATGTTTAAAGAAATGAAAGATGAGCTGAACGTGCTGTTAAAGGATCCTATGGAAAAACATGCATTCGATGCATTTAATATTATTTTCTGGCTCGACAGCAAAATAAAAAAAATTCCGATGATTGAAATTATAAAAGAATCAAAATAAAATCAGAATAATAATTTTACTAATCACTTAGTAAAGTCCTTAAAATTCCAATTTAAATTTAAAAAAATTTTACTGTAAAAAAAAACCTCAGCATGAAACCTGCGGCTGCTTTTATTTTATTAACTTATCTTTACTCCAAATTTTAAATTGCTGTTTTAAAATTGCATATTTGCTTTTTGCCGACTTTAGTTTGACATTTGTAATTAGTAATTGCTCCTTCGGAGTAATTTTACCTGCAAAGTTAAACCCGTTATTATCAGCAAACTCTGCATGAACAAGATCAGTAATTCCTTCACCATTCACATCAGAAGGCAGATATCAGGATGCAAATTTGAATCGTCTCAAATCTAATTGCTGACGGATTAGTCGATCTGACTGATATGAAATACTCCGAAAGCAATGCAATCAATACGATACAAAAAGTTACCCACTAGAGACATCGGTTAAATAAATTCAGGATTTCCAATTGTGATTTATTTAATATACTCTAGACCGTTCCGGTTTTGTTTTCGGAGCGGGCTTTTTGTTAATAATATTTTAAAAAATTTAAACAAACAATTTGGCTGAGGTAAAGATTTTCTAAGCAGTACTGATAAAACATGTTATGTTAAAAAGTAATTTTTTTATGACATTTGCTGACAGCATTAGTGTCTTTAATTCAGCAATATTTCTACAGTTCGGGTATTTGGAGGTTGGGGTTGAAAATTATGTGTTATAATAATAATAAATGTAACAGAGTGTTAATTGGCTGCTATAAACCGTTTTAACGGTTTATAGCAGCGGAGGGGAATTTAGAAATTGAAAATGGAAAAAATTATTTAGCTGTAAAACTTTTTTGAATAATGACTAAATAGAATATGTTGGGTTATTGTGATATGAAGTTTTAACCGTTTTAACGGTTTATAGCAGCTTAGGGGAATTTAGAAATTATAAATGGAAAAAATCTTTCAGCCGTAACAATCTTTTGGAAATAAAAAGACCGGTCAGATGATCCGGTCTTTTATGTTAATCTTAAATCAATAATCTTTCTGTTATGATTACTCAGAAGTTTTAAAAATTTTATATACTAATCCTGCTAAAACTGCGCCGATTATTGGTGCCAAAATAAATAGCCATAGCTGTTCTATTGCCCATCCGCCTACAAATAATGCCTGACTAATACTTCTTGCTGGGTTTACTGATGTATTGGTAACGGGAATACTGATGAGATGTATCAAAGTTAAACAAAGTCCAATGGAAACTCCAGCAAATCCGGGAGATGCTTTTTTATCGATAGATCCCAGTATTACTATCAAAAACATAAATGTCATTACAGTCTCAGTAATGAATGCAGACATCAGATTATATCCGCCCGGGGAATGCTCTCCATATCCGTTCGCAGCAAATGTACCGATCTGTGAACCATTTCCTGTTACAATAACATATAAAACACCGGCTCCTGCTAGCCCTCCCAGTATCTGAGAAATAACATACGGTAAAATTTCTTTTGCTTCAAATCTTCCGCCGACCCATAATCCAATGGAAACAGCTGGATTAAGATGTGCACCGGATACATGTGCCAGTGCATAAATAATTGTTAATACTGTTAATCCAAAAGCCAGTGAAACTCCTGCAAAGCCAATTCCCATATCCGGAAATCCCGCAGCCAGCATTGCACTTCCGCAACCGCCCAGAACTAACCAGAATGTACCTATAAATTCAGAAAGGTTTTTTTTCATTATATTTATTTTTGATTAATAAAAATTTCTTGTTATAAATTATATCTGTTAATTTAACAAAGTATATAAAAAATTTCTAATAGGGGAATTGAGATTTAAATCGAAATTTAAATTGGATTAAAAATATGAAATCATATTTAAAGATGTAATTCAATTTTTGAATTGACATATAAAATTTACACACTGAAAATTATTTACTGTTGATAAGATGTCTTTAGATTGTAATAAATACGGAAATAAAAAAATCTTCATTTAAAACATGTCACGATTAATTTGTAAAAATTAATTATATTTGCAAAGTTAGTCTGAATTCGGAAAACTAATTTTGAACTTTCTTAATATAGATCCAACTTTTTTTAAAATTAAATTTAACAAAATGAAACCAAAATTACTTTTTACACTTGCGTTATTGTTTCTTTCTTTTAGTTCAGTTTCTTTTGCCGGTCCAAAGATCAGTTTTACCGAACTCATTACTAATGCTGAAAGAGATGCTCAATCTGTTATCTCAGCTAAGCAGCTTGCCATGCAATATCATTTACCCGTTACAATCCTCACAAAAAATAAAACAGTAATAAATGCAATTGGTATCGAGGACGGCAAAGTTGTTTACTCAGTAATTACAAATTCTGCTGATATATATTCTCAGTCTTATGTGATGTTCTTTGATGAGATTGAAAAAAACTTTGACCTTTCGACTTCACTTATAATTTATTCGAAGAATAATATAGTAGATAATTCAGGTGATACTTATAAAATCATTCTAAATCCTGAAGTAAGTGGAAACCAGCCGATCCTACTGATTCCTGACTGGACATTTGACAGGGTCTCAGCTTTTAATTCGGTTACAGGAGATCTAATTGATACAGCATTTATACATTCAAATAATCCAAATCTTCAGAGTCCTAAGATGGCACTGCAGGCACCGAATAATTTCGTCTATGTCTCAGACCAGATTTCAGATCTGGTGCAGAAGTATGATACGAACGGGTTATATGTCGGATTTTTTGCACCTGCAAGTGGAGTGAATACATCTATAGTAGATAATATGAGAGGTATTGCATTCAGACCAAATTATAATTTACTTGCAACAGTCGGCAGTGGAGCAAATCAGAATACTATTCAGGAATTTGACCTGGGAGGAAATCCCATAGGTAGTTTCATACCCACAGGGACATTAAACAGTCCGTTTGATATTCATTACAGAAGTAATGACATCCTGATTACAAATTCATCCGGTGGAAATGATGTGATCAGTTATGATTACAACGGAACATTCATTTCAAATTTTATTAACAGTCCAAACATTACTTTCGCTCAGCAGTTGATAAGAAATGACAACGGGAATCTGGCAGTCTGCGGATTTAGCACTCCATCCGGGCTCATACTTTTTGATTCTTCCGGTAATTACATGAGATCTTTAACCGGAGCTACGGGATTAAGAGGAGCTTATCTTCTTGGCAATGGTCATTATCTTGTGACAAATGGTTCAGGTGTTCATGAGATCGACAGCGCATCAGGTAGTCTTATCAGAACTGTTCTGACAGGAGCTAACTTTCAGTATATTAACAAATATTTACCTGACGGACTTGTCAGTGTTAATAATATATCAAATGAAATTCCTGAAAAATATTCTCTTTCACAAAATTATCCAAACCCCTTTAATCCAAAGACAGTCATAAATTACGAATTACAAGTTACAGGTAATGCAAAGTTAACTGTATATGATGTACTTGGAAATGAAGTTGCAGTATTGGTAAATAAGAAACAAAATGCAGGTACGTATTCTGTAGATTTCGACGGAAGCAATTTTTCCAGCGGAGTTTATTTTTATAAACTGAATGCCGGTGAGTTTAGTGAAACGAAACGTATGATGCTTATTAAATAATCAAGAATTAAAAAATAGGAATTAAGAATTTTTGATCTGAAAGTTTTCCCGCGGAGATTGTTAATTTCTCTGCGGGATTTTTTATACACAATTGACTTTGCGAACCAGAATTCATTCGGGTGAAGCAATCCGAATTTTATACATTACTGTAATTTAAAAGAATATAATTTCTATTAAAAATTTAATTATAAACTACAATTAGGTTTGGCATAATATTCGAGATAGCTTCATTTCGCTCACAAAATCATTTTCTAAAAACATAAAATAATACCATTTAAATAAAATTCAGCTTTTCAATTAATCCACAAACAGCCTTTTCGTTCCGAAGAATTTCCGGCGAAAAAGTGCGAAATCAGACTGATATTAAACAATATTGCAGTAATACCTCAGATAAAATCAATATTTTATTCCATTTTTGCCGCACAAACTGAATAATATTTCTTTGCTTTCTAAACTAAGAAATATTAAAATGTATTAAATTAAATTAAAAATATTTCAGCTCTTAAACTAAATTATGAAAAGAATAATGAAAAAAATTCCGGGTAAAGATTTTAAAACTTTAAAGATCTTGTCAATATTATTTATTTTAGTTCTCAGCACAAAAATAATTTCCCAACCTGTCTGGACAATTCAAAACAGCGGCACTTCAAATGATCTCAATAAAATATATTTAAAAGGATATAATATGTCCCATTCTCTTTTTGTTATAGGAGATAATGGTACTATTCTGCGCAGTATAAATTCAGGTACATCATGGCAAAAAATTAACAGCAATACAACTGCAGATCTATACACCATCGGCTTCAGAGATAATTTTGGAGATACAGGATATTGTGCAGGTGAAGGCGGAGTGATTATAAAAACTACAGACGGAGGTTTCAACTGGTTCACTATTCCCTCTGCAACTGCTTCTACTATTAAAGATTTAAAATTTACTAATTCTAATGCTGTACCTATGAGTGCTGTCGCTGTGGGAGAAAACGGTACGTTATTAAAACTGATCAATGGAATCTGGGAAGCGGTACAGATCGATACTGCTGATCTGAATTCAATAGCAATTGAAAATAATACCAGATTTACAATAGTTGGAAATTCAGGATTGATCTTAAGATCAACAAACAGCGGAACAAACTGGGTAAGGATAAACAGTAACATTTCGAATGATCTGAATCAGATCTCTTATTCTAGTATTGTTATCGGAGACAGCGGAGTAGCATTTCAAATACAAAATAACAATATTAATATTATAAATACAAACACTGTCAATAATCTGTATGATCGTAATTTAAATTATGATATTGTATGCGGTGCATCCGGCACAATCCTTTCATTCTTTCAGCCAATCCCTACAAACACGAACACCAATCTGAGATCTATAGTAAAATCTGATATCGACAACTGCTTTGCTGTCGGAGATAATGGATTAATAATTTACACAAAAAGTTTTTATGTGTCTTCAGGCACCAATGAGTTAAATTCGAATAACATTAGTGCTTGGTTCAAAAACAACGGTATCTTTAATCATCATCCATTAGGCGATGGAGGTTTTCAATGGCCAAAAGGTGAAAATAAATATGCCCGTTATTCATCCGGACATTATCTCGGTGCTTTGGTAAATAATGAAATTAGAGTTTCAGCTGTATCTTATTCTTCAGAATATTTACCAGGATATACTGCTCAGAGCGGCACACCTCACGGAAATGGAACACCCGAATATAAAATTTATAAATTGATACATAATGTTAATGATACAGACAGAATAAAATGGCCGAATTCAGCGCTTGGAAATTCCGATCAGGGAGCGCCTGTATATTTTGATTCCTCGATGATGACATGGAAACCGGTTGACTACGGAAATCAGACAATGTTTTATTCTTATACAGACAGTTATCCCCAATCACATAATTATTATAATACAAGTACAGCTCCACTAAAAGCTGACATTAAGCAGATTAATTTTTCCTTTAATCAGCCTGAAAAATTAAAGAATGTGATTTATCAGGAATACAGGATCATTAACAGAAGTAATGAAGTTTGGAATGAAGCTTATTTTAATTTTTATTCGGATGATGATCTTGGTGAAAGTCAAAATGACGCTGAAGGAATTGATACTAATTTAAGACTGGCTTATACTTATAATTTCACGCAAACAGATTACATTTATGGAAATGGACCTCCTGCAGTGGGAAATTTAATTGTCCGAGCTCCGCTTGTTTACACAGGAAATTCAAACGATACAGTTTTTTATTATGAAGGTAAAAATAAAAATTTAAAGATCGGTTACAAAGAAATGTCATTGAATTCAACTGTGATATATCATGATGATTCATTTGAACCTTCAAATTATACTCAGACATATAATGCAATCCGCGGATTTAAAAATGACGGCAATCCGCACATAAATCCAGTGACAAATCAACCGACAAAATTCATGTACTCAGGAGATCCTGTTACGGGAAATGGCTGGATAAAAAGCAATTCAGGAGACATGAGGTTTTATCAGGGCTTTGGACCGATGACAATTAATCCGGGGGATACGCAGATCATTGTGATGGCGCAGGTGATAGCAAAAGGCAGCAGCAATCTTAACAGCATAACAAAATTGCGTGAAGCTGCAATTACTGCAAAAGAATATTATGATAATTACTTTACTGATGTAGTTATTGGAATTAATAATTCAGTAACTTCCCTTCCGGATAATTTCGTTTTGAATCAGAATTATCCAAATCCGTTTAATCCTGTAACAAACATCAATTACAAAATTCCGAATGCAGACATTGTTAATTTGAAAATTTTTGACATTTCAGGAAAAGAGATAGCAACACTTGTAAATCAATATCAGCAGCCCGGCAGTTATTCTGTTGTTTTCAACGGAAATAATTTTTCCAGCGGAGTTTATTTTTATAAACTCACAGCAGGTAAATTTTCCGGGACGAAACGTATGATGCTTATAAAATAAATTAAGAATTAAAAGTTAGGAATTAAGAATTTTATCTAAATAAATGACTTTGCTAACCCGCGCTCTTCGGATGAAGCAATCACAAAAAATAAATGTCTTTGCGAGCCTGTGATTTTCCGGCAAAGCAATCTCCAAATTTTATATGAGTAATGACAAGAAATTCTTGTCGTGAATTCGGAGATTGCTTCGCTTCGCTCGCAAAATCATATTTGAAAACAATAAACTTAAAATTCAAAAGTTCAGGCTCTTCCCCTTTTTTTCAAAGGGGAGACTGGGAGAGGTTTACTGCTGGCTTCGACATTTCGGTGTGTTCACCAACAGCCGGAGAAAATAAATTCCAAATCGAACAACATCCATTCTAAATCCATATTCAATAAAATCGATTTTCCATATATTACCTTTACGAATTTTTACCAAATAAAATTGTATATAGCTCAGTATGAATTTATATGATGTTAAATCTTTAAGCAAAGAATTTTATCTGAAAGATGCTGTAATTGTAGCCAAAGACCTTCTCGGCAAACTGATCATCAGAAAATTTGGGAATAAATTTGCTGCGGTCAAAATAGTCGAGACGGAAGCTTACTTCGGAGATCATGATCCTGCATGTCATGCATTTGGAAGAGTTACAAAAAGAAACAGCGTTATATATGGTCCGGAGGGAAAGGCTTATGTGTATTTTATTTATGGAAGTTATTATTGTTTTAATGCTGTGTGCGGTAAAGAAGGAACCGGTAATGCAATTCTCATAAGAGCAGGTGAGCCTGTGGAAGGAATTGAGATCATGAAAAAGTTCAGACCTAATGTAAAAAATGATATTGAGCTTACAAACGGTCCATCTAAATTATGCATGGCAATGAATGTAGATCTGAGTTTAAACAGAACTGATATTACAAATACAGACAGTGAAATCTTTATTGCTGAAAACGATCGTATCAAAAGATCCGAAATAATTACATCACGAAGGATAGGTCTTAATAAAGGAGTGGAATTTCCTTACAGGTTTTTCATAAAGGAAAATCCTTTTGTTACAAAACATAAATTTAATTTAGAACAGTAAATATTTTTTAATTATTAAAATACATTTATGAAAATCAAATTCTGCGGAGCTGACCGGACTGTTACAGGTTCTCAGCATTTACTTGAGATCAACGGAAAAAAGATACTTTTGGACTGCGGTCTGTTTCAGGGTAAAAGGCAAGATGCTTATGACATTAACAGAACTTTTCTATTTGATCCCGAGGAACTTCACTGTGTCGTACTTTCACATGCGCACATAGATCATTCAGGAAATCTGCCTACACTTCATTCAAAAGGATTCAAAGGTTCTATTTACTGTACATCTGCGACGAGAGATCTTTGCTCGATAATGCTTCTCGACAGTGCGCATATTCAGGAAAAAGATACAGAGTATGTAAATAAAAGACGGGCAAAAAAAAATCAGTCGCCGTTTAAACCTTTGTATAAAATTGATGATGCGAGGAATGTGCTGAAGAGTTTTAAGACAGTTTCTTATGGAAAGACTTTTTGTATAGACGGACTTTGTGAAGCAGTAGAAGTGGAATTTTTTGATGCGGGACATATACTCGGTTCGGCGATGATGGTTCTCACTATAAAGGAGAATGGCAGAAAATTTAAATTTGCATTTTCAGGTGACATTGGCAGACCCGGACTTCCGATTTTAAAGGATCCTGAATTTATAGGTGATGTGGATTTTATTATTTCCGAATCGACATACGGAGGGAGAATTCATGACAAAGCAAACATGATGGATCAGCAATTACTTGCTGTACTGAAGGAAGCTGTGTCGAGAGGCGGAAAGATTATTATTCCTGCATTCAGTGTAGGCAGGACACAAGAGATAATTTATTCAATGTCAGTTTTATTTAATGAAGGACTGATCGAAAAATTTCCGATCTTCATAGACAGTCCGCTTTCGACAAAAGCTACTGATATTTTTAAAATGCATCCGGAATGTTATGACAAAGAATTTTCTGATATGATCATCAGAGGGAAAGAAGTATTTGAATTGCCTCAGATCAGATATGTACAGGATGTTGAGGAATCAAAGAGTCTTAACAGTGTTACCGGTCCGTGTATGATAATTTCAGCATCTGGAATGGCAGAGTCAGGCAGGATTCTTCATCATCTTAAGAATAACATCGAAGATCCCAAATCTACAATTCTGATTGTCGGTTATATGGCAGAGCATACATTGGGTCGAAGATTAATTGAATCAAGAGAAGAAGAAAATGCATCGATAAGAATTTTCGGTGATGAATATTTTGTTCATTCAAAAATTGTAGTTCTGAATTCTTTTTCCGCGCATGCAGACAGGGATGAGCTGTTAGAATATTTTGATAAGTTCGATAGAAATAAATTGCAGAAGATCTTCTTAGTACACGGTGAAATTGATCAACAGGAAGCATTTAAGGACGGATTAAAATTTCAAAATTTTAAAGACATTGAAATACCTGTGAAAGGTCAGGTATTTGAGATATAATTAATTTTATTTGTTTAAACCTTTTTCAAATATCAATTGTCAAAAAAAATATTACTGAAAACTGTAATTTAATATAGTTTTTAAAAAGTGAGTTTTATGAAATAAATTTTCTTAAAAATAATCACATCCTGATTTTCCGTTTTATAATAAAAGACAGTTACCACCTGATTTTTTGATTACAAATTTAAACATATTTGACATACATGAGAATTCTAATTTTTATATTTTTAATACTTTCCTTCACTTCAGCATATTCCCAAACAGAGCCTGATAACAATCAGCGAAAGGGAAATAATTTAAAACCTGAATTCGATGACGGTTCAGTCTCAGGATATGTATTTGACAAACTTAGCAATACCCCAATGGAAAGCGCAACAGTACAGCTTTTCAGAAAAAGAGATTCAACACTGGCAGGCGGTGCAGAGACAGACGCCAAAGGATTTTTTATAATTAACGATGTCGCTCAGGGAAAATACAGACTGCATGTATCCCTTGCCGGATATAATAAAAACATGAGAGATGCAGATGTCTTAAATGCTTCTGCTAAAGATATTGTAACAGATACAATCTTCCTGAATTCAGGTACGGAGACAGATGAGATCGTTGTAGAAGGTGAAAAACCATATATGGAAATGCAGGGCGAAAAAAAGATATTTAATGTGGAAGAAAGCATGAGTGTAAAAGGCGGAAGTGCAGTAGATATACTGAAAAATCTACCATCCGTAACAGTCGATATAGACAATAATGTAAGTCTGCGCGGTGGCTCTAATATTAAATATTTTATTAACGGAAGACCTGTTACTGGAAGCATTACAAGAATTCTTGAGCAACTGCCGGCTGATCAGATCAGCTCAGTGGAAGTGATTACAAATCCTTCAGCCAAATATGACGCAGAAGGTTCGACAGGTGTAATAAATCTGGTATTAAAAGAATATGATGACAGCGGAATTAACGGTCAGCTTGAACTCAGCACAGGAACGCAGGATAATTACAATACCGGATTTAATCTAAATTATAAAAATAAAGATTACAAAGTTTCAGGATATTATGATGGCAGAATAGCAACACGATTTTTTAATGCCGCCATTGACAGACAGAATTTTTTTAGTACAGAAGAAGCTCAGACTGATCAGTATTCGAATGGAAGATTCAGGTCAAATGGAAATAATGCCAGAGTAGAACTTGAATTTTATCCTACCAAAGCTGATGTGCTCACATTCAATGCAAGATATGAAGAAAGAGAGAGAAACAGGGGAGATACAGATAATTTAACAACTTATGATAATCAAAATAATCTTTTTCAAGATTATAAAGCTCTAAACAATGAAACAGAAACAAGTAACGGATATTCTCTTGGTTTAAATTATTTTAAACCGATAAGTAAAAAAGGACATAATCTTACAGGTGAATTAAGTTTTGCTACTGATAAAGAATATGAAAATGAAAACAAGCAAATTGATTTTTTATTTCCTGCTAATCTTCAGTCAATTTTTTCGATTGTAAATGGCAGTGAGATAAATAAAGAATTCAACGGACAAATAGACTACGTGAATAAGTTCAGCGAGAATATGGGATTTGAATCCGGAATTAAATATAATGTGAGAAATACAAATACAGATAATTATTATTATACTCAGGATACTGTATCAAAAGTATATCTTATTGATACAGCACTTACTGATGATTTCAGTTTTGAAGACGGAGTCGGAGCTGCTTATCTTATTTATACGGGTCAGGCTGGTGATCTTAATTATAATTTAGGAATAAGAGGTGAAAACTGGAATTACAATCTTGATCAGATATTGTCTTCATCAAATACATCACGAAATATATTTGACATTTTTCCGAGTGCGGGTATTTCATATAAGCTTTCTTTATCTGATGAGATAGGTGCAAACTATACCCGAAAGATCAGACGTCCGGGATACAGAGAGCTGTCACCTGTAACGAGAGTATTCAGTCCCGTGCTATTATCAAAAGGAAATCCGGACCTAAATCCTGAATATATTAATTCCATTGAATTTAATTATGCAAAGTTCTTCAATGAGTTTTCCGTAATTCCATCTCTCTTTTACAAAAATATAAGTGATGTAATTACAAGGACAAGTGTACTGATAGACAGTAATGTTATTTTAAATGTACCTATAAATGCAAATACTGAAAGGTCATATGGTGCAGAGCTTCTTTTAAATGGAATGTTTGCAAATAGTATTACTGTAAACGGCAGCGTCAGTTATTTTTATCAGGACATAAATTCAGATACACTCGGCAATAATTCCAATACTACTTTTTCAGGCAGATTATTTACTAATTTTGCACTGCCGTTTGAATCCGGATTACAGCTTACTTATTTTTATTCAGGAAAAGCCATTACTCCTCAGGGTACAATAGATCCTGTCAGTTCATTTGATGTAGCTGTAAGTAAAGACTTTTTAAATGATAAGTTAAATCTGAATTTAAGAGTATCGGATGTTTTTAATACCACAAAATTTTCCGGATCATCTACGACTTCATTATATACTCAGGAGTTCACAAGGGCAAGAGATTCCAGAATGGCTACACTGTCACTAACTTATAAGTTTGGTACTGATAGCAAAAGTAAGGAAAGAAAGAAAAAAAGACAGGGTAACAATGACGGAAATGATTCTGGTGATATGGACTTTTAATTTGCCTTTACATGAAACACTTTAGTGCTGCAACACCTCTAAGACTCCAAGCCTCAAAGCTTAGAATTAAAAATAATACTCTCTTTCTCCGCAGAGTCACTTGTTCTTCGGACTCTGAGGAAATGATTTTTCTTATTTTTTTAAACCTTTGAGTCTTCGAGTTTTCGTGGCAATCTGCATAACTGTTCAGGACAACCTCCTAAAATCATCTTCCTCAGCATCTTCATCAATCTCCACATCTTCAGGCTCTTTGCCATCATCATAATCATCATCTTCTTCGTAATCTTCTTCTTCCCATTCATATTTTTCGGGTGGATCATTTTTTCTGAAAATAAATGCGCAGACTATTCCCGTAAGAGCTCCGAATAAATGTGATTCAAATGAAATTTCAGGCTTGACCGGCAACACTCCCCAAACCATTCCTCCGTAGAGAAATACAACCAAGAGTGATAACGCCATTGAACTTCTGTCTTTTCTGAACAGTCCGCTGAAAAATAAGAATGCAGCAAATCCGTATACAAGACCGCTTGCTCCGATATGGTAAGACATTCTCGCAAACAGCCAGACCATAATTCCATCTACTAAATAGATTATTATAAATACTTTTATTGCTGATGACCTGTAGAAATAAAGTATTCCAAACAGCAATAGAAACAGTGAAAAAGAATTTGATATAAGATGTGAAAAGTCTGCATGTATTAGAGGTGCGGTTAATATTCCTTTCAGACCGGTCAGAGTCCTCGGCAGCACTCCAAATGTGGCAAACTCTTTTGCCAAAGACCATTGAAGAAACTGAATTATCCAGAGCAGCAGTACAAATACTCCGCTGAAAAAAAATGAAGACAGGATCTTTGGCTTTTCAAGATCTGATTCACTTTGTCCGCTGCTAACTATATTTTCCTGATAATCCTGCATTATTAGGAATCAATATAAACACATTAATTTTTATTTGAACTATATTTTTAAGACATATTGGCTTTGTAATTTCGAACAATTGAAATTATTTCAAATCATTATCTCACATTTTTATATTCTAATTACAATTCATTTCCCTTATAATTAACAAATCATTTTTCAAAATCAAACAGCACACATCATGAAGTATATTATTAATTTATTTTTTTTATTTTTATTTGCAATTATTTCAATGAATTTAAAAGCAGAGATCATCGAAGAAGATTTTGATTATCAGATAGACGGTTTGACTTATCAAGGCTTTATCGCTTATGATAATTCCATCAAAGGTACAATGCCGGGGATTTTAATAGTTCATCAGTGGAAAGGTCTCGGGGATTATGAAAAAATGCGAGCACGAATGCTGGCAGAGCTTGGCTATGTTGCCTTTGCTGTTGATGTTTACGGAAAGGACAACCGCCCTCAGACCCGTGAAGAAGCCGGTAAAGAAGCCGGAAAATATTATGCTGACAGAGAATTATTCAAGCTCAGAGTAAATGCAGGTCTGAATGAAATGATGAAAATTGAAAATGTGAATAAAAATAATATTGCAGCCATTGGATATTGTTTCGGCGGCGGCGGAGTTTTAGAACTGGCGAGAAGCGGCGCAGATATAAAAGGTGTCGTGAGTTTTCATGGTTCACTGAAGTCAGGAAATCCGGATGAAGCAAAAAATATCAAAGCAAAAGTAATGATTATGCACGGAGCTATAGATCCTAATGTTCCTGAGGAGGATGTTATTGCATTTAAAAAAGAAATGGAAGATGGCGGCGTAGATTATGTTTTGGCTGAATTCAGTGGAGCAGTACATTCCTTCACAGATAAAAATGCCGGCAATGATCCTTCAAAAGGATCAGCTTATAATGAGAAAGCTGATATCAGATCATGGGACTATATGAAAGTTTTTTTTGCTGAAATATTTAACTGAATTTAAATTTATAAGTGCATGATCTTAGTTAAAGATCTTACAAAAAAGTTTGATGATTTCACGGCTGTAAATGATGTATCTTTTGAAATTCAAAAGGGCGAGATATGCGGATACATCGGCACTAACGGCGCAGGTAAATCTACAACTGTAAAAATATTAACCGGTATACTCGATTTTAACAAAGGCAGTGTTCTGATAAATGATCTTGACATAAAAAAAGATCCCGTCGAAGTAAAAAAAATAATCGGCTATGTCCCCGAAAGTGCAAACCTTTTTAATTCATTGTCACCGGTGGAATTTCTAAACTTTACAGGAATGGTCAGAGATCTTACGGATAAAGTAATTTCAGAAAGAATAAATTCATTTGCCGAAATGTTTGGATTTACTGATCTTGTAAATGACTCTATCGGAAATCTTTCAAAAGGAAATAAACAAAAAGTGATGATCACTTCAGCACTGATGCATGAACCTCATGTAATCTTTCTTGATGAACCACTGAACGGACTTGATACAAATTCCATATTCGTTTTTCATGACCTTATAAGATTCCTTGCAGGCAAAGGAAAAACTATTTTTTACTGCTCACATCATCTTAATATTATTGAAAAAATTTCTACAAAGATCATTCTGATAAATAAAGGCAGAATAGAACTTGACATAAACACCAGTGAGCTTTCATCGCTGGAAAATTATACAGATCTCGAAAAACTTTTCAGGGATCTTAATTCTGAAGACTCTTCCGAATCAAAGAAATTTAATTTTGAAGATCTCTATAATTAAATACTTTTTTTTATTAATATTTTTAATAATGCTGATACCTGTATCTGCAATGTCTCAGTCCGGTTCTATTCTGACTGACACTGTTTACAGCACTAATATTTTTGAGACAAATTTTTATAATGATCTGAATTCGGCAAATTTTAATTCATTATTGAATTATGAAAATAACATTGAGAGATTCGGATTTTTGATAACAAATAATTTCCTATCAAATGTATCAAAGCTTAATAAGAATTTTTTCCGTGATTTTAACAGTCTGAATTTGCTGATGTCTTATGATGTGAAGGAAGATATTGATGTAGGAGTCGGGTTTCAAAATAAGTTTTATACTGATGACAAGACCGTAGAGACCAATCAGAATAACAGTAATTATTTTTATGCAAACATGGATGCAAGTATGATGAACAGTGTTTTTTTTAATACAAAATTAGGATACAAAACAGAGGATCAGATTGGTGAATTCAATTCAGGGTTCAGCGGATTTTTTGAAACTCAGACAAATAATTATAATCTTAACGATTACATCACAAATGGTAATCTCATTTTATTTTACGAAGACCTTGACCAAAAACAAAATCATAATTATGAGATCAATACGGAAATTTACAAAAGATTTGCACAGCAGGTGGATAATACAGGAAGACTTACTTTTTACAATCAGAAGAATGACTTTTTTTTCCCTGCGTCTCCCGGCGTTGCGCTTCTTTATGATGTATTGAACAACATTGAAAGCCGAGATGAAAATTATTTTTATATAGGCGATATGCTTAACTATGGATTTACTGATGATATAATCCTTTCGCTCGGCGGTAATTATATGAACAGAATAATTAAGAGGGAATATAAATACAAACCTACTTCGAATAATGTATTTTTTGAAAATACATATGATAATCAGATCACAGAAAATAATCTGGAAGTTTATACCAATCTGAATTACAACTGGCGAAATCTCTTTACACAGCTTAGAGTACTTATCAGTGAAAGATCTGAAAATCATACGCTGATAAATCCTGAAGGACTTACAGCAGCTCAGATAAGTGAACTTGAAAGAGCTGAAAAAAATAAGAACAATAATAGCAGAAGGACGTCGCTTCTTTTTAATGCATATTATCCCTTGTCAAATACAAACTCTTTTAATTTTACAGGCTCGACTTCACTCTTGCTTTATGATACAGATTTCCAGGATAATTTTGATGACAGGGATGAATCAGAATCAATTGTGTCAGCTTCCTATAATTTTAATAACCTTAATAATTTTTATGTTGAAACAAGATTTGAATATATAGTATCAAAGCTCAGTTATATTTATTCTCAAAGAAGTGCGAACAATTATACTAACAGGGTTTATAAACTTGGTTCATACAGCAGTTTCAAACCTGTTGAAAGATTTACCACTAATAATTTCTTCCAGGTACTTGCGAATTATACTGTATATGAATTTGAAGATCTGATCTCACAGGTGCAGAGTTTTTCATACAGACAGCTTAGTATTAGAGATTCAAGTTCTTATAATTTAGGAAGAGGTTTTAAATTGAATTTTGCAGCCGAGTTAAAATTTTACGAACAAGGTGAATTCTTGAATAATTCTTTTTCTGTAAAGCCAATTACATTTTATGCAGAACAGTTTTATATGCCCGGTATAAATTATATGATAAATAATTTTCTGAATTTTGGAGTAGGTTATAAATATTATATTCAGGACAGGTATAATTATGATGAAGCTGAAAAAGTTTTAGCAAATACTTACAAATCTTACGGACCTGTTGGAATTGCTGAGATGTACATGAATAATAATTCACTGATAAAATTCATACTGGGACTGGATCAGATAGAATATCTGAATCCGTCCCAGACTAATTCTTCTGTAAATTTTCAACTCAATATATTATGGAATATGTAAATTAACTTTCATATTTTAGTATAAAATCGATTAAATAAATATATAAATTGCATAAGGAAATTCTTACTCTTAAAAGCGAAAGAAATGAGATCGTGAAATTTGAAGATCTTCTTGATAGTGTTAATGAAAAATTCGGTCTTGAAATGGAAAAGTTTATCAATTTAAAGATTGCCTGTTCGGAAGCTTTGATAAACGCAATCGTTCACGGCAATAATGAAGATCCGTTAAAAAAAGTTTATACGGAAATAATTTATGGTGATGAAACAATTATCATAAGAATTCTTGATGAAGGTACAGGGTTTGTAATTAACAGTGTGCCTGATCCGACAACAGATGAAAATATTTTAAAAGAAAGCGGCAGGGGATTATTTATTATTAAATCTTTAGTGGATGATTTTATTTGTACGTCCACAGGATCAGGTACTGAATTTATTATAACCTGTAATAAAAAAAATCCTGTTACTTAATTTCAATAACAGGATTTATAGAATTATTTCTTTCGTATTACTTTTTATTCAATTCATCCAAAACACCCATGACTTCTTTTACAGCTTTTGCTGAATCAGTCAGAAGTGTCTTTTCATCTTCATTAAGTTTCAGTTCAATTATTTTCTCAATTCCATTTTTACCAAGTACTACCGGCACGCCTAAATATATATCATTCATACCATACTCGCCCTGAAGCCATGCGCATACCGGAAAAATTCTTTTCTGATCTCTGACAATTGACTCTACCATCTGAGCTGCTGCTGCACCCGGAGCATACCATGCTGAAGTTCCCATGAGAGCAACGAGTTCACCACCGCCTTTTTTTGTTCGATCCACAATTGCGTTTAACTTTTCATCATCGATTAATTCCGTAACAGGAATTCCGCTGACAGTAGTATATCTTGGAAGCGGAACCATAGTGTCTCCGTGTCCGCCAAGCAGCATTGCTGAAATATCTTTTGGCGAACAATCCAGTGCCTCTGCAAGAAATGCTCTGTAACGTGCAGTGTCAAGTATTCCTGCCATTCCCATAACTTTGGAAGATGGAAGTTTTGCAGAAAGAAATGCGCAGTAAGTCATAACATCTAATGGATTAGATACAACAATAATTATTGCATCAGGAGAATGTTTGACTACATTTTCGGTAACGGATTTTACGATTGCTGCATTTGTAGAAATGAGATCATCTCTGCTCATGCCTGGTTTTCTGGGAAGACCGGAAGTAATTACAACCACTTCAGAGCCGGCAGTTTTTTCATAATCATTTGTGACACCGATCACTCTTGTATCATAATTATTAATTCCGGATGTCTGCCAGATATCGAGCGACTTTCCTTCTGCGATACCTTCTTTAATATCGAGAAGTATTACTTCGTTTGCTAATTCTTTTTGAGCTATTACATTTGCGCATGTAGCTCCTACATTTCCTGCGCCGACTACTGTGATTTTCATATTTACTGTATTATTTTATTTTATAAAAATAAAAAGGTTATTCTGATTTCTCAAAATAACCTTTTCAAAACTGTGATTAAAAATTATCAGGCGCTTTCATAAGGAAGTACGCTTAATGTCTTTCTACCTTTTTTAGTGGTAAAATTTACTTTACCGTCTATCAGGGAAAATATTGTATAATCTTTACCGAGACCTACATTTTGTCCCGGGAGAAATTTTGTACCTCTTTGTCTGACAAGGATATTACCGGCTATTACTGCTTCACCGCCGAATTTTTTTACACCGAGTCTTTTTGAGTTTGAGTCTCTTCCGTTCTTGGAACTTCCGAGTCCTTTTTTGTGTGCCATTTCTAACTCCTTATATTAAAATTGAATGTTATTTAAAATTTTGTTTGAAGATATAACTGATCTTAGCTGATCTTAGCTGATCTTAGCTGATCTTAGCTGATCTTAGCTGATCTTATCTATAGTGATCTGAGTGTAATTCTGTCTGTGACCTCTTCTGACTTTATAGCCTTTTCTTCTCTTTTTCTTAAAGACTATGACTTTATCATCTTTAACGTGATCGAGAACTGTAGCTTCGACTTTCATTTCAAGTGAAGGAGCACCTATCTCAAATGATTTATCATCTTTCGAGAACATAAGTACATCACTGAATGTAACTTTTGATCCGACTTCATCTTTCAGCTTAGGAATGAAAACTTTTTGATTTTCCTGAACTCTGTACTGATGTCCTTTGATATTAACTATTGCAAACATATTGTATATTTAAAATTTATTATTTTTATTGTATTTGTGGAGCTAAGCGGGATCGAACCGCTGACCTTCTGAATGCCATTCAGACGCTCTACCAAACTGAGCTATAGCCCCGCGTTAGCTTTTACTTTTACAAAGACTTGCAAGTTAACTAAAATGAAATGTAATTTCAAACCATTAGACATTTCCAAACTGAGAATTTTTTAAAGTTAATAAAGCAGTATAGGTAATTATTGATAATTAATGATAATTGAGCAATAATTGAACATATACATTTCACCGCAATATTCAGGTAATATTTTTTGAATTTTATTCTTTTTATATTAAGAAAATATTAATTGCATTATGAAAAAAGTTCTGTTTATAATTACCTTATTTTGTTCAACTCAAACAATAGCCTCTGACACATCCTTAGTCAGATATTTTCCACTAAAGACAGGAAATACATGGTATTATAAAACTACATTTTCACCGATCCCTTTTCCTCCGACATTTCATAAACTTTGTATACAAAAAGATACAGTTATAAACGGTCATATTTATTTTCTTATGAACCGGTATGGTATGAATGTATATGTCAGAATTGATTCTCTTTCAGGCAATTTTCTCCTTTATTCTCCGGGAAGCGGTTGCGGTTCTTATCCGGATGATAAAATTATTGACAGTCTTGCATCAAATCCGGGTGATGAGATAAATTGCCTGTTTCAGGCAATCTTTACAAGGAGGTGTATGTCAATCACTAATCAAAATGTTTTTGGTATACTTACTGAAGTCAAAGAGTTTTTTCATGGTGGATTGGTCATTCAAGATATAGAATATGCAAAAGGATTTGGTGAAATTTATTCATGCAGCGGTGATCCGTATTGTTCCGGATTTACATATTTACTTGGATGTAAAATCGATGGTGTTGTCTATGGAGATACAATATTGTCAGATGTAAAATTGATAAGCAACTTTGTCCCTGATAAATTTTCTTTGTCTCAGAATTATCCCAATCCATTTAATCCAAAAACAGTTATTAATTACGATTTAGAAGTTGCCGGTAATGCTAAGCTGAAAGTATTTGATATACTTGGAAATGAAGTCGCTGAATTAGTCAATGAGAAGCAAAGTGCGGGAAGCTATTCAGTTGAGTTTGATGGAAGCGGTTTTGCCAGCGGGATTTATTTTTACAGACTTGATGCGGGGGATTTTGTTGAGACAAAACGTATGATACTTTTAAAATAATCTTTTATAGATCTAATTTTATTATCCGCAGAGTCCGATAAGCATGTAAATCTGCGGGAACAGAGATTTTTTAATGATAAATTATTTTACTTCGCAATTTTTTCTTCGATCACTCTTAATGATTCCTGTACTGATTTGTTTGCAGGATCAAGCTCAAGTGCTTTCCTTAAATGACTTTCTGCTTCAGAATATTTACCCTTTTCCATAAGAAGCATTCCCAGATTTTTTTGAGCAATTATTAATCCTGGAAAATATCTGACTGAATTTTTCAGGTCCTCCAGATATTTTTCATCATTATTCAGTAAAGAATATCCATAAGCCCTCAGATAATAAGCTTCAGCATAAGTTGGCTCAAGCTCTAGAATGTTATTCATATCTTTAATTATTTCGTTTCCATCTTTTTCTTTATAACTCCTTAAGGCTTTGTCCATCATATAGTTTGCATTCTTGGATATGATGTAAGTAGAATCCGGAATAAATTCAAATACCTCCATTACTTCCTGCGGAGAATAGTCAGGAGTTTTAAAAAGTGGAACCTGATTTATTGATCTGTACCATTCCCTCAGAAAAGCAATATATGAAACACCCTGCTGCTGAAGATAATCCTTCATTATTTTACTGTAATCTTTTTCAGTTAATCTTTCATTAAGATAAGGAGTGATAAGTCCGGCTACATCAATTATTTTCCTTCCTGTATAAAATCCAATCGCACCAATATCATGAACTCCGAGTACGTCATTTTCATCTGTATTTTCTTTCAGCCACATTGCAGTTTTTACCTGTCTGTCATAAATGTATTTACACTGTTCTGCATAAAACATTTTGAAAGTTTCATAAGCGTTGAAAGACTGATAAAATAACACACCTGCAAATATTATAAATGCAAGTCTTGTTATAAAAGCATTTTTTAAAAATTTATTTATGATAATTAGAATTTCCCTGTAACCCGAAATTGATAATAATATAAAAAATGGAATCAAAGGCATGATGTATCTCCCGAATCTGTTTATTTCGGGAAGCTTGATCATGTACAGAGACAGAAAAAATAAGATGAATAAAATATATAAAAGATTTTCAGATGTTCTCTTTTTTACTAGGTTGTATACGGATATTATTACTGAAAATAAAAATCCTGCGACAAAAAAAGAATAGCTGAGGTTGGAAAAAAAGGGATATACCTTCTCGGTGAGATAACTGAATTTTTTATCTATATCTGAAAAATATGCTATTTTTGCTGAATAAGTATTTGGAAAAAATGTACCGGCTATCAAATAATTCATAAGAAAATATGCGCCGGCAATTACAAAAAAGATCAGGGACATTTTTAAAAGCTTTTCTTTATTGTAAACTTTTTTGATTTCTTCATTTTTAAAATAGAACAATGCAATAGCTATATCGACAGCTACAGCTGCAATGAAAGCAACCCCGTCCGGACGTGACCAGATCACAAGTCCTAAAATGACAGCGAGAGAATATGTTTTTTTTGTTTTATATAAATAAGCACCGAGCAGCAAAATGAAAACATACATAGTCGTCTCCATACCTGAAAGAGAAATGAAATTCATGTTCCTGTCTAATATGAATAATCCGGCGCAGACCAGTGAAGCAAGTAGGTCCTTATTAAAGTCATGCATACATAATCTGAATATCACAAAAGCTGCCATGGCAAAAAACAAAACACCAATTACATAACTCAGGATCATTTCATTGTCCGTAATAAAAAACCCGGCAGCAATAATAAATGTATATAATGGAGAAGTCGAACCGGCGGTGACCATTTCATTTTTGTAATATGAAAAACTAAAATACTCAGAGAGATTTTTTGCAAAGGTCAGATGAATCCAGCCGTCATCAAGCTGAAAACTGTTGTATCCATTTATTAAAAGTGCATTCGCGTAATAGTTGTATGCAAGATAAACAGGAAGTGCTGTCAGAATAAAATAAACAGTATATTTTAAAAATCCTTGCAGGTTGGTTTGTTTGTCGAATCCTTCATAAGATTTAACAGCTTCATTTCTTTTGGAAGTTTTGGGATTAGTAATTGAGATCTTTGCTTTTTTCATGCGTTCAAAATAATTAAATGCATATGTAATTTCAATTTTATATCGGGTTCTATTAAAAATTAAATTGAATGAAAAAGTTTTAGATACTGTATAGGCCATTTCTATTAAAAGAACTTTTACGAAACGGAGTTTCATTAAATACTTATGCTTAAGAAGTATTCTAATTAATACCACAAAGACACAAAGACGCAAAGCATTCTTTTTTAAAAGTTTTTTTCTTTGTGTCTTTGTGACTTATTGGTAAAAATAGTGTTTTGAGACAGCCTTTTTTAAGGGGAAATTAATTGTGAATTATTTAAAATCGTGCTATTAAAAGTTTAGATTTTTTTCTTGAAAATTCGCCAAAATTTTTTTACCATTTTGATAGGTATTCAGGTTCTAAATAATTAATTCTAAATTACCATTCTAAATTACCATTCTAAATTTTTAATTCGTAATTTTTAATTTTTAATTGCTTTTTCATCTCTGCCTTGAAATTTTATCATATAAAAAGTATTTTGTCAGGCATTTAAAATGAATATATATTGGTGGGTTTGTCGAACCCACTTTTTTTTTACAAAAAATGGAAACTGAAATTAAGGAAATTGCTGAAAATTATTTCAGTAAATCTGAATATAAGATAATTGATTACGCATTGAGAGGTGAGCGAGGGACTAAGGTACTTGAGATATTTGTGGATAATAAGACGGGCATAAACATAGACGAGCTGGTAAGGATAAATCATGAGCTTGATGATATCATTGAAGAGAAAGTTGTATTGATGGATATCTCTAAAATGGTTATCTCATCCCCCGGAACTGAAAGGTCATTTAAATTTATCTGGCAGTTATTGAAACATAAGGACAGGGATCTGGAGATCATTCTTATTAATGATGAGCAGTTGACCGGTAAACTTACACTGATCTCTGAGGATGAAAATAAGATCGGTGTGGAGAGCTCGATAAAAGAAAAAGGTTTAAAAAAAATACGGACAGAATACCGTGAAATAAATTTCAGCGATATAAAAGAATCAAGAATTAAATTAAAATTTTAAAATAATAAAAATCAGCAGCATAATATGAAATCGGATATAGTAGAAGCCTTTTCACAAATGGCGAAAGAAAAAAACATTGACAGAGACATACTTTCAAGTGTGATAAAGGACTCGTTCAATAAAATGATGGAAAAGAAATATGGACCCGAAGCAAACTTTGATGTCGTCGTAAATATGGATAAAGGCGTAATTGAGATATTCCTTTATAAAGTAGTGGTAGAAGAAGTGATGGATGAAGGAATAGAGATCGATGTTGAGACTGCTAAAGAAAAAGCAGGAGAAGATTTTCAGATTGGGGATGACTTTGCTGAAGAAATACCGATCGAACAATTTGGCAGAAGAATGGTGATAAATCTGAAACAGAATCTTAATCAAAAGATAAGAGAGATCGAAAAAGAAATCACTTACAATGCTTATAAAGATCAGGTTGGTGAAATTGTAGTAGGAGAGATCTATCAGATCAAACCGACTTCGATACTTCTGATTCATAATGGTAATGAAATCATTTTCCCAAAAGGCGAACAGATACCTAAAGAAAAATATAAGAAAGGTGATACTACAAGAGCAATTATTAAGAGTATTGAAAAAAGACAGTCAGGTCCGCCGCTCATCATAGTATCCAGAGCTGATGAACAGTTTCTTGATAAATTATTTGAACTCGAGATCCCTGAAATTTATGACGGCATTATAGAAATAAAAGGAATTGCAAGAGAGCCTGGTGAAAGAGCAAAGATCTCAGTAATTTCTAATGACGACAGAGTAGATGCAGTAGGCGCATGTGTAGGGATGAAGGGAATCAGAATTCACTCTATTGTAAGAGAATTAAGTAATGAAAATATTGATGTAATAAATTATACAGAAGATCCGGCATTATATATTGCAAGAGCTTTATCTCCTGCAAAACTTAATGATATTTATCTTGATAATGAAAATAAGATCGCAAAAATATATGCAGATGAAGATCAGATAAGTCTTATCATTGGAAAGAGCGGACAGAATATTAAGCTTGCTTCAAGACTTTCCGGATATCAGATAGATGTAGTAAGAGAAGCTGAAGAAGAGGTTGAAGATGAAGAAGATATTGATGAAAATGAACTTGACGAAAATGTGAACGATGAAGTAGATGATGAAGATACAGATGAATCTGGAGAAGATGCTGAAGATGAAGCAGATGAAGATGCTGAAGACGAAGCAGATGAAAAAGCTGATGAAGAAGAAACTGAAGAAGAAGATTCAGATGAAGATACAGATGATGCTGAGGAAGACGCTGATGAGAATGACGAGCAGGAGAATGAAATTGAAGAAACAGAAGAAGGTCTTGAAGATGCAGAAGATTCAGAAGAAGCAACTGATGAAGAGCTTGAAGATGCAGACAAATTAGATGAAGACGAACTGGATGCGGAAGAGGATGCTGCTGAAGAAGAAGAGACAAAGGAAAAAGAATAAGGCTCTAACTTTCTTTCATTCCGATAAACTTTGGTTCAAAAAAGTTATAAAAAAATCTGGAATAGAAAATTAATTTCAGCAATTTAAATTAAAGAGTACAATGAAATAAATAGATATTAACAGATTTAAACGGTCGACTGAGCATAACCGGAATTTCCGGGATCAGAATTTTGTCCCGGTAAAAATTTTAACATTATATGAAAAAAGTAATAGCATTAGTAAAAGAAATAAAAGTATCGAAAGATGTCATAATCGATTATCTTAAGACGGTAGGAATAGAAGCATCTATTAATACTGCATTGGATGATGAGACTGTGAGCAAGGTATATTCTAACTTCAGGAAAGAGATAGAGCTTGAAGATAAGAAGATGGAAAAGTCTGTGAAATTTGTAGAAAAATTTCATGTGGAACTATCAGATGCTCAGGAAAAGATCGAGAAAGGTAATGAAGAAAAAAGACTCGAAGAGGAAAAGGAACGATTAAAAAAAGTTATAGAAGAAGAGCAAAGAGCTAAAGAAGATGAAAGAAGAAAACAGGAAATACTTGCTTATAAAGACAGAGAAAAGAGTTTAAAAGATCAGGAAAAAAGGGATAAAGAAAAAAGAGCAGCCAAAAAGGCAGATTCATTAAAACAAAAAACTGATAAGAAACCTTTTGCTCCTGCAGTCAAAACTATTGAGAGCAAACCAACGCATTTAGATAATAAACCAACACAAATAGATAATAGACCAACGCATATAGATAATAAACCAAAGCAGATAGATAATAAACCAAAGCAGATAGACAATAAACCTAAGCCTGTAGAAAGTAAACCTTTTGAAAAGCCGGGTGATAGAAAGACCGGACCGGTAAAAACTTTTAAAAAGCCTTTTGATAAATTCAAAAAAAGAAAACCTACTGAAAAAATAACAATGGATCAGGTTTTAAAAGAAAAGAGGAAACAAAAATCTTTTCAAAAACCTGAAACTACTGCTTCCACAGATCCAAAAAAAGAAGTTAAAAAAGAAGGTTTTGTAAAACGAAATGTAACAGGCAGACTGCTTGAAGACAGAAAGTTCAGAGATAAAAAAGACAGGGATAAAAAGAAATTCGAAACCGAATCAGAAAGAAAAAGAAGAGTCAAATTAGAAAAAGGGCACAGAGTTAAAGATGCCACTCAAAAGGAAATTGATGAAGCGATCAGAGATACTTATGCAAAGATAGAAGGAGATACCGGAACATCAGCAAGAAGTATCGCCAGAAAGAGAAAGAAAAAAGAGAGGATCGAGGAAGAGAAAAAAATACTTGAGCAAAAAGAAGCAACAAAAAATATTATAAAGGTAAATGAATATTTATCTACGGCAGAGCTTGCAAACCTGATGAACATTGATCCGAATGAGATCATAAAAAATTGTTTCAAACTCGGAATAATGGTTTCCATAAATCAGAGACTTGAACAGGATATTATAGAATTGATTGCCAGTGACTTTGGATTTAAAATTGAATTCCTGAAAGATTATGAAGAGGAAGCTATTGAAGAAGAACCGGATATGCCAGGAGATCTTATTGACAGAGCTCCTGTGGTTACAATCATGGGACATGTGGATCACGGTAAGACATCACTTCTTGATTATATCAGAAAAACAAATGTAGTGGCAGGTGAAGCAGGTGGTATTACTCAGCATATCGGTGCTTATAAAGTTCATATGGATTCGGGAAAAGAAATAAGTTTCCTTGATACTCCCGGACACGAAGCATTTACAGCTATGAGAGCAAGAGGCGGACAGGCTGCGGATATAGTTGTGCTTGTAGTTTCAGCTGATGATAGTGTAATGCCTCAGACCATTGAAGCTATAAATCATGCAAGAGCAGCAAATGTACCGATTGTCATTGCAATAAATAAAGTCGATAAGCCGGATTCAAATCCTGACAGAATCAGACAGCAACTTTCTGAAAAAGATGTATTGGTGGAAGAGTGGGGCGGTAAGTACCAATCAGTTGAGATCTCTGCGAAAATGGGAATGAACATTGATCAGTTACTTGAGAAAATTCTATTAGAAGCTGAACTGCTTGAACTTAAAACCAATCCGAAAAAAACTGCAAGAGGTGTTGTATTGGAAGCCAAGTTAGACAAGGGACGAGGACCTATTGCTACTGTACTTGTTCAGAAAGGAATATTAAGAGTCGGTGATTCTTTTATAGCAGGTGTTTACAGCGGTAAAGTAAAAGCCATGTTTGACGAAAGAGAACATAAGATAGAAGAAGCGACTTCGTCATCACCGGTTGTAGTACTTGGATTTGACGGTGTCCCGCAGGCAGGTGATACTTTTGTTGTACTTGGATCTGATAAAGATGTAAAGAATCTTTCATTGAAGAGACAGCAGCTTAAGAGGGAACAGGATTTCAGACAGGTGAAGTTTGTTACGCTTGATGACATTTCCAAACAGATACAGGAAGGTAAGAGAGTTGAATTAAAAATTATTCTTAAAGCAGATACCGATGGATCAGCAGAAGCACTTGCGGATTCACTTCATAAGCTTACTACAAATGAGACAAAAGTTTATGTGATACATAAAGCAGTTGGTTCTATCAGTGAATCTGATATCCTTCTTGCAGAAGCATCAGATGCAATTGTAATCGGATTTAATGTAAGACCAAATCTGAAAGCAAGAAAACTTGCTGAGAAAAATAATATTGATGTAAGATTATACAATATCATATACAACCTGATAGACGAAGTGAAAAATGCTCTTGAAGGTATGCTTGCTCCGGACATTTCTGAAGAAGTGACAGCAACAGTAGAAATCAGAGAAGTATTCAAAGTTCCAAAGATCGGAAATATCGCAGGATGTTATGTGCAGGATGGAAAGATCAACAGGAATAATAAGGTAAGACTTTTGAGAGACGGATTTGAAATTTTCAAAGGAGGTATCTCTTCACTGAAAAGGATCAAGGATGACGTAAAAGAAGTTGACTCAGGTTATGAATGCGGAATTGGTCTTGAGAATTTTAATGATGTAAAGATAGGCGATATAATAGAAGCATATAAAGTAGTTGAAACAAAGAGGAAACTTGTGACACCTCAATAGATTTAATTTAGATTTTATAAAAAGAGAAAAAGTAAAAGTATATTAGCATGTCAGTAAGAACTGAGAAAGTAGCACAGGAAATAAAGAACAAATTAAATACAGCAATGTCAAAAGATCTGTCGGAGATTGGCGGACTTGGACTTGTAACAGTTTCAAAAGTAATAGTTACGCCTGATCTAAAGATGGCAAAAATTTATCTCAGCTTCCTCGGAAATCAGATTCCGATCGATGAATGTCTCGAAAAGATTGAAACCAAAAAGAAGCACATAAGATATTTACTTGCAAAAATTATAGTAATGAAATATATGCCTGAATTGTTTTTTTATCATGATGATACAATTGAGTATGCAGATAAAATCCAGAAGCTTATAAATGATACTCAGGAAAAAGACAAAAGTATTAATAAGGACAGAGCTCCGGAATCTGAATTTGAATCTGACTCTGAACCTGACTCAGATTAAGAACTTCCACAATAAAAACAATAAATGAATTCTGAATCTACAGAACTTCCCTTCAGTGAATTTTCCAATAAAATAATTTTAGCCGATAAACCTCTGGATCTGACAAGTGCTGATGTAGTGAGGATCTTTAAAAGAAATTTTTCCATAAAAAAGATCGGACACTCAGGTACGCTCGATCCAAGAGCAACAGGTCTGCTGATCTTATGCACAGATCAGAAAACTAAAACTATTAATGAGATCATTGAATATGATAAAGAGTATGAAGGAACAATACGGATTGGCGCAGTGACAAAAAGTTTTGACACGGAAACTGAGGAAGAGAATGTTGCAGAAAAATTTGATGTATCAGATGAGCAGATCGAAAATGTGAGAAATACATTCCTCGGAGAGACAGAGCAGATCCCGCCGATGTATTCAGCAATTAAACATAAAGGCAAACCGCTTTACAAACTTGCCCGCAAAGGCAGAGAAATAAAACGCGAGCCGAGGAAAATTATCATAACTGATTTTGAAGTAAAGAGATTAAGCGAAACTGAAATTTATTTTAAGATCAGCAGCAGTAAAGGAACTTACATAAGAACAATTGCAAATGATTTTGGGGAAAGACTCGGAATTGGCGGATATCTGAAAACACTGCGAAGACTGAGAGTAGGGAAGTTTGACCTTG